>NZ_JBPXLK010000014.1:0-151074 GCF_051843015.1 Nocardia sp. JW2
CTCGAGCGCTGTTCGCGCGGCCCTCCAGGGGCCGCGCTCGAGCGCGCCAGCGCTCCAATAAACACAGCCCAATACCTCCGTGGTGCACAAAAACACCGAGGTTGTGCCGTACCGACCGCCGACCGCCGACCGCCGACCGCCGACCGCCGACCGCGAATATCTCAGAACTCGTTAGCTACCCCGATGACCGTGCGACCGGAGTGGCTGCCGTCCTTGATCGACTGCAGAACAGCGTCAACATCGGTAATCGACGCGAACGATTCGATCGCCGAAAGATGCTGCGGACGCAACTCTTTACCCAGCGCAGCCCAAAGAGCACGCCGCTTCTCGATAGGCAGGAACACCGAGTCGATACCCAACAGACTCACCCCACGCAGAATGAACGGCAGCACCGTGGCGGGCAGGTCGGAGCCACCGGTGAGACCACTGGCCGCGACCGCGCCGCCATAGCCGATGGAGCTCAGGACGAACGCGAGAGACTTGCCACCCACGCTGTCGACAGCACCTGCCCAGTTCGCCTTGTTCAGCGGGCGCGGCTTGGCCTCAGGATCGAGGGGAAGACGACCGATCACCTCGTTGGCGCCGAGTTCGGCGAGCAAATCGCCCGCGTCGGTCTTGCCGGTCGAGGCGATCACCTCGAAGCCCAGGCCGGACAGAATGTCGATGGCGACGGTGCCGACGCCGCCGGTAGCGCCGGTGACGAGCACCGCGCCGTCGTCGGGGGTGAGGCCGTGGTCGAGCAGGGCCTGCACGCTCATCGCGGCGGTGAAGCCGGCGGTACCGATGGTCGCGGCGTCGCGGGTGTCGAGGCCGTCGAGTTTCACCACCCATTCGGCCGGCACCCTGGTGTATTCGGCGAAGCCACCATTGCGGGCGACGCCGAGGTCGTAGCCGTGCGCGATCACCTGGTCACCGACGGCGAAGTCTTCGGACTCCGAGGCGGTCACCTCGCCGGTGAGGTCGATGCCGGGGACGATCGGGTAGTTGCGGACGACCCCGCCGCGCGGTGTGATCGCCAGCAGGTCTTTGTAGTTCGCACTCGAGTAGTGGATCTTGATCGTCACATCGCCGGTGCCGAGGAAGTCGTCCCCTACCTCCTCCCGACCGAGCACGATCCCACCATCCGACTCACGGGCCACCATCGCGGAGAAGTTCATGAGCCGAGCATACGAGTCATCCACCCGTCCAGCGACGAATCAAATCCTGGACATTCGATCACCACGCTCTGGTGGCGCGAGCCTCCCGGGCGATGCCGCCACAGAGCGTGGTGATCACTCGTCCAAGGGCAGGAGTTCGAGGCGGACGCCGAGGAGGCGGACGGGGCGGTCGAGCTCGAAGCGGTCGATGACGGCCAGGGCCGTGTCGACGATGGTGGCGATGTCGGTGGTCGGCTGGGGGAGTTTGCGCTGCTTGCTGCGGGTGTAGAAGGTTTTGGTTCGCACGGTGACCGAGACTCGGGTGCTCACGCGGTGATGGGCGAGCATCTCCTCGGCGACCTCGGTGGCGATGCGGGCGACCTCGCGACGGATTTCGTCGGGGTCGGTGAGGTCGTGCGGGAAGGTCTCGGACTTACTGCGGCCGACCGGGATTCGCGGAGTGGTGGTCAGTTCGGTGTCGCCCTTGCCGTGGCCGAGGACCCACAGGTACGGGCCGGTGTTGGGGCCGAATTCGGCGGCGAGGCGTTGGCGGTCGGCGGCCATGAGGTCGGCGACGGTGGCGATGTCGAGTTCGGCCAGGCGTTTGGCGATGCGTGCCCCGACGCCCCAGAGCGCATCGGTGGGGCGGTGGCCCATGAGTTCGGTCCAGTTCGCGGCGGTGAGCTGGAAGATACCCCCGGCGGCACCCGGGTCGTGTTCGGGTTCGGCGGACGTCTTGCCGGTGGACTTGGCGAAACCGGTGGCCAATTTGGCGGTGAGCTTGTTGTCCCCGATGCCGACGGAGCAGGTCAGGTCTAGTTCGGTGACAGCACTCCGGATCTCGGTGGCGAGCTGCCAGGGGTCACCGTCGGTGGCGACGAAGGCCTCGTCCATGCCCCACACCTCGACGGCACCGGCCACCCGGGCGAGCGTGGCCATGATCTCCGCGGAGGCGACCTCGTAGGTCGCCATGTCCAGCGGCAGGAACACGCCTGCGGGACATTTGCGCTGCGCGGCTTTCAGCGGCATCCCCGCGCGCACGCCGAAGGCCCTGGCCGGATAGGAAGCACAGGTCACGACCTTGCGGGGCTGGGAAGGGTCGCCCTCACCGCCCACGATGACGGGCTGTCCGCGCAGCTCGGGGCGACGCCGGAATTCCACCGCCGCCTGGAACTGGTCGAGATCGACATGCAGGAGCCACTGGGGCACTGCTCCGTTCTATCGCATCACCGCCGCGAGGGAGCCCAGCTCTTGCGCACGGCGTAAAACAGAACTAAATTCTGGTCATGAAGATCCGAGATCGGTTGCTGCTCGCCGCGGAGCGGCAGTTCGCCGAACACGGTGTCCTCGATGCCACGCTCAACGACATCCGCGCCGCCGCCGAAGCCAGTGTCGGCGCGCTCTACCACCACTTCCCCGACAAGGCCGACCTGTACCGGCAGGTCTGGGTCAACGCGCTCACCGACTATCAACAGCACTTCTACGCCGCCGTCGCCGACTGTGCCGACGCCGAGACCGGCGTCGTCGCGGGCGTGCACGCACATCTGCGCTGGGTGCAGGAAAACCAGTACCGGGCAACCGTTCTCACCGCCGCGCGCCCGCCGGGTGTGCGCGAGAGCGAGCGCAATCTGGAGTTCTTCACCTCGGTCCGCCGCTGGTGGCGGACCCATGTCGCGTACGGCACGGTGCGCGACCTCGAACTCGACCTCGTCTATGCCCTGTGGCTCGGGGCGGCACAGGAATTCAGCCGCCAATGGCTTGGTGGCAATATCCGTACCGCGCCAACCGATGTCGCTCCCGAACTCGCCGCAGCCGCTTGGGCGACCCTGCGGGTCGAGGGCGCCGAATAGTCACCGAGCACCGCCACTCGAAGAACGGAACACCCGATGCCGACCGAAGCCACCTCCCTCGACCTCGACCTGGCCCGGCAGGTACTCGCCGCGCAACCCTTCGCTCGTCTCGTCGGTACCGAGCTGACCGAATTCGGCGACGGCGCAGCCACATTGGTGATCGAGATCCAGCCAGAGCACGGCCAGCAGTTCGGCTTCGTGCACGGTGGGGTGCTCGCCTACGCCGCCGACAACGCACTCACCTTCGCCGCCGGAACCGTACTCGGCCCCAATGTCCTCACCGGCGGCTTCACCATCACCTACCTGCGTCCGGCCAAGGGGGAGCGGCTGCGCGTGCACGCCACCGTGCTCGGCGCCACCCGCCGCCAGGCCGTCACCCACTGCGACGTGTACGCCGAGACCGAGGGCGAGGAACCGATCCACTGCGCCGTGGCCCAGGGCACGACCCGCCGCGTCGAGAAGGATCTCACCCCCACGGCCGAAACGGACGAGGACACCGAATTCGAGGACGACGAGGACGAGTACGAGACCGACCAGCTCACCGTCGTCACCGCCGACATGGCCGAGCTACCGCCGACCGTCAGCCGGTAGCCCGGCGCACGAAAAAGGGGCCGTGCGCGAATGCACGGCCCCCCTTTTCGATCAGGCACTGACGGCGAACGTACCGTCGGCGGCCGGTTCGGCGATGGGCTCGATGGCGTAGGCCAGGATGTCGGCCACGTCGGCGACGGGGCGCACGTCCAGGGCCTCGAGCACCTCGGCGGGCACTTCGTCCAGGTCCGGTTCGTTGCGGGCCGGGATGAAGACCGTCTTCAGCCCGGCTCGCTGCGCGGCGAGCAGCTTCTGCTTCACCCCGCCGATCGGCAGCACCCGGCCGTTGAGGGTGACCTCGCCGGTCATACCCACATCGGCACGCACCTGACGATCCAGCGCCAGCGACACCAGGGCGGTGACCATGGTGACACCCGCCGACGGACCGTCCTTGGGGACCGCGCCCGCCGGGAAGTGGATGTGGATATTGCGGTCGAGCACCTTCGGCTCGATCCCGATCTCCTCCAGGTGTGAACGCACGTAGGTGAGGGCGATCTGCGCCGACTCCTTCATCACGTCACCCAACTGGCCGGTGAGGGTGAGCGAACGCTCGCCCTCGGCGGCATTGGCCTCGATGTAGAGGACATCGCCTCCGGCGCCGGTCACCGCGAGGCCCGTCGCCACACCGGGGACGGCGGTGCGCTCCACCGAGTCCGGGGTGAAGCGGGGGCGGCCGAGGTAGTCGGTCAAGTTGTCCACATCGATCACCAGGCTCTGCACCTGGCCCGCCGGCTGCGGACCGGTGCTGATGTCGATGACATTGTCGTAGCCGAGTTCGGGGTCGTACCCGAGCGTCGCCTCGCCGTCCGTCGCGGCGCCGACCTGCGCCTTGCCCGTGGACGCCGCACTACTCGGCTCCGCATCACCGGTCACCAGGCGGGTTGCCGCCTTGCGCAAGGCTTTCGCGACCAAACGCTCCATCTGGCGAACGCCGGCCTCCCGGGTGTAGTTCGCCGCGACCTCCCGCAGCGCCTCTTCGGTGATCGAGACCTCTTGTGCCGTCAGCGCATTGCGCTCCAGCTGCCTCGGGACGAGGAAGTCGCGCGCGATGGCCACCTTGTCGGCCTCGGTGTAGCCGTCGACCGTGATGAGTTCCATGCGGTCGAGCAGCGGACCGGGGATGGTGTCCATGACGTTGGCGGTCGCGATGAACAGCACGTTGGACAGGTCGAGGTCCAGGTCGAGGTAGTGATCGCGGAAGGTGTGGTTCTGCGCGGGGTCGAGCACCTCGAGCAGCGCCGCCGCCGGATCACCGCGGAAGTCGGAACCGACCTTGTCGATCTCGTCCAGCAGGACAACGGGATTCATCGATCCCGCCTCCTTCACCGCGCGCACGATGCGGCCCGGCATGGCGCCGACGTAGGTGCGCCGGTGGCCACGGATCTCGGCCTCGTCGCGCACACCACCGAGGGCGACGCGAACGAACTTGCGGCCCAAGGCCTTCGCGACCGACTCACCGAGCGAGGTCTTACCGACACCGGGCGGGCCGACGAGCACCATCACCGCACCCGAGCCGCGGCCACCGACCACCTCGAGCCCACGCGCCGCGCGACGTGAACGCACCGCGAGGTACTCGACCATGCGGTCCTTCACCTCGTCGAGCCCGTGGTGATCGGCGTCGAGGATGGCGCGGGCACCCGAAACATCGGTGTTGTCCTCGGTTTTCACCGTCCACGGCAGGTCGAGGACGGTGTCGAGCCAGGTGCGGATCCAGCCCGACTCGGGGCTCTGGTCGCTGGCGCGTTCGAGCCTGCCGACCTCGCGCAGCGCCTCGGCGCGCACGTTCTCGGGCAGGTCGGCGTTCTCCACACGGGTGCGGTAGTCGTCGGCGCCGTCGGGTTCGTCCTCGCCGAGTTCTTTGCGAATGGCGTTGAGCTGCTGGCGGAGCAGGAATTCGCGCTGGCTCTTCTCCATGCCGTCGCGCACTTCTTCGCTGATCTTCTCGGTGACCTCGACCTCGGCGATATGCGCCTTGATCCACTCGATCTGCTTGGTCAGCCGCTGCGCGACATCGGGAGTTTCCAGCAGTTCGCGCTTCTGCTCGTTGGACAGGTAGGGCGCGTAACCGGCTGTGTCGGAGATGGTTTCGGGGTTGTCGAGCTGGTTGACGATGTCGATGATCTGCCAGGCCTCGCGGCGCTGCAGAACGGCGATCACCAGCTTGCGGTACTCGGCGGCGAGTTCGGTGGTCCGTTCGTCGGGCGCGGGCGCCTCGACGGGTTCGGCCTCGACCCACAGCGCAGCACCCGGCCCGGTGACTCCGTGCCCGATCCGCGCCCGGCGCTCGGCCTTGAGCACGGCCGCGGGCGCGCCACCGCGCATCCGGCCGATCTGTTCGATGGTGGCGACCACGCCGTAGGAGGCGTAGCCCTCGTCCAGGCGCGGCGCCACGAGCACGGCGCCGGTCTTGCCTGCCTGCGCGGCGTCGATGGCGGCCTGCGCGGACTCGTCCAGTTCGATGGGCACGACCATGCCCGGCAGCACGATCGGATCGGTCAGGAACAGCACCGGCAGGTTCTGAGCTGTAGTCATATCGACCCTTCCAAAAGTTGAGCTTTGCTGACTCAACTACAGAAGATCGCACTTTGTTCCGACCCCGGCAACCGTTCACTCACGGCGAACGAAACGCCGAACGCCCCCGGCTCCCGAGGGGTAGGTGGGAGCCGAGGGCGTTCGTGCGTTGATGGTGTTTCGAGGGTTCTAGAGGTTGCGCTGGAGCCTTTCGGTCGGGGGATCGATAGTGCGGCCACGACTGCTCAGCACACCGAGGACGATGCCCGCGATGACGAGGATCGCGCCGAGGATGCCGAAGACCACCGGCAGGGTCTTACCGAAGAGATCGAGCTTGTCGAGGCTCTCCTGGGTCACGGCGAGCTGGGCATTGATGGTCTCCTCGTCGAAGACCAGGTGCGCCTTGAGCGCCGTGACGTCGACCTTGTCGGCGCTGCGGCCGTAGAACAGGTGGATGGACTCCCCACCCTTGAGGACCGCGCCGGTCCTCGGCTCCACCCACACGTCGCGGGTGTTGGTGTAGTAGCGGGTCATGGTGACCGGCTCCTCACCCTCGAGGCCCCACTTGGCGGCGGGCAGGGTGAGCTTGTTGGTGGCGGCCGGGACGACGTCCCACATGTTCGTCACCGGGATGGTCTGGCGGAAGTGGTACACCGGCACGCCGTTGACCTCGGACTCCTCGACGAAGTCGATGTCGTAGGTGGCGCGGGCGTTGAGATCGAAGTACGGGTAGGACTTCTTCTCGGTGCCGATCGGGAACCGGTACTGCAGACCACGCCGCTGCGACGGGTCGGCCACCGAGGCGCCCGACTTGTCGACGTTGACGGCGATGGAACCGTTGGGCGAGACCGGAATCGGCTCGCCGGTCTTGCGGTCGATGGTGACCCGGTCGACCGAGGCGGTGAGCAGCCCGGTGTCACCGTCGCGGTCGTCGCGACGCAGCGTCTGACCCGCCTGCACGGTCATCTCGTCGGCGTCCGACGGCTCTTCGACGGTGAGGAAGCGCTGCGACACGATCGGCACATTGGTGTCGATCTTGGCCGAGCCCTCGGGCGAGGTGAGCGACTTGGCGTCGAGCACGAGGGCTTCCTCGCCGGGAACGCTCTTGGCGATGGTGGTGATCCGCAGGTCCAGTGGCGTCTTGGCCACCTTGCCGACGGTGTAGGTGGGAATCATGGCGGCGCACGCGAGCAGCAGCGCACCGAGACCGACGAGGATGCAGGCGATGATCCTGCGCACGTTGCTCATCGGCTGCCGTACGTGACGTTGCCGAGCAGCGACGAACCCGGGTCACCGGTCGTCTCCGGCTCGGGAATCGAATTCTGTTGCGCGCCAGCGGTGATGCCCAACACGGCAATCACCCCGAGGATCGCGCCGGCCAGCCCGCTGATCAGGCCGGGGACGGCAAACTTCATAGATCGAACTCCAATTGCGTTGTGCCGGTTCAGGCGACGGAGAAGAACCCGATGGTCGGGGCGAACGAGCAGGTCCGGTTACCGTCGGCGGTTTCGGTGGTGAGCGAGCCGGTGACGACCGCGACGACCCGTCCCGCACCGGTGTCGGCGATGGCCGAGAGGGTGGCGGGGCCGTCGGGGTTGATGCCCGCCGCGTTGGTGAGCACCTGGGTGCCGGTGCGGCGGTTGTCCAGGTTGACCCACTGCACGGTCATCGGCGGGTTCTGCTCGACCGTGGGGGTTTTGGTGCCGAGCGCGGTGAACACGAAGCCGGTCTGGCCCGCACCCGGTCCGGGCGGGGGCAGTTCGGCCGGTCCGGGGACCGCGAGCGCGGTACCGACCGAGTCGGAGGTGGGGCCGATGCAGCCCTTGCCGATGGTCGGGTACAGGAACTGCGCGATGCGCGGTCCGTCCGCGGGCGGCAGCTCGGGGCCGCCACCGCCGCTGCCGTCGAGGAACTTGATGATCCGCTCGAGGGTCGACTTGACCTGCGCGGGGATGCCGGGGGTTGCCAGCAGCAGGCGCGCCTGGGCCAGGATCGCGGCCTGTCCGCCGTCGGCGATGAGGCCGGGACCGGAGATGGCGCCTACGATCGTCGGTGCCAGCGCTGCCAGCGTCTCGGAGGGCACGTTCTCCGCGATGGCGGGAACGCTCTGCTGCGCCGCGTGCTGCGGTGCGGCCAGGGTTGGCGTGGGCGCCACGAGTACAGCACTCGCCGCTAGTACGAAAGCAGACACTGCGGTCCGCGATCCTCGGGTGCTCAGCACTGGTCGGCCGTCCTTCGTTCGGTGGATAAATGGAGCGACCCGGAATTCACAGGAATGTCTGTGTTATCCGGAGTTTCAGATACTTTGGAGAGGTGACTACAGCGGACAGACGGTATGGGGGTCGTACGGTCGTCGCGCGTAAAGCCGAGCGCCGACAGCGATTCCTGGAAGCAGCGACGCGAATCTTCGCCGAACGCGGGTACGCCACGTGCTCGCTTGCCGAGGTGTGCGCGGCCGCCGGGCTGTCCAAGCGGCAGTTCTACGAGGAGTTCGAGACCCGCGAAGACGTGCTGGTCGCGGCCTACGACCGCATCCAGGACGACGCCGCCGCGGCCGTCGCCGCCGCGCTCGCCGAACTCACCACGCCCACCGACCCCGAGCTCGCGCTGCACGCGGGGTTCCGCGCGTACCTCGAATCGCTCGGCTCGGACCCGTACCGGGCCCAGGTCGCGCTCATCGAGGTGGTCGGGGTGAGCGACCGGATGGAGAACCACCGCCGCTCGCGCAGGCACGCGTGGTCGGTGCTGATCGGTTCGGCACTGGTGGACATCGGCGTGCGCCTGCGTGGCGACGCCGAACTCACCACCGCCCTGCTCACCGGTGCGGTGACCGGAGTCGCGCACGAGTGGCTGTTGCGTGAGTCCCGGCCGCCGGTCAGCGAACTGGTGGATCTGCTGACCGGTGCCGCCTTGGCACTTGTCGATTTCGATTGATTCGCGCGCAGCCGACGAGAGGGTGGCAAATACGTGCGCCTGCCGCCTACTCAATCAACTCCCTTTCCGGACATTGTGAGACCGAACGGCTTCACAGTGTGGGACGAGAGTCTGGCACAGGAGTGACTCAGGTCGCAACGGCAGAATTTCTGAGACGGGTATCACCTGTGCGTTTGTAGATTGTCACTATCGCGATATCGGCCATTCGAGGACGTCCGACAGGGCCTCAGGTTACTGGTCAGTCGCCCGATTAGGGGCGCGTTCGGCGGACTTCCGGCAATTGAACAGCAACCTGTTCTACCTACTTCTTGTGCAGGGTGCCCGCGATGGAACCGCCGAACACTCCCGGCGTGCTGTATCGGAGGGTGCCGTCCGGCTGGCGGGTGACGGTGGAGGTGTTGCCCTCGTCGACGCAGTCGCCGTGGGTATCGCCCGTGAGGCGGGCGCGGAAGACGAGGCGGTCGGCGGTCGCCTGGATGAGGGTCTCGGCCCGTTCGCAGCGCGTCTGCGAGATCTGGCCCGTATTGGACGCCGTGGCCAGCTCCTGGCCGACCTCGCCCGGACGGATGGTCAGCACGATGTCGAAGGTGACGAGGCCGTCGGCGGCCTGGCCGGTCCAGGTGCCGATGAAGGAATCCGGGACGGTCGATACCGATTGGGTGCTGGTCTCGGTGCCGGTCGGGGGCATGCCCGGCGGGATCGTCAGCGTGGCGGTGCCCGATTGGTCGCCGAGCCGGATGCCGATGAGCGAGGCCATGACGGCGGCGACGACCGCTGTCACGGAGACGGCCGCGATCAGAAGGGTGCGGGTTCTGGTGCGATGAGGGGCGTTCCCCGGTGACGGGGCATGCCCATGCGGCGCCGAGGTGTGCCCGGCTGTCCGCGCGACCGGGGGCGGGTACGACATGGTGTGCGGGCGGTCGGGCGGGGTGATGCCTGCGAGGGCAGTCGGGTCCGTGCGGTGGCTCGGGGGGACGGCCGTCGGGCGGGCGCCCGGGTCGGTGTCGAGGTCGAGCAGTCGCACCGCGCGCATGCTCACGTCCTGCATGACGAGTGGTGGGAGCCAGCCTGCCCCGTCGGGGGTGCCGATCTTCCTCAGCTCGGCAAGCGCCTGTTGTGGAGTCGGGCGGTCGGCGGGGTTCTTGGCCAGGCACGCCTCGATCAGCGGCCGGAAGTTCGGTGGCACGGCGTCGAGGCTCGGCTGCTCATAGACGATGCGGTAGAGCAGTTGCACCATGTCGGCCGTGCCGAACGGGCCGTGCCCGCAGGCGGCGAAGGTCAGGACGCCGCCGAGGGCGAAGACATCGCAGGCGGGACCGAGCGGTTCGCCGGTGATCTGTTCGGGACACATGAAACCCGGTGAGCCGATGACTCTTCCGGTGGTGGTGAGCGCCGTGTCCTCCGTGGCGCGGGCGATACCGAAGTCGATCACCTTGGGGCCGTCGACGGCGAGCAGCACGTTCGACGGCTTCAGGTCGCGATGCACGATGCCGACCGAATGCACCGCGACCAGCGCCTCGGCCAGGCCGTGCGCGAGGGCGAGCAGGGAACACTCGGGGAAAGGGCCGTACTCGGTGACGGCGTCCGACAGGGAGATACCGGCCACGTAACCCGTTGCCAGCCAGGGTGGGTGAGCGTCGACTTCGGCGTCGAGGACGGGTGCGGTGAAAGCGCCTGCCACGCGTCGGGCGGCCGCGACCTCCCGGCGGAACCTCGCGCGCAGTTCCGGATCGCCGAGCAGATCCGGCCGGATCACCTTCACCGCCACCGTGCGACCACCGGAATTACGGCCCAGATACACCTTGCCCATACCGCCCGCGCCGAGGACACCGAGTAGCCGGTAGTCCCCGATCCGGCGCGGGTCGTCGGCGTTCAACGGCTGCATCGCGTGAGGTCCCCTTCGAACGAACTACCTCGCGAGGTTATCCGGAATGCCGGCGCTCGGCGGGGCGGCGAGGGATCTCGGTGCGGGTGGTGATGCCGAGTTTGGCGAGGATATGTCGGACGTGCGTTTCGACGGTCCGCTCGGAAAGCACCAGGCGATGGGCGATCTCGCGGTTGGTCGCGCCCGCCGCGACGAGGTCGTGTACCTCCCGTTCGCGGGCGGTCAGGGGGTCGGCGGTGTGGGTAGCGGTGGTGATCGCGGCGAGCAGGTCGTCGGCTTGCCGCAGGCGGTGAGGCATGTGGAGACGCCGGAATGCGGTGGCGGCCTGTTCGGCGGCTGCGCGAGCCGCGGCGAGGTCGGTGATGCGGTCCGCGCCGGGGCTGGTGTGGGCGGCATGCGGGCCGGCGGTCCGGCCACCACCGTTCAGGTCGGCGGAGGAGACGGCGGTGGGATCGGCACGCGGGCCGGTGGCACGCCCGGCAAGAGGGTCGGCGTCGTCGCTCCGGGCGGGGTCGCTGAGAACGCGGGTGGCGCGGGCCAGGTGGGTGCGGGCAAGGCCGAGGTGGCCGAGGGCGATGAAGGGGTGGGCGCCGATTTCGGTATCCATGGTGAGGCCGAGGCGGTAGAGGTCGATGGCGGCGTTCAGGTGGCCTGCCACCCTGGCGTTGTCGGCGCGGACGCGGGCCAGGGAGCCGACGCAGATCAGGGCGCCCGTGCCGTCGGCGGCGTAGTTGTGCTCGCGGCCTGCCAGGACACGGTAGACCCGGTCGGCGGTGTCGGCGTCGTCGAGCAGTTCGGCTACCAAGCCGACCGAGTACACCGTTCCGTTCCAGCGTGGGCCGATCTCGAGGGTGTCGGGGAGCGAGCGGAGCGGCTCGAACAGGGTGCGTGCCTCGTCGAGATCACCTGCCAGGGCGTGCATCATCGGGGAGAACAGTTGTGCGATAGGTATTTTCGGGGCGAAGGCCAGCGCGGCGACAGCTTCGTCCAGGACGGTGCGGTCGACGTATCCGACGATCACCGCATGCATTCCCCGGAAGGCGTGGTGCAGCCCGGCGAGGGAGTAGTCACCGATGCCGAGTGCCAATTCATAGGCGGCGGCATCGAATTCGAGCGCTGCGTCGAGTTCGCCGACCAGGGCCGCGCGGGTGGCGCGCAAGCGCAGCAGGTGCCAGCGGGCCACCGGGAGTTTGCGGCGGTCGGCCAGGAGTTCGATGTGGTCGAGGGCGTTGTCGAAGGCGGGGAGGTCGCCGCGTTGCAGGGCGGCGTCGGCTGTCCACACATATCCCCAGAGCTGTGCCAGTGGTTGTTCGGCATCGACGGCGATCTCGATCGCGCGGGCGGCCAGTGCCGTTCTCTCGTCGAGGTATTCGGTGGTGGCCAGCGCGAGGTGGCGGGCATGGATGACATCGAGCGCGACATCGGGATCGGTGGAACCCTCGGCGGCGCGCATCGCCTGCTCCGACAGACGTCTGGCCTCGGCACCCGCGCCGCGATCGGCCGCCGCCAGGGCCCGTTGGGCAAGTATCCGGGCGATCAGGTCGGCGTGCTCGGCGGGATCCAACTGCTGTAAGGCTCTGCTACACAGGTGATCCAGCTGTGTCATCACGGTCGGCGTCGTGACGCCGTGGACGACGAGACCCGCTTCGGCGAGCAGATCGGGGCGGCCCGCCTGCTCGGCGAGATCGCTCGCCCGCACGCAGTGCGCGAGGCTGTCGGCGATCCGTCCGTCCGCGAACTCATCGCGCGCGAGGTCGATCAGCAACTCGGCCCGCTCCTCGGCAGCCGACCCCACCGCGTCGATGGCCCACTCCCCGAACCGAATCGCCTCCGCATACGCTGCCGCCGCGCGTGCCGAACGGGCCGCCACCCGTGACCAGTACAGGCACGACGAAGACTCCCCGCACCCACTCGCCTGCCGCCAATGCGTCGCGATCAGTCCCGCAAGCCCGTCCCCGCAGGTCTCGGCCAAGGTGATCGCCGCCGCCCGATGCAGCACCGCCCGGCGCGACGGCGCCAGATCGGCATACACCGCATCCCGGATCAACGCGTGCGCGAACCCGTTCGCACCCTCGGCGAAACGGCGCACGATCCCCGCCGCCGTCGCCGCGTCGAGCGCCCGCAGCACCCGCTGCCGTGCGCCCTCGCGGTGCACGCCACCATCACCCATACCGGACTCGCCCTCGCGGGCACCCTCGACCGCGCCGTCCACCTCCGGCCGGTTCCGACCACCAGTAGCACCGCGATTCGTGTGCATGTCGGCAGGCAAGGCGTCCCGTTCGACGCTCGTGCCCTGATCCAGCCGGTACCCCGGTGCCGACTGCGCGCAGGTCGACTCGTACACGCGGACAAGGAGATCCACGTCTATGCGTTCGCCGAGGACGCTTGCGGTGCCGAGGATGTCGATCTGTTCGGGGGAGAGGTGGTCGAGGCGGGTGAGGATGAGGCGGCGGAAGCCGGGGACCTCGATCAGGGGATCGCCGGAGCGGGCGGGGTCGGAGTCGATGACCAGGCGGACCAGGAGGGGATTTCCGTCGGTGCGTGCGTGGACGCGGGGTGCGTATTCCGCAGGGAGATGGTGGCATTCGAGCCAGTAGCGGACCTCGGGCTCGGAAAGGGCTGGGACGGTGAGGAAGTGGGCGTGGGGGAGGCGTAGCCAGTCGGGCTGGACGGCGAGGAGGTTGTCGCCCGCGGGTTCGCGGGCGGTGGCGACGATGAGCAGTCCGGTGCGCTCGGTCTGGGCGGCGACGTGGCCGAGCAGGGCGAGCGAGGTGGGGTCGGCCCAGTGCAGGTCCTCGAGGATCAGCAGCAGACCGGGGCCCGAGGACGCGGCGGTGAGGACGTCGGCGACCTCGGCGAACATCCGGAATCGGCGTTCGGCCGCGGCGCCCGGCTCGGCGACCGTTTCCAGCGCGGCGGCCAGGCCGGGCACGGAACGGGCCGCGCGCCGCCACAACCACAGCGGCGGCATACCCGCGTCGTCGACGGCATTGCCGCGCGCCACCGGCATATCCGCTTCGGCGGCGAGCTCGGCCGCCCGGTCGGCCAGCCACGATTTGCCGATCCCGGCGGGCCCGCTCACCAGCACGAAACGACCCGAACCCGACTGCGCGGCCAGCACCGCGGCCCGCAACCGGGCGAGCTCCTCGTGCCGCCCGACGACCGGAGTCTGCATCGTCCCAGTATCCGCGCATCGGGCGAAGTTCAGTACCGCGAATACGTACCGGCACTGATCCGCGCGAGCCCGCCCGCGGCGATCCTGAGATCACCACATCATCGCAGGTCAGGAGCACATCATGTACGCACACCTCGTCTGGTTCGACCGCCCGCGCGGCGCCGCCGAACTGGCGGCCGCCGACTTCGCCGCCACCCACCGCATCCAGCCCGCCGTCGCCACCGTGCCCGGCCTGCTCGACTTCTACGAATTGCGCCGCCACGACGGATCGGGGCTGGTGATCGGCATCGCCGAAACCGAGGCCGCCATCCACGCCGTGCGCGCGGCCATCCTCGCCACCGACCTGCTGCCGGGTGAGGACCCGACCCTGCTGCCCGGCCCCGACCGGGTGGAGATCTACCCGGTCCACGTGCACCGCGACCGGGCGACCATCTACGCCGAAGGAGCACGGTCATGAACCCGATCATGACGGCCACCGACTGGGTGGCCGATACCGAACACAGCACCGCCGCCTTCCAGGTGGGCCATTTCGGCCACCACGTCCGTGGCGAGGCGCCGGTGATGGCAGGCCTGCTCACGCTGGCGCCGGACGGCCGGCCGGTCACCGCCACCGGCGTGATCGACCTCGCCGCGATCGACACCGGCCACGCCCGGCGCGACCGTGACCTGCGCAAACCACGCCTGCTCGACCTGGACCGTCATCCACGGATGACATTCACCGCCGAGGACATCACCGCCGAGGACGGCCGGTGGCGCGTCGCCGGGGTCGCCTCGGCGCGCGGACGGACCGTGCCGCTGATCTTCACCGTCGACGCCTTCGACGTCACCGACACGACCGTCACCGTCACCGCCTCGACGGTCCTCGACCGCACCCAGCTCGGTCTGCGCGCGCCGTCGCTGCTGATCGGGCGGTGGATCGACATCACCGTCCGGGTGGTGTTGCGCCCCGCGCTACAGGTCGGCTAGGGCGAGACCGGTGAGCGGGTTACCGATACGGACCAGTTCGGTGTCGGTGCCCGCGCCCAGGTCGACCAGGCGGATCGAGCCGCCGAGGTCGCTCACATAGAAGTGGGCGTCGAACCCGGCCAACCCGATGGCCTCGCGATACCCGCGCGACAAGATTTTCGGCCGGCCCACGTCGGGTTGGACGGCAGCCTCGTTGAGCGAGTTGCCGTCGGGTTCGGCGCCGCGATCGGTCCACATCAGGGTGTGGGTGCCGCGCAGTTCCAGATCGATCGGCTCCGGCAATCCCGCCCACAGCATCTCGATATCGGTGCGGGCGGCCGGGTCCATGCCGGCGGGCAGGTCGATCGGGGCGCGAAAGATCCGGCCCTCGCCCGCGTCGGGAGAGCCTTTCTGCGACCAGTAGACGAGGCGGCGATCGGTGTCGAGGCAAATACCTACGCACCAATTGGTCTGCAGCTGTGCGTCGTTGCCCGCGACGACGAGTGGTCGCAGGTCGTCACCGTTCAGGTCGCAGGTGAGCACCGACATGCCTTCACGGTCACACCAATACAACCGGCCCGCTTCGAAATCGGCGGTGAGCTGTTTACCCGTGGTGAACGACCCGGGAGCGAGGACGGTCGTGCGATTGCCGCCGTCGAGGTCGACTCGTTCGAGAGAACCGTTGCGGGAGAAGAACTCCGGCTCGATCCCCGGCCGCCCGCCGGGATCGGGGCGGCCCATGTTGGTCCAGTAGATGTGGCCGCGCAGCTGGTCGACGACGATGCCGTCCGGTGTCTGATCGAGCCCGCTCACCAGCGTGCGGACCTCGCTGCCGTCGAGCGAGACGGCGAGGATCGCACCGGCGGCGAGATCGAGGGCCAGCAACTCGGTCACCGCTCAGCCCTGCTTCGGGTAGTCGTCGTAGAAACCCGCCCCGGATTTCACGCCGAGCTTGCCCGCGTCGACATACTTGCGCAGCACCGTGATCGGGCCCTCGGGCAGATTCGGGTTCTCCTTCTGATAATGCTCCTCGATATCGAGCACCACATCGAGTCCGACCTGATCCATCATCCGGAACGGTCCCGCCTTGGTCCCGAAATTCAGGACGAACATCTGATCGATGTCCTCGGGCACCGAGACGCCCTCGGCGACCACCTCGAGTGCTTCGCGTTTGATCGCGGCCCAGATGCGATTGAAGATGAAACCGGTGCTCTCCTTGCGGCACAGGAACGGGTGCAGACCGTATTCGGGGAAAGTGCGCAGCACGAAATCGAGCACCTCTTGCGAGGTGTGCCCGTTCGACATCACATCGAGCGCCGTGGACGCGGGCGGCATGTAGAAGTGCGTGTTCAGCATGCGGTCGCGGGTCTCGCAGTCCTCGGTGAACAACCGGCTGGCGTACGACGACGAGTTCGAGGCGACGATCGCGTCGGCGTCGGCCTGCGTGTCGAGCTGGGCGAACACCTTCTTCTTCAGGTCGAGGATCTCGGGCACGGCCTCGACGACCAGCCAGGCGCCGCGCACCGCACTCGCCTGGTCCTGGATGTACTCCACCGAACCCGGCGACCCGCTCGGCACCGACGCGGCGACGGTGGGCAATTGTTCGCGCACGTAATCCACCGCCTCGGCACCGGCCTGCGCGGTCGGGTCGACGATGTGGACCTTGCCGCCCCGGGTGGCGAACATCAGGGCGATCCGCCTGCCGAGCGTGCCCGCGCCGATCACGGCGACCGGACGATTCAGATGATCCTGCGGAACACTCACGG
Organism: Nocardia sp. JW2; assembly: GCF_051843015.1. NCBI lineage: Bacteria > Bacillati > Actinomycetota > Actinomycetes > Mycobacteriales > Nocardiaceae > Nocardia > Nocardia sp. JW2. The sequence goes on from NZ_JBPXLK010000014.1 coordinate 16,794, forward strand.
TGACTCCCTCTACACAGGTGGTGGGAAGAACTCGTCGTCAAGCGCGGATCAAGCCTATCGCCAACCGGCTGCCGAATGGTTGCTGCGCCGCTGACGGGGGGTGTTCAGTTCGTTGACACCCCGTCATGACCGGTCAGAATGTGGTTGCCTTATCCTCACGTTCTTCACGAAATTCGCGCGTCAGCTCTAGGGGGCTCCTCGATGACCACACTGGCCTCCGGACTCTTCATCGATTGGGAAGAGCTCACCGGCCAGTCGAAATTCGTCGTCGATCTCGTGAGCTTCCCGATCTTCAGCGCCCTGGCCGGCTGGCTCACCAACTGGACCGGCGTGCTGATGCTGTTCTGGCCCTTGCATTTCAAGGGCTTCCGGGTGCCGATGCTGCACATCCTCTACCCGTACCTGCCCCGCCGGGTGCAGGTGCTTCCCACGTTCTCCGGCGACGGGCGGATGCTCGGTTTCCAGGGCTTCATTCCCGCGCGCGCCGAGAAGATGGCCAGCATCTGCGTGGACAAGGCGCTGATGCGCATCGGCAGCCCGCGCGACTTCATCCACGAACTCGACCTCGACGGCATCGGCGACTACCTGGCCGAACATGCCCGTCCGCAGGTGCAGTCGATCGTCGACGAGATCATGTACCGGGAGAATCCCGACCTGTGGCGCTCGCTGCCCCGGCAGATGAAGCAGGCGGTCTACCAGCGGGTGGACCGGCAGCTGCCGACCTTGTCGCGGCGTGCGTTCGAGAGCCTCGGCGACAATATCGATCAGTTGCTGGACGTGAAGAACTTTGTGATCCGGTACCTGGAGAAGAACCCGCAGATCCTCAAGGACCTCACCACGACCATCGCCGCGCCCGAGCTGAAGTTCATGGCGCGCATCGGTCTGCTCGGTGCGCCCTTCGGCCTGATTCTCGCGCTGTACCTGCACGTGCACTCGCAGATCCCGTACTGGGGCGCCATTCCGGCCTGGGTGATCGTGCTGTTCGCCTCGGCGATGATCGGCGTGACGGTGAACGTCATCGCCATCAAGATGGTGTTCGAGCCGGGCGACCCGCAGCCGCGCTACAAGTACCTGTGGCGCCAGGCATTGCTGGCCAAGCGCCAGCCGCAGGCCGCGACCGATCTGGCCCACATCCTGGCCTACCAGGTGCTCACCGTGGAAAACCTGTCCAACGAGTTGCTCGAGGGACCCAACGGGGACAAGACGCGCCAGCTCATCGAGCGGGTGGTGTCGGAGGAGATCCACCGTCAGCTGGGGCCGACCGCGTTCATGGTGCGCGCGGCGATGGGTAAGAAGCAGTTCGAGAACCTCGCCGTCTCGGGTGCGGGGGCCGGGCTGAGCATGGCGCCGGGCATGGTCGAGGACGAGCAGTTCGTGCGGGAGCAGGCCAAGAAGATCGACGATTTCGCGGCCCGCAAGTTGCGCACGCTCACGCCAGGCGAGTTCATGGAGATGTTCTACGCGTCGGTGGAGCAGGACGCCTGGTTGCTGTACCTGCACGGTGGCGCGCTCGGGATCGCCGTCGGCGCGATTCACCTTCTCATCTTCGGCTGGTAGGCAATAACAAGCACGCGTGCTTGCATTTTCCGGGTGGCGCTGCGATTCTGGTGACGACGGCGCACCCGACCGGTGGCGCGACGCTTCGCCCCAAGGAACCACATGGCTGACCTCGCAGCGCTGCTCGACGATTTCGCCGCCGAATGCGCGGACCTGGAGAAACTCGTCGCCCCGCTCGCCCCCGAACAGTGGCAGACCCCCACACCGGCTCCCGGCTGGGACATCGCCACCCAGATCGCCCACCTGACCTGGACCGACGAGGTTTCCGTCCTGGCCGCCACCGACAACGCGGCGTTCACCGAGCTGCTCACCGAGGCCGCCGCGAAGATGTTCACCTTCGTCGACGAGGCCGCCGAGGAACTCGCCAAGACTCCGCCCGCCGACCTGCTGCCTCGCTGGCGCGCGGGCCGCGAACAGCTCATCGCCGCCCTGGCCGCCGTCCCGCCCGGCACCAAACTGCCCTGGTTCGGCCCGCCCATGAGCGCCGCCTCGATGATCTCGGCCCGCATCATGGAAACCTGGGCGCACGGTCAGGACGTGGCCGACGCACTCGGCGTCACCCGGACCCCCACCGACCGCCTGCGCACCGTCGCCCACATCAGCGTGCGAGCCAGGAACTACGCCTACACCGTCCACGGCGAAGCCGGCCCGGCCGAAGAATTCCGCGTAGAACTCACCGCCCCCGACGGCACCCTCTGGACCTGGGGCCCCGAAGACGCGAAACAAAAAGTATCGGGCCCAGCCCTCGACTTCTGCCTGGTAGCCACCCAGCGCCGCCACCGCGAAGACACCGCCCTCACCACCGAGGGCCCCGACGCCGACCACTGGCTCACCATCGCCCAGGCCTTCGCGGGTCCACCTGGACCCGGCCGAGAGCCCAATCAGTTCACGTGAAGTCCGCCATGACAACATCCCCAGCCCCGCACGACCCGACCTCGAGGAGGGTCCGCCGCGAAGCGGCGTAGCGGCCCGGCCGCGCGATCAGCGCTCGAAGCGCATGCGCGAAGCGCGAGTCTCGAGCGTTGATCGCGTGGCCCTCCAGGGGCCGCGCTCGAGCGCGCCAGCGCTCGGAAGACACAGGCGAGCGTCCTCCCTGAGCGCCATTCCTGACTGCCCCGGACGACGTTGGCCGGGGTAGGCCCGTGGCAGTCGTGAATGACGCTCGCCTGCACTCCCGGAATACCCCGTGTGACGTGAGGAAAACAACCACGCCGTCGACACGCGCGCCGACCAGGTGCGATACACGCATGTTTCAGATGTGACCCTGATCTCAGCATCAGGGGTGCTAACTCCAGCTAGCACCGGCGTAACGTGGGGATCAGCGCGTGGCTTTCAACGATGCGAGCACAGCGCTCGGGTAGATCCACACCCACCGGGAGGACTGCATCGTGACCGCACATCGACCTGCACAGATCGCGCGGCTGTCCGCGACGGTGGCCGCCGGGGCCGCCAGCCTCTGCCTCACCGTGGCCGCGGGTGCCTACATCGTCAACAACATGCCCCAGCTCGTGCCGCCGCACGACAACCCGACCCCCGCCGACATCGCCGACCCGGGGCAACACCACCGGGCCGACGACTCCGTCCGCGCCGTCGCCGACGACGTGGTCGAACTGGCCTGGACCACCGAACGCTTCGTCCCCGAGGCAGGCCGGGCACCGGCCGTCAAGCACCAGACCGCCACTGCCGCGACACCGCAGAGCAACCAGGCACTGGACGGCAGGGCACTCGAGGGCAGACTCCGCATCGGCACCACCTATGTCGGCGCCCAGGCCGCGACGCCGCGCACCGACATCGTCAGCTTCACCGTCGATACCAACGCGCTCAACAAGGCGGGCAAGTATCTCGGCATCACCACCGAGCCGGTGGGGGTCACCTCGCTGCACACCGAGGTCGACACCCGCAAGGGCGCAGTGGAATTCGTGCTCACGGACCCCACGCTCGGCCGGCACACCGTGCGCATCGAAGCGCCCGGCGACCAGCCCGGATCCGAGACCGTCGAAGAGCCGACTACCGTCGGCGTGTGATTTCCGGCGGTACCCATGACGGGGTGTACGACTTCTGCGTGATCGGTGGCGGCATCGTCGGTGTCGCCACCGCGCATCGCCTGCTGAGCGCCTACCCCGGCGCGAGCCTGGTGCTGATCGAGAAGGAACACTCGCTCGGCGCCCATCAGACCGGGCACAACAGCGGCGTGATCCACTCCGGCATCTACTACCCGCCCGACAGCCTCAAGGCCCGGTTGTGCCGCGCGGGCGCGCAGTGGACCAAGGAGTTCGCCGCCGCCAACGACATTCCGTTCGAGGTGTGCGGAAAGCTGCTGGTGGCAACCGATTCCACCGAACACGCCCGGATGCTCGATCTCTACGAGCGCTCCATCGCCAACGGTGTGGAGGTGGAGGCCATCGATGCCGCGGAACTGTCCCGTCGTGAACCGGGAATTCGTGGTGTCGGAGCGCTTTTCGTGCCCGCAACCGGCATCATCGACTACGCGAAGGTCACCGCCGCGCTGGCCGCGCAGGTACAGGACATGGGTGGCCGGACCATGCTCGGCACGACCGTCGAGTCGATCGTCGAAACGGACTCGGCTGTCACGGTTTCCGGCCCTGGTGGTGCGGTCGTCGCGAAGACTCTCGTGGTCTGCGCAGGCCTACAGGCCGATCGCCTGGCTCGAATGGCGGGGATCCGCAACGACTTCCGCATCGTGCCGTTCCGGGGCGAGTACTACCGCCTGCCCACCGAACGTGCCGGACTGGTACGGACGCTGATCTATCCGGTGCCCGATCCGGCCCTGCCGTTCCTCGGCGTGCACCTGAGCCCGACCATCGACGGCGAGCTGACCGTCGGCCCCAACGCGGTACTCGGGCTGGCCAGGGAGGGCTACCGCAAGGGCAGCGTGAACGGGCGCGACGCCCTCGACGTGCTGCGCTTCCCCGGCGTGCACCGGGTGGCCCGCACCCACCTGCGCACCGGCGTGCGCGAGTTGCGCAACTCCCTGTTCAAACACGGTTACCTGGCCGAATGCCGCCGGTACTGCCCGGAACTCGGCATCGCCGACCTGCTGCCCCATCGCGCGGGCATCCGGGCCCAGGCCGTCCTGCGCGACGGCACCCTCGTGCACGACTTCCTGATCGAGCGCACGCCACGGTCCATCCACGTTCTCAACGCGCCCTCACCCGCCGCCACCTCGGCCATGCCGATCGCCCGATACCTGGTGGATCAGATCCAGCTTCCAGCAAATAAATAGGATTCTTGTAGTATTTTTGGCCTGTGGGCCACATCAGGTACGCGAGCGACGTCGGCGCGCCCACCGACGCGGCCTTCGCCTATACGGAGAACTTCCAGCATCTCGCACACTGGATGGCAGGCGTCACCTCCGTCACCGCACAGGGCGCGGCACCGGCACAGGGGCTCGGGGCGAGCTGTTCGCTGAAAGTTCGCCTGGGCGGAGTGATCCCGATGACACTCACCTGCGAGATCACCGAATACCGGCGCGGCGCGGTGATCGGGTATACCCTGCGGGGGCGGGTATACGGAACCGTGACACTACGGTTCGACCCACTCGGCTACGAACGGTCGGTACTGACCGCCGAAGCCGGCTATCCACCACCACGCGGTGCGTTCGGCCGCATGTGCCAGGGCCTCGTCGACGCGGCCGCGAGATCGGCACTGCGCCGCACAGAATCGCGGTTGCGAAGGGAGATAGAGGCATTCCACGGTACCGATCTTGTCGGCCGCATCGCCTAGGGTGGCGGTCATGATCATCGTGAGCACCGACGGGTCCTGCCTGCGCAATCCCGGTGGTGCCATCGGCTGGGCCTGGGTGAATCATCAAGGACCGGTGGCCAGCGGGGGAGCGGCCAGCGGAACCAACCAGATCGCGGAACTACGCGCGGTCCTCGAAGCCATCCTCGCCCACCCCGGCACCGAACCGATGCTCATCGAGAGCGACTCCCAATACGCCATCAAATGCGCCTCGGAATGGATCGGCAGCTGGCGGCGCAACGGCTGGCGCACCTCCACCGGCGGTGCGGTGAAGAACGTCGAGATCATCAAGCAGATCGACCGCGCCATCACCACCCGCGAAGGGCCCGTTCGATTCCGCTGGGTCCGTGGACACGTGGGCAACTACTTCAACGAGCAAGCCGACAAACTGGCGGGCATCGCCGCACGCGACGCCGCGGCACACGGCCACGAACACGCCGCCACACCCGTTGCCACCCGAACCACCCAGCCGCGGACCACGGGGAAGCCGGTCGCGCCGACAGCGTCGGGAACACTCACCCTGTTCTGACGCGGCGCGACCGGAGTGTGTCCGCAACCGACAGTGCCTCCGGCGGAAGCGATTCCGCCGGAGGCACTGTCGTACTACCGGATCAGTTGCCGGGCGCGGGAGCCGGAGCAGGCGTCTCCGGTGCGGGCTGCTGCGGAGCCCCACCCGGTACGCCACCCATCAGGCCGCCACCGTTCTTGAGCACCGGCGACTCCATCTTGCTCACCAGCCACTTGTCGCCCTCGCGGTCGAGGGTCATCTCGATGGCGATGTTCATCGGCTCGCTCTCGGGAGCGGCCGCATTGGAGGTGTACTGCGCCAGCGTCACCATGGCCTTGGCCTGGTTTTCGCCGCCGCTGAGGTACGCGCACTGGATGTCCTCGCCGCGCGACTTCACCTGACGCTCGACCATCAGGCCCTTGAGCATGTCACCGGCCTGGGTGAACTGCTCGTTGATGTCGCCGGTGGCACCCGAGCGCATGTCCTCGAAGTACTTGTCGATGTTGTTCGAGTAGTCGTAGTTGGTGGCCACCCGGCCGTAGGCGCAGGCCGCCTTGGTCGACTCCTCGATGGCGTCGAGCTTGTCGCCCCGGTCGCTGCTCTGCAGGAAGAACACCACCGCGGCGGTGATCGCGCCGACAGCGACAACACCCGTACCCGCCGCGACCAGCCAGCCGACCGGGCGTTCGGCCCCGGACGACGCGGCGGGCTCCGCGGGGGCCGCTGCCGCCGTGGCGGCGGGCTCGGCCGCCTTCGGCGTCTCGGACTCGGCCTTGTCGAGCTTCACCGTCTCGTCGGCGGTGGTCTCGGTAGCGGCCGATTCGGGCTTTTCCGCCGGGGTAGCGTCCTTCTTGCTCTCGGCGTCGTCGCTGGTCATCTAGATCAATCCTGCTCTTTCCCGGCACACACTCGCACCGACTTCGTTCGTGGGCCCGTGAGGCGGGCCACAGTGTCCCCCGCCGAGTATGCCCGGTCCGACGCCGGAGCGTAGGACCGGGCATGGTCTCACTTGGCCGGAATCGGGGTCCGTTCGTTCGGATCCACACCCGCCGGCATCTGCGCGCCGTTGTCGGGCACATTCGGGCGCGGCGCGTTGGCCGAACCACGGATCTGCAGGTCAGCGGGCGGGTTGATGCAGTAGTTCCACTTCGGGATCGACCCGTCCTGCACCTCTTCGTTGCGCCGGTACTCGGTGTTGTAGTTACACGTCGGGCGCGGCCAGATATCGATAATGGTGTGGAACTCACCGTCGTGGGCGGGAACCGCGATGGACCCGAGGCCCTGCGCAAGCGAGGGGAACAGCATCCGGAGGGCCGGCTGACGCAACTGTGCCGCCCGGGTGATCGCGACGAAGTTCGCCGCGAGCCCGCTGATCGGATCGGCGGTCTTGTCCAGCACCGCGCCGAGCGCCTCGAACTGTGCCGGCGCGTTGTCGAGCACCGCCTGCAGCTCGGCATTGGCGTTGTTGAACTGCGTCAGCAACGAGCCCGAGTTGCGGGTCAGGGTCTGCAGATCCGGCTGGGCGTTGGAGGTGGTGTCGGCGATCACCCGCAGGTTGGCGATGAGATTCACCGTCTGTGGCAGCAGGTTGTGCAGACCCGCCACCGCGAGACTCGTGCCGTTGATCAGGCCGCGCAGCCGATCCGGGCCCGCGCCGAGCGCGATGTCGAGTTCGGCGAGGATGGTCTTGAACTGCTGCGGATTCACCGAGCCGATCAGCGCGCTCGTATCGTCGAGCACCGCCCACACGGGGACGGGCGTCTTGATCTGCTCCGGGTTGTACTCGATCACCGCGCCGTCGCGCAGGAACGGGCCCGCGTCGCTGTTGGGCCGGAAGTCGATGTACTGCTCACCGGCCGCCGACAGCGCCGCCACCTGGATCATGGTGTCGACGGGGATCTTGTAGCTCTTGTCGATCACGGCCTTGACCGCGATGGCCTGGCCCTCGTCGATCAGGTCCACCGTGTCGATCTTGCCGATCCGGTGTCCGCGCAGCGTCACGTCGTTGCCCGGCTGTAGACCACCGGAGCGGTCGAGCGTCACAGTGACGTCGTACTCCGACCGCAGCGGGTTCACCCGCATCACATTGACCAGCAGGTAGCTGGCACCGATGATCAGCACCACGACCAGCGCGGAGTTCGCGAGCACGATCTTGCTGCTGAAGAACTTCTTGACCCTGTTCATCGGTGGCCTCCCACTCGGCCCTGAACGATCTGCAGCACCTGGATGAAGCTGCCGACGAAGTCGTTCACGTCCTTCATATCGGGGAACTTGCTGTTGGCCGGGTCGGTCAGCAGGCCGACATCGAGGTTCGTCAGCGTCGCGTACGGTGCGAGCGACTTGCCGAGGAAGGTCTGGGTGACCTTCGGCTTGATGTCGATCAGCTGATCCATGACGTAACCGAAGCTGTCGCCGGAGGCCGCGAGGGCGTTCATCAGGTTGTCGAGGTTGGTGAGCAGCTCGGAGAGCTGGTCACCGGTGGTGTTGGCGTAGTCGCCGATCGCGGCGCTTGCCGTGGACACCTTGGTGAGCAGGTCACCGATGGCCCGGTTGTTCTCGGCGATCGCGCCGATGGCCTGCGGCAGGGTGTCGGCCACCTGACCGAGCTGGGCCTTGTTGGCCTCGATGGTGTCGGCGAGGGTGTTGAACTCTGAGAGCACCGAGTCGACCCGGGCGCTGTTGTTGTTCAATTCGCCGATCACACCGGTCATCTGGGTGATGAGGTGCGCCAGGTTGCCGCCCTGGCCGTTGAGGATGGACCCGAGTTCGGTGCCGAGCCGGCTGAGGCTGGCCACACCGCCGCCGTTGAACAGCATCGACACCGAGATCAGCAGTTCCTCGACGGTGGCGCCCGCGGAGGTGAACTCCTGGGTGAGGGTGTCGCCCTCGGCCAGGTTGCCGCCGGTGCCGGTGTTGTTCTTCGGCCGGTTCAGGGCGATGAACACGTCACCGAGAGGCGTCGCCTGACGCAGCTCGGCGGTGCTGCCCTTGGGCAGGTCGATGTCGGAGCGGATCTGCAGGTCCACCACGGCCGTGAAGTTCTTGGTCTTGATCGAGGACACCACCCCGACATCGGAACCACCGATCTTCACCTTGGCCTGGTCGGGCAGGTTCAGCGCGTTGTCGAACTCGGCGTGGATGGTGTAGGTGTCGCCTTCGGCGCCCGGCTTGGGCAGCGGCAGGTCTTCCACGGTGAAACCGCAACCGGTGGTGATGGTCACGGTGGCAAGCGCGGTGGCCGCGAGCAGGGTGCGGCGGAGCTTGTTCGTCATGGGTCCGGTCATTCTGTGAGTCCAAGCAGTGCGGCGGTGAACCCGTAGTCGGGACCGAAATCCTCGACCTTGCCGGTGCGGCAGCCGTCCGAGCGCATCTGGATGCGCTCGCAGAACAGGCTGACGATCTCACCGGACAGGGTCGTACCGATCAGGCCGTGCAGCCGGACGAAACCCTTCTCCTTGTTCATCGCGCCGTCGATGTTCTGCATCAGCAGCGGAACGACGTCGACGATCTCCACCATGTCGCGGGAGTTGGCCCGCAACTGGTTGGTGACGGTGGTGAGGCCGGTCAGCGAGGCCGACAGTTCGTCGGCGTGCTCGCCGAAGGTGCTCGAGGTGTTGGCCAGGAACCCGTTGAGCTGGTCGAGGGTGGCCTGCAGGCCGGGGGCCTGTTCGGCGAGCAGCCCCGACATCTGGGTGACCTGGTTGCTGAAGTCGCGCACCGACTGGTCGTTGTCGGCCAGCATGGTGGTGAGCTCGTTGAGCTTGATGATGATGTTGGAGATCGCGTCCTTGTTGTCGACACCGATCTTCAGCGCCGACGACAGGGCGTCGAGGGTTTCGCGGATCTTCTGGCCGTTGCCGTTGAGCACCGGGTACAGCACCCGGCCCGAGAGCGGGCCGAGGCCTTCCTGGCCCTCTTCGGGCTTGAGCGCGGCGGCGAACTGGTCGATGGTCTTGATCATCGTGTCCAGCTCGACCGGAGTCCTGGTGCGTGCCTTGGGCAGATGGTCACCGGATTCGAGTGCCTCCCCGCCGGTGTAGGGCGGGGTGATCTCGATGTGGCGGTCGGTGACGATCGAGGGGGAGATGATCGCGGCGATCGCCTCCTTGGGGATCTTCACCCCCGACTCGATGGTCATGTGGACCTCGACATAGGTGCCCTTGGGCACGATCTTGTCGACCTTGCCCACCGGCAAGCCGAGGACCATGATCTGGTTGCCCTCGTACATACCCGCAATGTTCTCGAAGTCCGCGGTGATCTTGGTCGAGCGGCCGAGGGCGTCGTCCACCTGATTCGGCAGCAGCGAGCAACTGCCGATGGTCAGTGCGGTCGCGCCGATCAGCAACGCGCGACCGAGCTCCTTACCGCGTCGGAAATTCAGTTTCATCCTGCGCACCCTTGGATCACCTGTGCGAAGCACAGCCAGTTGTCGGGGAGAATCCACGGCAGCGCGACCGAGCCGTAGTTACCGTTGCCGAGCGCGTTGTTGAAGTAGCGCGCGGTCGGCGCACCGATCTGCAACAGCTTGTCGAGGTTGTCCTTGTTCTTCTGCAGACCCTGGGCCATGGTGTTGAGCTGGCCGATGGTGCCCGCGAACTGGTTGCCGTTCTCCCCGCCGATCTGTTCGAGCTGACGGGTGAGGGTGGCGATGTTGTCGAGCAGCTGACGCAGCAGGTTCTGCCGTTCCATCACCCGGCTGGCGATGGCCTCGCCCTGGGTGATGACGAGCAGCACACTGTTGCGGTTGTCGGCGAGCAGCTGAGTGACGCGGTCCAGATCCTTGAGCAGGCTGTCGACCTCGCCCTTGCGCTTGTCGACGACCTTGGCCAGGGCGCCGACGCTGTCGAGCGCCTGGGCGACCAGCTGCGGTGAGTCACCGAGTTCGCCGCTGATGGTGTTGAGCGAGGCGGCCAGCTTCTTGGTGTCCAGCGCCTCGAACTTCGGGGTACCGACCTGCACCACATCGGCGATGTCGTAGGGGACATCGGTATTGGAGCGCGGGATGGTGTCGTTCTTCAGGCCCGTGCCGTCGCCCGGCTTCAGGTCGACGTAGCGGGCACCGAGCAGGGTCGCCATCTTGATCGAGGCGTGCGCGTCGGGTCCGAACTTGATGCCCGAGTCCACGTCGAGGGTGATGACCACGTGGTCGCCCTCGATCTTGGCGCCCGACACCGTGCCGACCTGAACACCGGACACGGCGACCTTGTCGCCGGTGCTGATGCCCGCGGCCTGTACGAACTCGGCCTCGATGCTCTGCTTACCGATCCCGATGAACTGCAGGATGCTCGAGCCGACCAGCAACAGCACGACCACCAGCGAACCGATGACGCCGAGCCAGAAGTTGCGGTTGCCGAGGAATGTTTTCTTGAGCTTGCTCATCGGCACACCTCCGAGTGCGACGTGCCACCGATCTGGCTGAACAGGCCGCGCGGGAAGAGCACCCCGTACAGCGAGACATCGAGGCCACACAGGTAGGCGTTGGCGTGCGTGCCTTCGGACGTCATACGGCCGAGGTCGGCGAGCATCGACGGCATGTCGATGGCCACCTGGTCGAGCTTGGCACCGTTGGCGAGCAACAGGTTCAGCGCCGCGGTGGTGGAGTTCTGCGTAGCGGCCAGCTGCGGCTGGATCTTGCTCATCATCGCCACCAGCGAGGTAGTGGCGTCGGCCAGCGTCGCTGTCGAGTTCTGCAGCGACTGGCCCTGGTCGTAGAGCCCGCCGATCAGCGCGCGGGTCTGGGTCACCAGGGTTTCCAGTTCGTCGCCGCGCTTGGCCAGACCGGCCATCACCGCCGACAGGTTGGTGATGACATCGCTCAGGATGGCGTCGCGACGCTGGAAGTCGGTGGCCATCTGCGCCGCCTGGATGATGAAGGAGGACAACGAGACTCCGTCACCCTGCAACGCCTGGATCAGCGTTTCCGACATCGCGTTCACCTGGGCCGGCTCCAGCGCCTGGAACAGCGGCTGGAAACCGTTGAGCAGCGCGGAGATATCGAACGAGGGCTCGGTGCGCTCGAGCGGGATCACCGAACCGCTGGCCAGCACCTGCGGGCTCGGCGACTTGCCCGGGGTGAGCGCCACATAGCGCTGGCCGATCAGGTTCTGGTAGCGGACAAGGGCTTTGGTGTCGTCGAAGACGTCTTGGTCGCTCTGCACGATGAACGACACCTTGGCGTCGTTCTTGCCGTCGAGCTCGATCTTCTCGACCTTGCCCACACGCACACCGGCCATCCGGACGTCGTCGCCGGGACGCAGCCCGAGGACGTCGGTGAAGATGGCGGTGTACTTGCGGGTGTCACCGTCTACCGAACGGGCGAGCGTATTCCACACGACCACGATGACGAGCATCGAGACGATCGCGAAGATGCCGAATCCGATCAGTGGCTTGCGGATACTCATGCGCCACCCTCGTTGTCGTACACGGTCAGAGTTCCGCCCTTCATGATCGGACCGAGCAGCAGCAGCTCGGAGACCGTCGGTTTGCGGCCGAGGAGTTCGACGATGGCGTCGTTGCCCTGGTAGGAGATGGGCGTACCCGACGGCACCGCGGGTGCCTGCTCGGGCGCGGGCGCAGGCGCGGGTGCGGCGGCGGGCGCCGCACCGGGCAGGCCCGGGATCTGGAACGACGGGACGAGCCCCTCGAGCGGAGTACCGGCGAACGGCGTGATCTCGGTTCCGGCCGCCGCCTGCAGCGGCGCGGCCGGGATGGTGAGGCCCGGAATCTGCGGCAGCCCGGGGATGTTCACCAGCGGCGGCAGACCCGCGGCGGAGTCGAGCGCCCGGGGACGCAGCTTCTCCGGGAGCGGCGGCAGGCTCACCTCGGCGGGCGCGGTGAAGCAGCTCGGACCGAGCAGATCGCCGTAGCGCGGGCAGTCCGCGACGGTGTTGGGCTGGTACGGGGTGAACGTGAGACCCGCGTTCCAGACCATCTGCTTACCGCTGGGACCACCGTGGAAGGTGGTGTTCAGCGCGGCGAGTCCGGGTCCGAACACCTGGAAGGTCTTGGTGATCGAGCTCGGTTCGTGGGCGACGGCACCGAGGGTGGCGTTCATGCCGACGGTGACTTCCTTACCCACGTCGGGGTTGCTCGCGAACAGGTCGTTGACCCGGTCGGTGGTCGCGCTCGATCCCATCAGCAGGGCGACGAGCTGGTCACGCTTGCTCGCGATGGTGTTGGCGGTCTGCACCGAGCTGCCGAGCACGTCGAGCAGTTCCGGCGCCGACTGGTTCAGCGCGTTGGCCGAGGCCGAGAAGTCGTCGAGCATGCCTGCCAGGTTCGGGCCCGCGTCGGAGACGGTGGTGATCCACTCGTCCAGGCGCTGGATGGTCGAACCGGGCACGCGGCCGCTGCCGTCGAGGGCCTGGGTGAGGGTGCCGAGCACGCGGCCCAGCTGCACCGGGTCGACCTCGTTGAGGATGTCGCGCACCGTGGTGAGCGTGTCCTGCAGCGCGATGGTGCCCTCGCTGCGGTCCTCCTGGATGACCGAACCCTCTTCGAGGTAGTCGTTGGAGGCGCCGTTGAAGACCAGTTCCACCGAGGTGACCGCGAACAGGTTGCTCGGCACGATGCGGGCGGTGACATTGCTCGGGACACCCTTGGCGAACTCGGGCTTGAGCTCGATGTTCACCTTCTGCACGGCGCCCTGGTCGACGATGTCGACGTCCTTCACGGTGCCGACCAGCACACCACGGAACTTCACATCGGCGTTGGACGGGAGCCCGTCACCGGTGGTCGACAGGTTCGCGGCCACGTTCACCTTGGGTACGAAGTAGCCCTGGTACCTGGCCATGAGGAAAGCGAGAATCACAGCGAAGACGACCAGGCCGCACAGGCCCGCGACGTACAGCTGTTTCATGGTGGGACCGCGCCCACTGGGATCGATGATCATCTGGCCCTACCCCGAGATCCTGATGCCGGGGTCGACGCCCCAGATCGCCAATGTCATGAACAGGTCGGCGAACACGACCAGGATGATGCACATCTTGATCGCCCGGCCCGCGGCCACGCCGACGCCCTCGGGACCACCCGAGGCGAAGAAGCCGTAGTAGCACTGGATGAACGTGGTGATCATGACGAAGATGACCGCCTTGAGCAGCGAGTACAGCACGTCCGTCGGTACCAGGAATTGGTAGAAGTAGTGCGAGTACGTGCCCGCCGCGGTGCCACCGATGAGCTGCACGGTGACCGAGCAGGACAGATAGGCCATCACCAGGCCGATGCAGTACAGCGGAACGATCGCGATGACCGCGGCCATCATCCGGGTGCTGACCAGGTAGGGCAGCGGGCGGATGGCGATGGAGTCGAGCGCGTCGATCTCCTCGGAGATGCGCATGGCGCCCAATTGCGCGGTGAATCGACAGCCCGCCTGAGCCGCGAACGCCAGCGCCGCGAGCAGCGGGCCGAGTTCACGGGTGGTGGCGAAGGCCGAGATGGCACCGGTGATCGGGCTCAGGCCGAGCAGGTCGAGCGAGGTGTGGCCCTGGATGGCGACGGTCATGCCGCCGAAGGCGCTGATGATGAGGATGACGCCGATGGTTCCACCACCGACGACGATGTTGCCGTTTCCCCACGTGACGTCGGAGAGCAGGCGCCAGATCTCCTTCGGATACTGCTTGAACGCCAGCGGAATGGAACCGACGGACCGCAGGAAGAAGAAGACCTGGTGGCCGAGGCGCGCGAGCGCGTCGACGGGCGCTTTGCCCGCCGCCTTGAGCTGGCGTATCGGCCGCAGCAGCGGAGGTACATAAGTCGATGACATGGTCAGACCACCTGTGGGGGGAAGACAGCGGCGTAGATCTGCGTGATCGCGACGTTGACGCCGAGCAGCATGACCATGGAACTCACGACCGCCGAGTTCACCGCGTTGGCGACACCACCGGGGCCGCCACGGGCGTTGAGGCCCGAGTCGCAGGCGATGATCGCGGCGATGATGCCGAAGATGACCGACTTGAGCAGCGCCACCGCGAGGTCACGGGTGACCGCGAACGAGGCGAAGGTGCTCATGTAGGAACCGGGCGTGCCCGCTTGGGCGAAGATGTTGAACATGTAGCCGGTGATGAAGCCGACGAACACGACGAAACCGCAGAGCAGGAAGCTCACCAGCATGGCGGCGCCGAGCCGGGGGGCGACGAGCCTGCGCAGCGGGTCGACACCCATCACCTTCATGGCGTCGATCTCTTCGCGGATGGTTCGTGAGCCGAGGTCGGCGCACACCGCGGAGCCGACGGCGCCGGCGATCATGATCGAGGTGACCAGTGGCGCGCCCTGCTGGATGATGCCGAGGCCGTTGGCGGCGCCGATGAACGAGGTCGCGCCGACCTGACCGGCGACCGCGCCGACCTGGATGGACACGATGACCGCGATCGGGATGGCGACCAGCAGCGTCGGAGCGGCGGCGACGCTTGCCATGAACGCGCACTGACGCACGAATTCGTCGAAGGGGAAGCGTTTACGGAAGATCGCGACGACCAGCTCCGTGATGGCTTCGATACCCATCGTGATCTGTCGACCGAAGGTTTCGAGGGACTTCTTCGGATGGTCTTCCCAAAGGCCCTTGGTCCAGTCCACAGCTTCACTGACCCGTGAACGTTCGGGCGGACTCTTGGTCGACTGCACTGCTATTACCCCTCTCGACGCCAGGCCATCAACACCCCGACGACTTGTTTGCTTGACGCACCTTACTACGGAGTAGTGCAGAACACACCACCGACATGTGAGCGCTGTCATAGATGGATATCACTGTCGGCGGCCCTTATGACCACTGCCATGACGGACCATACAGCCCTGAATTGTCCGGCTCCGGAGTTTGCGCCGGATGTCGTTTCCGGGCGCGGACTCCCAGCGTCTGCGGCTGCCGGAAAGAATATTGCGGAAAACTGTCATACATAACGAATGACACGTCCGATTTCCCGCACAGATCACGGGTATAACTCGCCAGGGCCGGCTTCATCACGATTTCGATAGAGAATCGCTATCACCGCGCGGGGTGTCGCGGCGCCTGGTAAGCAGCAATCCGAGGGCTTCGCTCTGGCGCGCCCGGGATCGAATACCGCGGCTATAGACAGACCGTATTGATATCGTGCGAACTTCCGACATCTGGAGGGACATGTTCAGCAAACTCGCGCGTGTGGCCACGGCCGCCTTCGCGCTCACCCTCGGTGCGGCTCTACTCGGCACCGGCGCGGGCACCTCGCAGGCACAACCCGGTCCACCGGTGATCGGCGGCGGATCCGGGATCGTCATCGACAACACCTTCGAATGCACCCTCACCACGGTCGGCCACGACGGCGCGGGCAGGCTCGTCGGCCTCACCGCCGGGCACTGCGGTGACGCGGGCGCACCGGTGGCCGCCGAGGTCGATCGCGGATACGGCGAGATCGGCAGGTTCGTCTACAGCAATACCGAACTCGACTACGCCGTCATCGAATTCACCCCCGGCCGGATCACCCCGGTGAACCGGATCGGCAATGTCACCATCACCGGTGTCGGTGGGCCGGCCCAGTTCCCGACCATCGTGTGCAAGGAGGGCCGGACCACCGGCAACACCTGCGGCATCACCTGGGGCGACGTGTTCGCGACCAATGTGGAGACGTGGTCGCAGATGTGCGTCGTGGAAGGCGATTCCGGTGCGCCGGTGGTGGTCGGGTCGACGCTGGTCGGGATGGTGAACGCCTATCTCGCGGTGGCCTGCTTCGGCCCCGAGGTCGGCACGAACATGTCCGCGATCATGAACGACATGAACGCGCGGGGCGGTCACGGATCCGGGTTCCACCCGATCTGATCGGCGAGTGAACAGACAACGGGCCGCGCGGTCACACCGTGCGGCCCGTCTCGTCGTCGGTGGTTACAGCGTCTGCGCGCAGACGACGAAGCGGCGGGTGTCGTAGACATAGCCCACGTCGGCGTCGTCGGGGCAGTCGTTGGCGCTGGTCGCGTCGCTCTTGATGGTGACGACCCGGACCGGCTCGTTGCCCGAGGCGTTGCAGTCGATCCGGCGCGCGACGAGTTGTTCGGCGGCCACATCCATGCAGCCACCGACCACCCAGTCGATGTCGAGGCACAGGGCGCCGGTCTCGACGCCGTCGAGGGTTTCGAAGTAGTTCTGGTCGCTGTCGGCGATACAGCCGTCGCGGTTGGGCGCCTTGCCGATCACCTTGTAGTTGGCCGAGCGGCTACCGCACGAGGCCTTCTCGATGGTGGCGTCCTCGGCGGTGCCGCCGAGATTCACACAGTCACCGACGCTGGCCTGGAAGTCGGTGGTTCCACCCTTCTTGGTGGTGGGTGCCGGTTTGCTCGTCGTCGACTTGCCCGGTTTCTTGGTGGTCGGTGCGGCGCTGCTGGTGGCGGGGACCACGTCGATCGCCGGCTGGGCGTAGCCGTCGATGGTGCCGCCGCACGCGCTCGAACCGAGCGCGACTGCCGTGATGGCGA
Source organism: Nocardia sp. JW2 (assembly GCF_051843015.1). NCBI lineage: Bacteria > Bacillati > Actinomycetota > Actinomycetes > Mycobacteriales > Nocardiaceae > Nocardia > Nocardia sp. JW2. The sequence goes on from NZ_JBPXLK010000014.1 coordinate 34,054, forward strand.
GCGCGCCGGCCAACCGGCGGATGGACAGATCTGCAAACACCTACTGTGAATACACCACCGAAGCCACCGGCGTCGACCCGATCCGGTCGGCGGATCGCTACGCAGCATCAGGAGGTTGGGCCGATGGTGTCAGCAACGGCGGGCGAGCCGGGCGCGGGTACGCCGACCGCGCCACGGCAGATGCGCATCGATCCGAGGTTCATCCGGCTGGCCGACCACTTCTTCGGGCTGTTCCAGCAACCGAGCCGCGGGGGCGGTGCGCTGGCGGTCTACCTCGACGGGCGTCCCGTCGTCGATGTGTGGGCGGGGTGGGCGGCCAAGGATCAGCGGTGGAACGGCGGGCATGTGGCGCTCACCTTCTCCACCGGCAAAGGTGTGGCCGCCACCGTGCTGCACCGGGTCGCGGAGCGGGGGCTGATCGACTACGAGGCGCCGGTCGCCGAGTACTGGCCCGAGTTCGCCGCGCACGGCAAGCACGACGTCACCGTGCGCGATGTGCTGTCGCACCGGGCCGGGTTGCACCGGGTGCGCGGGCTGGTTCCGGGCCGCGAGGGGATTCTCGACTACGGCGCGGTGGTGACCGCCCTGGCCGAGAGCCCGGCCGACCCGCGCCGCATCCGCACCTCGGGGTACCACGCGATCACCTTCGGCTGGCTCGTCGCGGAGATCCTGCAGCGCGCGACCGGCGAATCCTTCACCGAGCTGCTGCGCCGGGAAGTGGCCCAGCCCTTGGGAACCGACGAGTTCTGGTTCCGGGTGCCCGTCGCGCAGCGCCGCCGGATCGCGAAGATCTTCCCGCATCTGGCGCCGCCGGGTATTCGCTGGAACACCGCGTCGTCGGTGTTGTCGTGGGTGCGGCCCGTGCGCGGGCTCGCGGAGGCGGGGATGCCGGAGAGTTTCGACGAACTGGTCCGCGATCCGCGCGTGCACGACGCGGTGATGCCCGGCTGGAACGGGGTGTTCTCGGCGCGTGCGCTGGCACGGATGTACGGCGCGCTGGCCAACGGTGGCGTCGTCTATACCGGTGACGCGGAAAATGCTGCGGCCGACGGCGATTCACCGGTGCAGTTCCTGCGGCCGGAGACGATCGAGCAGATCAACCGTACGCAGCAGACCGAGAGCCGTGACTATGTACTCGGATTGCCGTTGCGGTTCACCCTCGGCTACCACCGGCCCGTGCTGATGACCAAGCAGCAACCGCGACATGCCTTCGGCCACTACGGAGTCGGTGGCTCCGGCGCCTACGCCGATCCCGATCTGGGAATGTCGATCGCGTTCGTCACCAACCGGCTCGGCAACGCGGTGACCGCGCTCGGGGACGCGCGGCTGGCCAAGCTCGCGGCCATCGCCCAGGGCACCGTGCGGCGCACCCGCGCCGAGCGGTAGTCGAACCAGGCGCGGGCGCACGCCGTAGTACCTGGCATGAGAGGTCAGCGGCCGGAGGCGGCAGCGAAGCGTAACCACGGAGGCCGCCCGAGCATGCCGATTGGACACAGCATGAAGTGTCAGCGCCCGCCACGCCCTGCCCTGCTGCACGGCCTGGCCGCGGGCCTCGATTTCGAGGGTTACCTGCGTCGACGTGCCGCGAGTGGTGACCCGTTCGCGGTCGGGTTTCCTGGGTTTCCGCCGGTGTTGTTCACCGGGACCGCCGAGGGTGCGCGTGAACTGTTCCGGGCGCCGGTCGAGCTCGTCGACCCGCCGCGGCCGAATCCGATCGAGCCGATGGTCGGCACGGCGTCGCTGATCCTCAGTTCGGGGCCGCGTCATCGCACGGATCGGGCGATGCTCGCGCCCGCTTTCCATCGCACGAAGGTACGGGCACTGGGCGAGGTGATCCGGGCATCGACGCTGCGCGAACTCGAATCCCACAGTGGTACAGGCGTTTCCTGGCCGGTCGGCAGCCGGGTCGACGTGCTGACGAAGGCACGATCCATCACCCTGCGCACGATCCTCGCGGCAGTGTTCGGCGCGGGTGCCGACAGTGAATACGGCGACGCGGTCGACGATTTCCTCTCGACGTTCACCACACCCCTGCTCGTAGCGCCGGTTTTGCGCCGTGCCACCGGCGGTTTCGGGCCGTGGGACCGCTTCGTCGCGGCCAGGGGACGGCTCGATCGGCGGCTGCTCGCGGGCATCGCGCGCCGTCGCGCCGAGGGCCCGGCCGCGGGCGATCTGCTCGATCTGCTGCTCGCCACCCGTTACGAGGACGGCTCCGCGCTGACCGATGCCGAACTGTGCGAACAGTTGCGCACCCTGCTCGTCGCCGGGCACGAGACCACCGCGACCTCACTCACCTGGGCGTTGTATCACCTGCACCGTGAACCCGGTCTGCTCGCCAGGCTCACCGACGAGCTGGCCCAGACGGGGGACGACCCTGCCGAACAGGCCACCGCGCCGCTGCTCGACGCCGTCTGCCAGGAGACGCTTCGCCTGCACCCTGCCGTGCCCATCGTGCTGCGGCAGCTGCGCGAACCGTGGCGGTGGCGTGGGGTCGACGTGGCCGCCGGGCAGACGATCGGGTTGGCCGTCGGTGTGCTGCACAGCCAACCCTCGACCTGGCCCGCACCCCGGCTGTTCCACCCCGACCGGTTCCTCGGCCGCAAATACACACCGTTCGAGTACGCGCCGTTCGGCGGCGGTCATCGCCGGTGTATCGGCGCCACGCTCGCCGAATACGAGTTGCGCGTCGTGCTCGCCACCCTGCTCACGAGCGCGCGGCTGCGCCTGGACCCCGCGCTGGCCCTCGGCCGACGGCCGCGCACGGTGCCGCACAATCTCGCGACCGCGCCGAACCGGGCGATCCACTTCACACGCACGGCGTGATCTCCCTCACTCCAGGTTTGAGACTCACATGCGTGTGCTTCCGGACCGTGGTGCCGACGCCTTTCCGACTCGCCGCCCTGAGCGTGGCATTTGACGAAAGCCGCTGAGTCACAGGTTGTTATGTGACACAGCGCACAACGTTGCCGTTCCGTGATCGCGATGCAACGGAGCTGGCACGTTGTCACCCCGGACGGGTAGGAATGAGCGGTCAGGGTCGGGGCGTCGTTACCCCGTGGAGACCCCATGCGGACTCCGCGTCATTCGAAGATATAGACGAGGAAACCTAATGCACTACGAGGCAAACCGGCAGCAATCCCATCGGCTTCGCCGTGGTCTGCTGCTGACGGCGGCGATCGCCGCCACCGGCGCGCTCATCGCTGTTCCCGCGCAGGCTCAGCCCGCGCTTCCCGGCGCGGGTTCCAGCAACCCCGTGGTCGAGCAGCCCGCGCCGCAGGCGACGTTCGCGCCGCCGAACATCAACATCGCCGACGGCGAGACGGTCGGTGTCGCACAGCCGATCATCATCACCTTCAAGGAGCCGATCGAGGATCGTGCGGCCGCCGAGCGGGCCATCAAGGTCACCTCGAGCGCCAACGTGCCCGGCAACTTCTACTGGACCGGCGACAAGCAGGTGCGCTGGAAGCCCGCCGAGTTCTGGCCCGCCAACACCGACGTGACCGTCGTCGCCGGCGGCACCACCAGCTCGTTCCACATCGGTGACGCCTTCGTCGCCACCGTGGACGACGCCACCAAGGTCATCACCGTCACCCGCAACGGTGAAGTGGTGCGCGAGATGCCGACCTCGCTCGGCAAGCCCGGCTACGAGACCCCCAACGGCACCTACATCGTCGGCGAGCGGCTCGAGAAGATGACGATGGACTCGTCGACCTACGGTGTGCCGGTCACCGACCCCGAGGGCTACAAGCTCGAGGTCGAGTACGCCACCCGCCTGTCCAACAGCGGCATCTTCATCCACGCCGCGCCGTGGTCGGTGGGTCAGCAGGGCTACTCCAACGCCAGCCACGGCTGCCTGAACGTGAGCACCGAGGATGCCAAGTGGTTCCTGGAGAACTCGCGTCGCGGTGATGCCGTGATCGTCACCGGCACCCAGGGCCCCACCCTGAGCGCGGGCGACGGCCTGGGCGACTGGAACTAACAGCCCGGCGCCACTGATTCCCCAGCGGCACTGAACAAAAGCCGAACAATACGATCAAACCCGGTCGTGTTGTTCGGCTTTTTGCTGTACTCGTCTTTGTGCGCCCGATGTTCAGGAAATCGGCGGGCAGGGTTAACCAGCGGTTCGCCATGCGCCGTAAAGCTGCCGCGGTGCGTAGCAGTCCGGAGCGGGTTCTTCCCGTGCAGCGAGGTCGTGGCCTGAGAAATCGGCCGTGGCAGGACTACGCGTTGTTCGTGTTACTCGTAGTCCCGAACTTGGTTCTGCTCGGGATGTTCGTCTACCGGCCGCTGGCCGACAACATCCGGCTCTCGTTCACCGACTGGAACATCGCCGATCCCGTCGCCACGCCCATCGGTTTCGCCAACTATGTGGAGTGGTGGCAGCGCGACGACTCCTGGAAGGTCGTCGGCAACACGGTGATCTTCACCGTCGCGGCGGTGGTGGTTAGCATGGCGCTCGGGCTGGCGCTGGCGATGTTGCTCGACCGGAAGTTGTTCGGGCGCAATGTGGTTCGTTCCGCCATCTTCGCGCCGTTCGTGATCTCCGGTGCGGCGATCGGCGTGGCATTCCAATTCATCTTCGACCCCAGTTTCGGGCTCGTGCAAGATGTGCTGCACCGCCTCGGCGTGACGAATGTGCCGGATTTCTACCAGGATCCGCAGTGGGCGTTGTTCATGGTGACGATCACCTATATCTGGAAGAATCTCGGATACACCTTCGTCATCTATCTGGCGGCACTGCAGGGCGTGCGGAGCGAACTGCTGGAAGCCGCCGAAATGGACGGCGCGAGCCGGTGGACGACATTCACCAAAGTGCTTCTGCCGCAACTTCGTCCGACTACATTTTTCCTTTCGATCACGGTATTGCTGAACTCGCTTCAGGTATTCGACATCATCAATGTGATGACACGTGGCGGGCCGCTCGGCAACGGCACGACGACCATGGTGTTCCAGGTGTACGAGGAGTCGTTCCGCAATTTCCGCGCGGGCTACGGTGCGACTGTCGCGACGATCATGTTCGCCGTGCTGCTCGTGGTGACCCTGATCCAGGTGCGCGTGATGGATCGAGGTGAACGATGAAACACGTTGGTCCCGAAACCGTTTCGTATCGCAGGCGGGAACGCGCGATCACCGTGCTCGGATACGCGGCGATGCTGTGCGTGCTCGTCATGGTCGGGGTTCCGCTGTTCTGGATCCTCATCACCTCGTTCAAGGACCGCGCCGACATCTACACCCAGCCCGCGGTGTACTGGCCGCACAGCTGGCACCCGGAGAACTACGGGCACGCCACGACCACCGTCCCGTTCTGGACGTTCCTGCGCAACTCGCTGATCGTCACCGGGGTGGTGTCGGCGGTGAAGTTCACGCTCGGGGTGTTCAGCGCCTACGGCCTGGTGTTCCTGCGCTTCCCCGGCAAGAACATCGTGTTCCTGGCGATCATCGCCGCGTTGATGGTGCCCAACCAGATCACCGTCATCTCCAACTACGCGCTCATCGCGCAGCTCGGCTGGCGCAACACCTTCCAGGGCATCATCATTCCGCTCTGCGGCGTGGCCTTCGGAACCTTCCTCATGCGCAACCACTTCCTGTCGCTGCCCGGTGAGGTGATCGAGGCCGCCCGGATGGACGGCGCCAACTGGTGGCGGCTGCTCACCCGTGTGGTGCTGCCGATGTCGGGGCCGACGATGGTGGCGTTCGCGGTGGTCACGCTGGTGAACGAGTGGAACGAATATCTCTGGCCGTTCCTGATGGCCGACTCCGCCGATGTCGCCACCCTGCCGGTGGGGCTCACGCTGCTGCAGAACACCGAGAACCCGAGCGTCACCAACTGGGGTCCGGTGATGGCGGGCACCGTGCTCACCATGCTGCCGATTCTCGTGGTGTTCCTCGCGCTGCAACGTCACATGATCAAAGGCCTCACCTCCGGTGCGGTCAAGGGTTGATTCTCGAACAGGAGATCCACGTGTCCACTTCACGATTTCCGGCGCTGAGCCGTCGCGGCTTCCTCGGCCTGTCCGGCGGTGTCGCCGCCGGTCTCGCGCTCACCGCTTGTGCGGGCACCGGCGGCGGGTCCGGTGGTGGCGGCGACGCGAACACGATCACCTTCTGGTCCAACCATCCCGGCACCTCCAAGGAACTCGAGCTCGAGCTCATCAACCGGTTCCAGGCGCAGCACCCCGAGCTGAAGGTGAACCTCGTCGACGCGGGCAAGAACTACGAGGAGGTGGCGCAGAAGTTCAATGCCGCGCTCACCGGTGGTGACCTGCCCGATGTTGTTGTGCTGTCGGATGTCTGGTGGTTCAACTACGCGCTGACCGGTGCCATCGAACCGCTCGACGGGCTGTTCGGTGAGGCGGGGGTGAAGCTCGACGACTACGTCGACTCGCTGGCCGCGGACTATCTGTTCGACGGTAAGCACTACGCGCTGCCGTATGCGCGCTCGACGCCGCTGTTCTATTACAACAAGGACGTGTGGGCCAAGGCGGGGCTGCCGGATCGTGGACCGAACTCGTGGCAGGAGTTCGACGAGTGGGGGCCGAAGATCCAGTCGGTGGTCGGTGGTGACAAGTTCGCACACGCCTGGGGTGATGCCAAGAACTACCTCGGCTGGACCTTCCAGGGGCCGAACTGGACTTTCGGCGGCGCCTACTCCGACAAGTGGGCACTGAAGTTCACCGATCCCGGTTCGATCGCGGCCGCCACCTACCTGCGCGAATCGATCAATGTGAAGAAGTACGCGGCGATCCGTCCGCAGATCGCCGTCGACTTCGGGACCGGGGTCGCCGCCTCGACCATCGCTTCCACCGGTGACCTGAAGGGCATCCAGAAGAACGCGACCGGAAAGTTCGAGCTCGGCACGGCGTTCCTGCCGCATCCCAGCGGGCCCGGCGTCACCACCGGTGGTGCGGGTCTTGCGGTGCCGTCGCGCATCTCCGCGGAGCGGAAAGTGAACGCGCTCAAGTTCATCGAGTTCGCGACCAATGCGGCCAATACGGCGTACTTCTCGCAGAACACGGGATACATGCCGGTACGCAAGTCGGCGGTGAGCGATCCCACCGAGGTCGACTTCCTCGCCAAGAACCCGCACTCCAGGACCGCCATCGACCAACTCGCGGTGACCAAGTCGCAGGACTACGCGCGGGTGTTCGTGCCAGGCGCCGACCAGACCATCGGCACCGGATACGAACAGATCGGTCTGCAGAACGCCGATCCCGCAACAGTTCTCGCGAAGGTCGCCGCTGACATCCAGGCGATCATCGACCGGCAGATCACCCCCAAGCTGCCCAAGTAGTCCCCGTTGGCCCGCGGTTACCGCCGCGGGCCCGCTCGTCCGTTTTCGAGGAGAAGTCCATGGCGACAGTGCAGTTCGACGGTGTCACCCACCGCTACCCCGGCAGCGAGAACGCCGCGGTCGACGCACTCGATCTCGACATCGCCGACGGCGAATTCCTCGTGCTTGTCGGGCCGTCCGGGTGCGGGAAGTCGACCAGTCTGCGCATGCTCGCCGGACTGGAATCGGTGGAGGACGGCACGATTCGCATCGGCGATCGTGATGTGACCGGACTGCCGCCCCGGGCGCGCGATGTGGCGATGGTGTTCCAGAGTTACGCGCTGTACCCGAACATGACCGTCGCGCAGAACATGGGCTTCGCCCTGCGCAACGCGGGAATGTCGAAGTCCGACACCTCGGTTCGGGTCCGCGAGGCAGCCGCCATGCTGGAACTCGAGCCGCTGCTCGACCGCAAACCGGCGAAACTGTCGGGCGGACAACGGCAACGGGTGGCGATGGGCCGCGCGATCGTGCGCCGCCCGCAGGTGTTCTGCATGGACGAACCGCTGTCCAACCTGGACGCGAAACTGCGGGTGAGCACCCGCTCGCAGATCGCCGCCCTGCAGCAGCGCCTCGGCACCACAACGGTGTACGTCACCCACGACCAGGTGGAGGCCATGACCATGGGCCACCGCGTCGCCGTGCTGCGCGAAGGCACCCTGCAGCAGATCGCCGCACCACGCGAACTCTACGACGACCCCGTGAACACCTTCGTCGCCGGTTTCATCGGTTCACCCGGCATGAACCTGCTCGAAGCGCCTGTCGTCGACGGCCACGCCGTCCTCGACGGGCTGCGAATCCCGCTGCCCCGCAGCGTTTCCGGTCAACGCGTGATCCTCGGCATCCGCCCCGAATCCTGGGAAGTCACCACCGACCCCGACGGCATCACCGTGGTCGCCGAACTCCTCGAGGAACTCGGCGCCGAATCCTTCGTCTACACCCACGGCGCGGGCACCGACTGGTCCACCCGCGCAGGCAAAATCGTCGTCCGGGTAGACCGCCGCTTCCACACCACCCTCGGCGAAACCCTCCACCTCCGCCCCAAACCCGAAGAAATCTTCTACTTCGACGCCGAAACCGAACTCCGCCTCCGCTGACCTATTTCAGTCCGGCGGCGGTCCGCTTTCCGATCGTTGCCGAGAGAGCGTCGAGTTCGGCCAGAATGTCGGTTGCCGCCCATACTCGCCCCCGCTTCGCTGCCGAAAGCACTTCGAGCACGCCCGCCTCGACCAGGCGATCCAGCGCTCGATAGGTGGCGGAGTCGGTCGTTCCGGCGATTCGCTGTGCCGTGTCGATATTGAGGATCGGGTGGTCGAGCAGTCCGGCGATCAGCGCCTCGTCCGAAGATCCGGCCCTCGGCCGGGCCGAGGCGCGCCACTGCGCGGGCAAGTCCGCCAACGTCCGGGCGGATTCGATTGCAGCGTCGCTGGCGTGGACGGCCGCGAGCGCCACGTACTCGACGAATTCGTCGACGCGACCCGCGCGGTAGGCCATGAGTTGATCGAAGTAGCGTGCGGTGTTCGCCAGCATGACCGACGCCAACGGAACGGTGACCCGGCTGGTCAGGCCACGCCTGCGGAATATCGCGCTGATCAGCGCGCGCCCGATCCGTCCGTTGCCGTCGACGAACGGATGGATGGACTCGAACTGCGCGTGCGCGATCGCCGCCTGCGCCATGATCGGCAGGTCGGTTCGGGCGGTGAAAGTCAGCAGGTCGTCCATCAGCTCACCGACGAGCTCGGGCGGCGGCGGGACGAACAACGCGTGCAGTGGGGTGAAGTCGCTACCACCGATCCAGTTCTGCGCATCGCGGAACCGGCCGGCCTCACGAGCGGCGTAATAGTCCGGAGCCATGAGCAGCCGATGTGCCGCAAGCAGATCCGAGGTCGTGACCGGGCCGCTGCTTGCCGCATCCACCATCGTGGCGAGTGCCTGGACGGCGGCGAGCTGCGATTTCGCTTCATCGCTCGCCTTCGCGCCGCCGACGGCCTTTCCGAAGGCCCGCCAGCCGGCGTCGATGTGTTCGATCTTCGACGACGCTACCGACTCACTGCGCAGCAGGAAGTCGGCGAGCGGAGCCATGTACTGGCCGAATCCTGCTTCCAGCCGCGCCACCGCGATCACGGCCGCTTCGCCCGCGGTCACCACTTGCGATGGCGGCACATAGTCCAGATCGGCGATACGCGGGGGAACAGAGACCGTAATACGGTCCAACAGGCGGTCGTCACGCGAGCCCTGGCGTTGCCGCGGCGACCACGCGCGTTCTTCGAGGCGATGCTGTGGCCAGGTCATCGGCAGCTGCGATCAGAAAGTACAGCAGGCATTTGCTTACTATACTTTAGTTGCTATAAACGCGACTATCTCCGACCTTGCTCGCGTTAGATGCACCGAAAAACGAGCATCTCCGGCAAGTTCATCGGAGGAGGGTGGTGGCGTGTTCGCGGGCTCGGATTACTGCTTCGGTGATGCCCTTGCGGAAGGGGAGGCCGTGGCCGGGGAGGACGAGGGGGGCGTCGAGGGGTTCGAGGGTGGTGAGGGCGGTCAGGGTTTGGTCGGTGTTGTGGTGGAAGAACTTGGGGAGTAGTTGGGGGCCCTGGTGGGGGGAGGTGGGGTGGGCGGTGATGAGGGCGTCGCCGGTGGCTATGGCGCCCTGGGTGGGGAGGTGGAAGGCGGTGTGGCCGGAGGTGTGGCCGGGGGAGGAGATGGGGACGGGGCGGCCTGGGAGGTCGAGGGTGCCCGCGGTAGGGAAGGGCTGGATGTGGGGGACCGGGTTCTTGCGGAGGCCGCCGGCGGCGGTGATGCGCAATGCCCAGGCCGCGGTGCTGGGGTCGGTGAGGCGTTTGATCACGTCGAGGGGAGTGGCCGACTCGTGGACCTCGCCTCGGGCGTGCGCTACCTCGGTGTGGCTGGTGTAGGCGGGGGTGCCGTAGTGGCGGTGCAGGTGGTTCAGGGCGCCGACGTGGTCGAGGTGGGCGTGGGTGAGCAGGACGGCGACGATGTCTTCGGGGCGGTGGCCGAGGGCACGGAGCGCCGATTCGATGATCTTCGCGTCGCCGTACCAGCCGGCGTCGATCAGGGTGAGGTCGCGGCCCTCGCGCAGCAGGACCATGTTCACGTCCGTGCCTCGGATGGTGAACACGTCGTCGGCTACTTGACGATGTCGCATGAAAACCTCTCCCTGACAGTGGGTTTCGACCCTACCGGCTCAGCGGTAGGGTCGCGCCCGATCACCAGATGGTGACCCGCTCCTCCGGTGCCAGGTACAGCTTGTCCTCGGGTGTCACCTCGAAGGCCTCGTAGAAGCTGTCGATGTTGCGCACCACCGCGTTGCAGCGGAACTCCGGCGGCGAATGCGGGTCGACGGCGAGGCGGCGGATCGCCTCCTCCTGCCGCGCCTTGGTGCGCCACACCTGCGCCCAGCCGTAGAACACCCGCTGCAGTCCGGTGAGGCCGTCGATGACCGGCGGCTCTTTCCCGTCGAGCGAGATCTTGTACGCGGCAAGGGCAATCGACAGACCACCGAGATCGCCGATGTTCTCACCGATGGTGAACTCGCCGTTCACGGTGTGCTCGTCGGACAGGTCAGCGGGCGAGAGCACGTTGTACTGGTCGATCAGCGCCTTGGTCCGCTTGCCGAATTCGGCGCGGTCGTCGTCGGTCCACCAGTCCTGCATATTGCCGTCGCCGTCGTACTTCGCGCCCTGGTCGTCGAAGCCGTGCCCGATCTCGTGGCCGATCACCGCGCCGATCCCGCCGTAGTTGGCGGCGTCGTCGGCGTTCATGTCGAAGAACGGCGGCTGCAGGATGGCGGCCGGGAAGACGATCTCGTTCATGCCGGGGTTGTAGTAGGCGTTCACCGTCTGCGGGGTCATGAACCATTCGCCGCGATCCACGGGGCCGCCGAGTTTGCCCAGGTCACGGTCGTGGTCGGCGGCGTAGCCACGGCGGTAGTTGCCGACGAGGTCGGTGGCGTCGATCTCGACCGCCGAGTAGTCGCGCCAGGTGTCGGGGTAGCCGATCTTAGGGGTGAACTTCTCCAGCTTGGTCAGTGCGGCGGCGCGGGTGTCGGGGCCCATCCACTCGAGTTCGGCGATATTGCGTCGGTAGGCCTCCTGCAGATTGGCGACCAGTTCCACCATCCGCGCCTTGGCCTCCGGCGGAAAGTGCCTGGCCACATACAGTTTGCCGACGGCCTCGCCGAGCAGTTCCTGGACCAGGCCGACGCCACGCTTCCAGCGTTCCCGGATCTCCTGCGCGCCGGTGAGAGTGCGGCCGTAGAAGTCGAAGTTGGCGGCGACGATCTCGTCGGTGAGATACGGGGCGCGCGCGTGCAGCACCTGCCACGCGGCCCACGCCTGCCAATCCGCTTGCGGCACATCAGACCACGCGCGCGCGAAGGCACCGACGTAACCGGGCTGGCGGATCACGAGTTCGGCGAACAGCTCGGCGCCCGCACGGTCGACACCCTCGGCGACGGCGTCGGCCCAAGCAGCCCAATCGAATTCGGGGTGGGCGGTGGCGAGCTCGTCGAAAGTGGTGAGGTTGTAGCTCTTTTCGGCATCGCGGCGGCGCACCACGTCCCAGTGGCCTGCCGCCAGGGTGCGTTCCAGCTCGAACACCCGGTTCGCGGCGTCGGCCGGATCGGTCGGCACGAGGCCGGCCAGGGCCGGGTCGGACGCGGCGAGAGTGAACATCTTGGTGATGTGGGCGCGGTAGGCGTCGCGGATCTCGGCGAACTCGTCGGACCGGTAGTACGACTCGTCGGGCAGGCCGATGCCCGACTGGGTGGCGTGCAGCAGGTAGCGGGTGGAGTCCTTGTCGTCGGTGTCGACGTAGTAGGCGAGCGCGCCGCGCACGCCGGTGCGCTGCAAGCGGCCGAGCAGCGCGGCGAACGCGCTCGCGTCGGCGACCGTGGCGACGGCGCGCAGTTCGTCGGCCACCGGGGTGAGCCCGGCGGCGGCGACCAGCTCGGTGTTCATGAAGCTCGAGTACAGGTCACCGATCTTGCGAGCGTCCGCGCTGTCGGCCGCGCCATCGGCGCACTCGGTGATGATGGTCTGCACATCGATCTCGGCCTGGTCGTACAACGTCCGGAACGCACCGTCCACCGCCCGGTCGGCCGGAATCTCGTAGTCGGCCAACCACCGCCCGTTGACGTGCGCGAACAGATCGTCCTGCACCCGCACATCCTGATCACGGAAGGACAGGTCGATACCGGAGGGGCTGCTCAGATCCGAAGTCACGCGCTCCAGTATGCCGAAACATCACCGCGAACCGGGGGCGTGCCGGACGACGCCGCACTGATCGGCCGACCGCTCACAGATCGCGCTCCGATCAGCTTTTCGCTCCGTGGCCGTCTGTACCTGGGAGATCGACTCACAGGAGGCAGACGACATGCGGAAATTGATCTTCGGGATGAATGTGACTCTGGACGGCTACATCGCCGCCCCCGGGGACGACCACGGCTGGAGCGGGGGTGAGGGGCCGGATTCCTCATCGAGCGACGAACTGTTCCAGTGGTGGTCCAACCGGGTGGCGGCAACGGAGCTGTCGCTGTACGGGCGCAAGTTGTGGGAGGCGATGAGTTCACATTGGCCCACCGCCGACGAGCAGCCGGGCGCCACGCCGGCGGAGGTCGAGTTCGCCCGCCGCTGGCGGGACATGCCGAAGGTGGTGTTCTCCTCGACCATCGGCGCGGTCGACTGGAACACGCGCCTGGTCAGCGGCGATGCGGTCGGTGAGATCGGCCGGCTCAAGGCCGAGGAGGGCGGTCCGATGGATATCGGCGGTGCGACGCTCGCCGCGGCCGCCATGCGAGCCGGGCTGATCGATGAATACCTGCTGGTCACCCATCCGGTGCTGGTGGGCGGCGGTACACCGTTCTTCACCGCGCTGGACAGCTGGGTGAACCTGAAGTTCCTCGAGACGCGGACGTTTCCCGGCGGCGTGGTGCTGACCCGATACGAGACGAGGCGGTGAGCATCGATCGGTTCAGGCCTCTTCCGCGGTGCCCTGGACCCAGGCCTCGTCGACCGGCAGTGTCGTCGGCAGGCCCAGCCAGGGCTTGCCGGTGGCGTCGAATCCGATGAGCTCGGCGATCTTCCCGCCGACGATGTGCAGGGCGGCGACGGCGAACAATCGGTACTCGGGGGCGTCGGGGGTGCGTAGGTACAGCGCGGCGGCAGGCATGCGGTTGACCGTCGTGGCGATCCCGCGCCAATCGTCGTGGCCGGGCCGGAAGAGCCCGCCGGCGACCCAACCGTCCACCGCGTCCTTCGCTGTCGTGGTGACGATGCCCGAGTCGGGCAGCATCACGAAACGCAGGTCCTCGCGCAGCAGGGCGATCAGTCCGTCGAGGTCGTTGCGCTGGTGGGCGTCGATGTAGGACCGCACCACACCGCGCTCGTCGTTCGACAGTTCGTGGCGTGCGGGGAGTTGCCAGTCGAGGCGGCGGTCGGGTAGCTGCTCGCGTATCGTCGCGCGCGCTCGCTGCAGGCCACTGGTCACCGCGGCGACGGTGATCTCGAGGGCCTCGGCCACCTTCGACGCGGGCCAGCCGAGAACGTCGCGCAGGATGAACACCGCCCGCTGCCGCGGCGGCAGGTGCTGGACGGCGACGATGAACGCCAGCTCGATCGTCTCCCGCGCGACCGCCGATTCCTGCGGATCCTCGGGCAGCATCCGGTCGGGGTAGGGCTGCAGGTGCGCTGTCTCGGAACCGGGCAGCTCCGAGGGTATCGGCGTGCGCTTGTCCAGGAAGTCGAGACAGGCATTGGTCGCGATCCGGTACAACCAGGTGCGCAGAGCGGCGTTGCCCTTGAACGACTCCCGCTTGTGCCAGGCACGCAGGAATGTCTCCTGCGTCATGTCCCGCGCGTCCTCGTAGTTCGCGAGCATCCGATAGCAGTGCACCTGCAGCTCACGCCGGTGGCGCTCGGTGAGGACCGCGAACCGCGCCGGATCGCCCGAGCGGACAACTTCGAGGAACGTGGCCTCGTCGGCGCTCAGCGGTCCGGCGTCGGTCATGTCGGCATTCCTTCCACCGGTGCGAGGGACATCAGAACTGACGACGCGGCGGAGGATTTCTGATCGGTGGCGGCCGGATCCGCCCTAGACGCAGGCGAATTCGTCGTCGCGGACGCCGGCGACGAAGGCCTCCCACTCGGCGGGGGTGAAGTGCAGGGCGGTTGATCCGTGGCGCAGGGTCGTGGCGCCGTCGGCTGCGTGCTGGGTGGTGAGGGAGGGGTGCGGGCGCTGGGCGAGCAGGCAGTCGAGGAAGGCGTTCCACACGGAGGCGGGGACGGTGATGATCGGCTCGTCGAGGCCACGGTTCATCGGGTTGCGCCGGAATTTGCTGTCTCGTATCTGGACGGCGTCACCTTCGAAGCGAACCTCGACACATTGGTTACCGTTGTTGGAGCGCGACGAGGTGAACCAGCCGTGATCGGCCGGGCGGCGGCGAGCTGTGATCGACATAACACGAATCTTACACTCTCGCATAGTCGCTGATCAGAGCAAGGGATTCGGATCTCGGCATCGCCTGTTCCCTGGCCCGCAGGAAGGCGTAGCCGAGATCGCGGACCTGTTCGGCGTCGTCGACGTGACCACCGAAAACAGCGCTCTCGGCCCACGCGAAGGTCGGTAGCTGATCGCTTGCGAAGTCGAGCAGATGGAAGCTGGAACCGCCGAGCACCGCGCCCTCGGGCGCGCTGAACGGGATCACCCGGACGTCGACGGTGTCGAGTTCGCGCATCAACTCCACCAGGTGACGCAACTGCCCGCGCAACACTTCCGGGCCGCCGGTCTGCTGACGCAGCGTCGCCTCACCGAGCACGGCCGTGAGTTCCAGCGGTTCCGGTTCCCGCAGCCGCCGCTGGCGACGCAACCGTATTGCGACTAATTGGTCTACTTGCACCGGGCGGATCATCACGTCGGCACTGATGAGCGCCCGCGCGTACGCCTCTGTCTGCAACAGGCCGGGCACGATCAGGCTGTCGTAGCTGCGGATGCTCTGCGCCCCCGCCTCCATGCCGTACAAACGCTGCAGTTCGGGGCCGATCAGCGCGGCGGAAGTGGACCACCAGCCGCGCTGTTTGCTGGCCTCGAGCAGCGCGAGCAATTCCCGGCGTTCGTCGGCGGGCACATCGAGTACATCGAGCACCGGTTCGATAGTCGTGCGTGTGAGGACCCGTCGGCCTTTTTCCACATGGGACCAGTTGGCGGGGGTGAAACCGACCCGCTTGGCAAAACCCGCGGAGTCGAAACCACGCTGTTCGCGCAGGTCACGCAGGCGCAGGACCAGCTCCCAGCGCGCGGCGGTAGGCGAAACGGGTGCCATGGGCGCTGATCGTACTCCGGGTGAACACACCTGCTACTGACTATTGTCAGCGTCGTTGTGTCGCATTAGGCTGTAGATAGCGGCAAATATCTAGCGAATGCAAGCTCCACACCGTCGACGGAGACGAGGTAGTGATGAGCCAGCGCACTGACAGCAAGGGCGGCTATGCCGCCGCCGAGGAATACTCGGAAACCCAGGACGCGCTCGCGCGCTGTCGTCACTATCGCAAGCACAACGGTCTCTATGCCGTGGTCGAGGCCACCTTCGGGCGCATCGTGCTCGAAATCGGGGCCGTCGGAGCCGTGGTGATGCCCTCCACGCTGGGCGAACGAGTGCGCGGACAACTGCTCAGCCGTGGTCAACGCTGCGGGCCGATCATCGGGCACCCCCGATCCGGCCGCTGGACCTTCCTCACCGGACCCACCGACAATTCCTACCTCGACACCGAACTGTTCGCCGAGATGTTCCGGGTGTGCGCCTCGGTCGCCCTGCCCGGCAGCGACGTGGTGCTGCCCTCCCCGGCCGACGAACGCAGCGGCTACCGCATCTGGCTGCAACCGCCCGACGGCGACTACCGTCCCGACTTCGCGCAGATCGTCGCCGCCACCCGCGCCAACGCCAGAACCACCGCCCTGGTGCGCGAACCCGGCTCGGCCTAGCCGCCCAGCCGGGCGTGCATCTCCCAGACCAGCACTTCGGTGTCGCCGTGCGGACGAATCAGCTGACCACCCGAGCGGGTGAGCCGCACGGCGTCGCCCTGGGCCAAGGTACCGACACCTTCCATGTCCACCTCGCCGCGAGCGACGAAAACATGCAGGTAGGGGGCATCGGGCAGGGTCACGGGGGCGCTGTCGGCGGTCAACCGGGCCACGTGCATCGCCGCGTGCGAGGAATTGATCGAGATGGCGGTGCGGTCGCGGTAGCGCGGTAGGCCCGAGGCCACCGTCACCAGATCGCCGCGGGCGAGTTCGTCATCGATCTCGAGCTGCTGATAGCCCGGATCGACACCGGGTTCGTCGGGCACCACCCACATCTGCACGAAATGCACCGGCTCGTCGTGCTCGGGCAGCTTGCCGTCCAGGCGCCAGGAGTCGTTCTTCTCCGAGTGCAGGATGCCCGTGCCCGCGCTCATCCGCTGGGCCAGACCGGGATAGATCACGCCGTTGTGGCCGAGCGAATCCTGGTGCACCAGGCTGCCGCCGAGCACCCAGGTGACGATCTCCATGTCGCGGTGCGGGTGGGTGTCGAAACCCTCGCCGGGCAGCACCACGTCCTCGTTGTTCACCAGCAGCAGGCCGTGATGGGTGTTGTCGGGGTCGTAGTGCTCGCCGAAGGAGAACGAATGCTTGGAGTCGAGCCAGGAGATCCTGGTCTTCATCCGGTCACCGGCCCGATGCACCTCGATGCGCGGTGTCGTCGATGTGGACATGACCCTCCTCCTGCGCTGCACCCGTACCGCCACCTCAATTCTGGCACCACTATCCTCACGACGTGTCGACCCATCGCGCTGACGGCTCGAATCCGGCGGATGAGCGGCCGATCTCGCTGCGACATCTGCTGCGCGAAAGCCGCGGTGTGGTGCGGCGCAATCCACGGATGCCACGGTTGGCGCTGCTGCGCCTGGCCGCCCAATTCGGTGACGGCATGTTCCAGGCGGCGCTGTCGGGCGCCATCCTGTTCAACCCCGAACGCGAAACCGACCCCCTGGCCATCGCCGCCGGTTTCGCGGTGCTGCTGCTGCCGTATTCGGTGCTCGGCCCCTACGCGGGCGCCCTGCTCGACCGCTGGGATCGACGCAATGTGCTGCTGGTGGCGAGCATCGCGCGGGCGACGCTGATCGCGGCGGCCGCGCTGGCGCTGTTCGCCGGGGCGGGTGAGAGCGTGCTGCTCGTGCTCGCGCTGGCGACCGTCGGAATCAGCCGGTTCGTGCTTGCCGGGGTGTCGGCCGCGCTGCCGAGGGTGCTCGAACAGCGCTGGCTGGTTCCGATGAACTCCGTGCTGGCAACGGTGGCGTCCGCCTGCGCGGGTGTGGGCGCGGCGGCGTCGGTGGCGGTGATCGCGCTGCTGGGGGCCGGGGATTCGGCCTCGGCCGTGGCGGTCGCGCTCAGCGGGGTCGGGTCGGTGGTCGGCGCGCTGCTCGCCGCCGGTTTCGCACCGCACATCCTCGGGCCCGAAAAGGGTTCGGCGGGAGCGGAAAGCGCTGTGCGTGCGATCGCGACCGGGTTGGTCACCGGTGCGCGCGCGGTCTGGCGATCGACGCAGGTGACGGCCGCGATGATCGGCATCGGGGCGCATCGCATCGTGTTCGGGATGAACACGCTCATCATGGTGCTGGTACTGCGTCAGCCCGAGGGGCAGAGCGAAATGAGCGGCGGGCTGGTCGGATTCGGGGTCGCGATCGGTGCGGCCGCGGCGGGCATGCTGCTCGCCGCGATCCTCGCGCCCGTGCTGATTCCCCGGCTCGGCAGGCCGCGGACCGTGCTCGTCGGGCTGGCGACGGCCGTCGTCGTGCAGCTCACCCTGGTGACACCGACCGCGCTCGCGTCCTCGGAATCGGCCACCGACCACGCCCACCGGCTGCTGCTGATCGGCGCGTTCGGGCTCGGGCTCGCCGGCCAGACGATCAAACTCACCGGCGACGCCAGCATGCAGATCGACATCGACGACGACCGGCGCGGGCAGGTCTTCGCCCTCCAGGACACGGTCTTCAACATGACCTTCGTGCTGGCCATCGCCGCGACCGCCCTGGTGATTCCGGCCGACGGGCGTTCACTGCCGGTGGTGCTGGTCGGCGCCGGGGTGTACGCGCTCGGCATCGTCGCGATCGCACTGAATTCACGGCGGGCACCCTGATCCGCCGAAGAGCGTCCGTGCGCGGTCAGTCGTCGGGTTCGAAGCGCAGGCGTTCACCCGGACGGAGTTGGGCGACGCGGTCGACATCGGCGTCGAGCACGACCGCGACGACCGGGTAGCCGCCGGTGATCGGATGGTCGGCGAGGAAGACCACCGGCTGACCGCTCGGTGGCACCTGCACCGAGCCGAGGGCGACCCCTTCGGCGGGCAGTTCGCGGGTGATCGAGCGGGTGAGCGGCGGCCCGGCGACCCGGTCGAGGCGGGCGCCCACACGGTCGGTCTCACTGCTCACCTGCCACGAGCCCCGGAACAGGGCGGCGGGGTCGGTGAACCAGTCTTCGCGCGGGCCGGGACGGGCGCGGACGACGAGCACCTCCGGCGGCACGGGGACCGGCGCGAACTCGACGGTCGGGAAGGTGCGCGGCGGGGGACCGACGGGTAGCTGCATGCCCGGTCGCAGCGGGTCGGGGCCGATACCGGAGAGGGTGTCGCGGCTGCGGGAACCGAGGACCTTCGGCACGTCTATGCCGCCACGTACACCGATGTAGGTGCGTAGACCGGTGCCTGCCATGCCGAGGCGAAGGGTCTGGCCCGCCTCGAGTTCGAGAACGCTCGCATGGCCGACGGGTGTGCTGTCCACCGTGGCCGTCGCCGGTGCGCCGGTGACCGCGACGGTGACGTGCGCATCGGTACGCAAGACGAGCCCGCCGAGCAGTACCTCGATGCCCGCGTGGTCCTCCGGATTGCCGACCAGCCGGTTCGCCAGCCGCAGCGACGCGCGGTCGGCGGCGCCGGCCGGACCCACGCCGGAATCGAACCAGCCGGGTCTGCCCAAGTCCTGGATCGTCGCGAGCGGCCCCACCCGCTCGATGAAGATCACCATGCGATCTCTCCCCGATTATCTGTCGAGGCGGCGCACCATTGAGCAGCCCTTGCCTATTGCGCGATGTCGACGAACCGCACCGCCGTTCCCGCCCGGATCAGTGCGGGTGGGTCGCGATCGACCGCCCACATGCGTAGATCGGTACTTCCGATCAATTGCCATCCGCCCGGTGTGCCACGCGGATATACCGCCGAGTACCCACCGGCAAGTGCCACCGCACCCGGTGGGATGGCGGTGCGGGCCTGGGCCCGGCGCGGCACGGTGAGCCTGCCGTCGGGCGAGACGAGATATCCGAAACCGGGTGCGAATCCCACGAAGGCGCACTGCCAGACGGTACCGGTATGGGCCGCGATCACCTCCGCGACAGACAGGTCGAGCAGCCGGGCGACCTCGGGCAGGTCGACCCCGTCGTAGCGCACCGGCACCTCGACCACCTCGTCGGGGCAGTCCGGGTCGGACAGTGTTCCACGGGAAACATCGAGCGAATCCGGCTGTGCGGATTCGGAATCCAGGCGGTCGAGCAGCGCGAGCAATTCCCGGCGCACCTGCGTGCCGTAGTTCACCGAATGCAGGGTGACCAGCACGGTCTCCGCCGCGGGCAGCACATCCTGGACACCGGCGATGGCATGCACCCGCAGCGCCGACGCCAGGCGCTGCACCGGCCGTGGATCGTCGAGGGTGATGAGCACGGCGCGGTCACCCGCGGGCCTGATCCGTGTGCTCCAGTCGGTCACCATCGCGCCTCCCACCCTCAACCGAATGGTTCGACAGGTACGCCTGCCTCGTCCAACGCCCCCCTGATGCGGCGCGCCATCTCCACGGCCGCGGGCGAGTCACCATGGACACACACACTGGCCACGGACACAGCGACCGCACCCGGACCGTCAACGGTACGCGCGGTCCCCGACAACGCAAGGGATACCGCCTGGGCGACGGCGTCGTCGGGCGTCAGCACCGCACCGGCAACCCCGCGCGGCGCCAACGTGCCGGTGGCGGTGTAGGCGCGGTCGGCGAAACCCTCGCCGACGAAACGCACTTTCGCCCGGTTCGCGGCGTGTTCGAGTTCGGTTCCGGCCGGGCCGAGCAGGGCGAGACCGGTTTCGGCCTCGGCGACGGCGGTCGCGACCGCGTCGGCGAGCAGACGATCGCGAGCGGCCGCGTGATAGAGGGCGCCGTGCGGCTTCACGTACCGCACCCGGTCGCCCGCCGCGCGCGCGAACGCCGCGAGAGCGCCGATCTGGTACAGCACCTCGTCGCGCAGTTCGGCGGGCGCGATGGCGATATCGCGGCGGCCGAAGCCGACCAGGTCGCGGTAGCCGACGTGCGCGCCGATCCGCACGCCCTTGGCCACGGCCAGTTCGCAGGTGCGGCGCATGATCGTCGGGTCGCCCGCATGGAAACCGCACGCGATGTTGGCGCTGGTGACGATGTCGAGCATGGCGGCGTCCTCACCCATCCGCCACGGGCCGAAGCCCTCGCCCAGATCACTGTTCAGGTCCAGCGGCATGCTGCCCTCCGGTTTGCGCGCGTGCATGAACGCCCTCATTGTGCGCCGTGCACCGGGACCACGCTTCAGCAGGCGTACACCCGCACCTCCGTGGCCTTGACCGCGAAATACGCCCGCGCGCCGACGGTGAGGCCGAGCTGGGCCACGGCGGCCGGGGTGAGATCGGCGCACACGCCGGGCGCGTTCGGTGCGTCACCACGCACCCGCACGATGCCACCCCGATCGGTGATCTCGGTGATGTCGACGGTGAAGACGTTGCGTGGGCTGCCGCCGGGAGGCCGGGTGAAAACCGAGACGGCGGCGGGGGAGAAGACAGCCGCCGCACGGGTGCCTGCGGTGAAATCGCCGACAACGCAACCATCGACCGCCGATTCGCCATCGGGTGCCGAGTGCCGGGCGCCGCCGGCCGAACTCGACCCCGATCCACCATCGGCGACGCTGGTTGTCGGCCGTTCTGTGGAGCCGAGCGAAGCACTGGTAGCGGCGCTGTCCGCCGGTCGATCGGCGGGGTGTGCTGCTGGTCGGTGCCGGGCTGCGCTGTCACCTGGCGGGATCGGTTCGCTGTGTCGGCCGGGTCCGACCAACACTGCCGCGAAGGCCGGGTCGGGCCCGTGCGGCGCGGTGGCGGTGCCGTGCAGGAGGTTGAGGCCGGCGATGCGGGCGGCGAAGGGGCTGCGTGGGTGCGACATCACGTCGGTGACCTGGCCGGATTCGACGATGTGGCCGCCTTCGACGATGACGAGGCGGTCGGCGAGGGTGATGGCGTCGATGATGTCGTGGGTGACCAGGACCGCGCAGCGCGGGTGGGCGGGGTCGCGCAGGACGCGGCGTAGTAGCGAGCGCATGGCGGGGGCGACATCGACGTCGAGGGCCGACATGGGTTCGTCGAGCAGGAGCAGGTGCGGGTCGACGGCGAGGGCACGGGCCAGGGCGACCCGTTGGGCCTGGCCGCCGGAGAGGGCGGCGGGGTAGCGGTCGGCCAGGTGCGTGGCGTCGACGGCCTCGAGCCATTCGGCGACGACGGTTTTCGCGTCGCGGTTACCACGGCTGCGTGGGCCGAAAGCGACATTCTCGGCGACGGTGAGGTGCGGGAAGAGCAACGGCTCCTGGGCGAGCAGCGAGATGCCGCGTCGATGTGGCGGGAGCGCAACACGTTTCGCGGTTTCGGTGAGGATATCGGCGCCCAGGCGCACGTGGCCCGCATCGGGGACGAGCAGGCCCGCGATCACCTGCAACAGGCTGGACTTTCCCGCGCCGTTGGGGCCGAGGACGGCGAGGACTTCGCCCGGTGCGACCTCGATCGCCAGGTCCAGATCGCGATCCGCGATGCGTGCGGCCACCGAAAGGCCCGCCGGATGCGACGACCTCCCTGACGATTCGTCGGGTGCGCTCGCGGAGAACCCCGCCGGACCGGACGACGGCTCGCTCCGCACAGATTCGTGGTGTGCGCTCGCCGGATCGAAGCCCGACGGCACGCTTCGCGGCTCGTCGTGTGGGCTCATTCAGCTCTCCCTCCGGTGCGGGCGCTGCCGAGCTGGGTGCCTGGGATCGGGCTGGTACGGCGGTAGGCGAGGAGGACGATCAGGATCGCGACGATGATGAGCACTACCGAAAGCGCGACGGCCGCATCGGGATCGGCTTCCCGCTGGAGGTAGATCTCCAGGGGCAGGGTGCGGGTGCGGCCCTGGAGGCTGCCCGCGAAGGTGAGGGTGGCGCCGAATTCACCGAGCGCGCGGGCGAAGGCGAGCACCGCACCGGAGATGAGCGCGGGACGCATCAGCGGCAGGGTGATCCGCCACCACACCGTGCTCGGCCCGGCACCGAGGGTGGCCGCGATCTGCTCGTAGCGGTGACCGGCCGTCCGCAACGCACCCTCGAGCGTGAGGACCAGAAACGGCAGCGCCACAAAGGTTTGCGCCAGCACCACCGCCGTCGTGCTGAACGCGATCTGCACGCCGAGGGCTTCGAGGTGGCTTCCCAACAGCCCACGCCGCCCGAAGGTGTACAGCAGGGCGATACCGCCGACCACCGGTGGTAATACCAAGGGCAGCAACACAAGTGCGCGCAACACGGGCAGCCCACGCCATCGGGCCCTGGCCAGGACGACAGCCATCGGCACACCGAGCAACACACACAACAGCGTGCTCGCGGCCGCCGTCCGCAGACTCAACCACAGGGCGTCACGCGAGGCCTCGGTGGTCACCAACGCACCGAACCGACCCCATTCCACGCCCCAGGCCAAGGCGCCGAGCGGCACGACGACCAGGGCGAATCCGATCAGCGCGGGCAGCAACAACCAGCGGGGGAACCCTGCGGCGCCGGTTCTCACGGCACACCGAACCCGGCTTCGGTCAGCACCTGCCGACCCGTCGGGCCGGTCACCAGGTCGATGAACTTCCCCGCACCGGTGGAATCCCCGACCGCCCCGATGGGATAGGTGTTCACCGCCGCCGACGCCTCGGGGATCGCGACCGTACTCACCTTCGCGCCGGCACCCGCCGCGTCCGTGACGTACACCAGGCCCGCATCTGCCTGTCCGGAGGTCACTTTGGTGAGCACGTCGGCAACCGACGATTCCTCACTCACCGGCCGCACTGTCACCTGAGCCGCTGCTGCGACCTTCTGTGTCGCCCGGCCACACGGCACCTGCGGCGCACACACCACTACGGACAGACCGTCCCTGGCCAGATCGCGGAACCTGTTGATTCCCTTCGGATTACCGGGCGCGGTGACGATGGTGAGGACATTCGTGGCGAAGGGGCGCGCAGTGGCGATGCGTCCGTCGGCGATCACCTTGTCCATCGTCGGCTGGTCGGCCGAGGCGAAGACGTCGGCGGGCGCGCCGGCCTGCAACTGGGCGGCCAGATCTGACGATCCGGCGAACGAGAACTGCACGTCCACACCGGGATTCGCGGTTTCGAAGTCGTCCTCGAGCTCGGTGAAGACCTTCTTCAACGAGGCGGCGGCGAACACGGTAAGCGTTGAATCGCTTGTCCCCGAATCTGTTTCGGAACCGCAGGCGGTGAGCACGGTCAGCGTGGCCGCCAGGGCGAGTGCGCGCTTCATCCGGCGGCCCGTTCGACGACGACCGTCGTGGCCTTCACACTCGCCAACGCCACACTCCCGGGCTCGAGCCCGAGCTCGTGCACCGCTTCGCTGCTCATCAACGAGACCACCGTGAACGGGCCACATTGCATCTCCACCTGTGCCATCACCTTGTCGGTCACGACGCGAGTGACCAAGCCGGGGAACCGATTCCGGGCCGAACTGGCACTGCCGACCTCGGTGTGCGGCGTGCGTGCCTGCTCGACGGCGAGAGCCGCCAGCTCACGACCCTCGATGACCAACCGGCCCGCGCCGTCCTTGCTCGCCGACAGCGCGCCGGAGTCGATCCACCGGCGCACGGTGTCGTCGCTGACGCCGAGCAGATCGGCGGCTTCCTTGATTCGCAGTAGTGCCACCCGACCAGGATAGTTCCGCAGATACGGCGATACATAGATAAATCTTCCGCACATGCGGAAGCATCCGGCTGTGATGTCGGCTCAACACGCCGTCGAGCATGGCCGCCGACGCCGCGGGCAAGTACGCTCGGACCATCATGGCCACGTATTTCGATCCGAAGTCCTGGTCACTGGCGGGCGCTGTCGACCTGGGCAAACGTCTGCTCGACCCCTCGTGGATCGACCAGTGGCTCGGCTTCACCACGTCCTGGGCCGACCCGGTGGCCGACCTGGGCTCGGGCACGGTCACCGCGCTGATGCCCGACGTCCTGATGACCGTGCTCAGCGAGGGCATCTTCAGCCGCTTCGGCGGGCGGGAAGTGTCGGCCACCCTGCTCGGCCACGACCTCACCGCCACCCTCGACACCTTCAAGGTGCGCAGGCGCGGTGCCCACTTCCAGAGCAAGACGGTGCTGTCGGACCTGGTCTGGGACACGCATCCGTTCGACACCGTCACCGTGATCGCGCACGGCGTTCGCCTCATTCCCGGTGTGCCGACCAAGATTCGCGTGCAGCAACTCGACATCGAGGGCAGCATCGGCATCGGTGCTCTCATCGACTGGGTGGACGAGCAGAACCTGGACTGGAAGCTCCGGCTCGACGAGCAGGGCCGGATCGTCGCCACCCACCGCACCCGCAAGATGAGCGCCGTCGTCGACGCGCAGGTCTACGACAACCTGCTCACCATCGATATCCGCCGCGCCAGCTGGTACCGCATCCGGCTACCGCGCCGGGTGGTGCAGGCGCCCGCGCTGCTGCTCGACGACCTGCCCAACCGGGCGAGTATCTCCTACGCGCACCGCCGCGGCGACGTGGTGAAATTCCGCATCGAACTGCCCGAGACCACCGGTTCGTTCGACCTCACCCAGATCCGCGACGCCATCATCGCCGGGACAACACTGATCGTGTTCTAGGACTGCTGGGTCGCCCACCACTCGCGCAGGGCTGCCTCGGCTTCGTCGCGGGTCATCGGGCCTCGGTCCAGGCGCAGGTCCTTGAGGTATTTCCACGCCTTGCCCACCTGCGGGCCCGGCTCGAGACCGAGTAGCTCCATGATCGCGTTGCCGTCCAGATCCGGGCGCACCCGCGCCAGATCCTCCTGCTCACGCAGGGTCGCGATGCGCTGCTCGAGCTCGTCGTAGGTGGCGCGCAACGCCGCCGCCCGCCGCTTGTTGCGGGTGGTGCAGTCGGCCTTGACCAGTTTGTGCAGGCGATCGAGCAGGTCGTCGGCGTCGGTGACGTAGCGGCGCACGGCCGAATCGGTCCACTGACCCTTGCCGTAGCCGTGGAACCGCAGGTGCAGGAACACCAGGCGCGCAACGTCTTCGGTGAACGCCTTCGGATACTTCAGCGCCCGCATGCGTTTACGCACCATCTTCGCGCCGACCACCTCGTGATGGTGGAAGCTCACGCCGCCGCCCGGCTCGTTGCGTTTGGTGTCGGGCTTGCCGATGTCGTGCAGCAGCGCCGCCCAGCGCAACACCAGGTCGGGGTCGCCCTCCTCCTGGTCGATCGCCTGCGACAGCACCGTCAGCGAATGCTGGTAGACGTCCTTGTGCTGGTGGTGCTCGTCGATCTCGAGCTTCATCGCGGGCACCTCCGGCAGCACCCGCTGGGCGAGACCGGTGTCGCACATGAGGTTGATGCCGTCGATCGGATGCTCCGCACCGATCAGCTTGTCGAGTTCGGTGCGCACCCGTTCGGCGGTGATGCGGTCGATCTGCTCGGCCATCTCCACGATCGCCGTGCGCACCCGAGGCGCCACCTCGAAACCGAGCTGCGCGACGAAGCGGGCCGCGCGCAGCATGCGCAACGGGTCGTCGTCGAACGAATCCTGCGGTGCCGCAGGCGTATCGAGCACGCCTTCGAGCAGGGCATCCAGTCCGTTGAGCGGGTCGACGAATTCCAGCGAACCGTCCTCGGCGATCTTCACCGCCATCGCGTTCACCGTGAAATCGCGCCGGACCAGGTCGCCCTCGAGCGTGTCACCGAAGGTCACCTCCGGATTGCGCGACACCCGGTCGTACGTATCGGCCCGGAACGTGGTGATCTCGAGCTGGTGATCCCCCTTGGCCGCACTCACCGTCCCGAACGCGAGCCCACCGGTGTCCCACAACTGATCGGCCCACCCCCGCATCAGCTCCTGCACGACCTCCGGCCGCGCATCGGTAGTGAAATCCAGATCATTGCCCAACCGCCCGAGCACCGCGTCACGCACGCTGCCCCCCACCAGATACAGCGAATGCCCCCGCGCGGCGAACATGCCCCCCAACGGCACCAGCACCTCGGACAGCTGCCCCAACGTCACCGCCGCACCAGCAAGCAGCCGAGCACGACGATCCGCGACAACATCAGAGGAAACCACGAGTACAGAGCTTACTGTTCCGCCTCCCCGCGACACTGGCCAGACTCAGGTGCGTGCGGACTTGCGGACGCGGCAAGCTTCTTGTGATGGCCTGGTCAGCCCGTCCCCGGTGAGTTACCCATGTTCGCGCGTGATCGGTGGGTTGCGGCGACAACAGCGCTCCAGCAACACAGCTAAGCTGGCGGAGTGTCTCCTCCGGCCGATCGCGCGAACAGTCGACGCCGCCAGCCGCGGCGGCGCGGCGGGGCGGGTAACGGCGGTAAGCCGCGTATGCGCACCGTGCGCGAAACGTCCGCGGGCGGCCTCGTTGTCGACGGGTTGGACGGGCCGAGGGAGCTGCGGTGTGCCGCGTTGATCGGGCGGACCGATCGGCGCGGGCGGTTGCTGTGGTCGCTGCCCAAAGGCCATATCGAGGAGGGCGAGACCTCCGAGCAGACCGCCATGCGTGAGGTCGCCGAGGAGACCGGCATCATCGGCGAGGTGGTCGCCGAGCTGGGCAATATCGATTATTGGTTCGTCACCGAGGGCAGACGGGTACACAAGACCGTGCACCACTACCTGCTGCGGTGTCTCGGCGGTGAGTTGTCCGATGCCGACGTGGAAGTCACCCAGGTTGCGTGGGTTCCGTTGAGCGAGTTGGATTCCCGGTTGGCCTACGCCGACGAGCGGCGCCTGGCCGAGGTGGCTAATCGGATGATCGACCGGATGGAGACCGGCAAGCGATGACGGGTGGACTGTTCCGGCTGATCACGGCGGTCCTGACCATCTTGGGTTCGGTGGCGCTGCTGCCCGCGGTGGCGCAGGCGCAACCGGACGACGCGTCGGCACCGAAGTTCCTCAAACTCACCCTGGACGCGGTGGCGCCGGGCACGGTGACCACGAGCAGCGATCCGGTGCTCACCGTGTCGGGAACGGTCACCAATATCGGTGACCGGGTGGTCGACGATGTGAGCGTGCGCATCCAGCGTGCCGCGCCGGTGCTGTCGCCGAGCGGGTTGCGCAGTTCGCTGCGGCTCGATCAGGTGAACTACGACGTGACCGGGCCGTTCGAGGACGTGACGCCGCAGCTGAGTCCTGGCCAGCGCAAACAGTTCTCGGTGCGGATCGCGTTGCGCGGCGGCGACGGCGCGTCGCTCGGCATCACCGATCCCGGGGTGTATCCGCTGCTGCTGAATGTGAACGGTGAGCCGGCCTACGGCTCGCAGGCCCGGCTCGACGACGCCCGCTTCCTGCTTCCGGTGCTCGGACTGCCACCGGCCGACGGTGACCCGGCCCCGGTCGCCGCGCCGCCGGAGGCCACGCCGGTGGCGACGACGGTGATCTGGCCGCTGGCCGACCGCCCGCGCATGGTCGCGGGCAAGCCGGGGTCGGTGAACGGGCAGGTGGAACTGCTCGACGACGAGCTCGCCGCCTCGCTCGGCAAGGGCGGGCGGCTCGAGCAGTTGGTCGCCGCGCTGGAAGCGGTCGCACCCGCACCGGGCAAGGACAACGCGGTCGCCGGGTCGGTGTGCATCGCCATCGATCCCGACCTGGTGTCGACCGCGCAGACGATGACGCGCGGTTACCGGGTGCTGGCGAGTCCGTCGGATCCGGAGGGTGCGACGCGGGAGGGGACCGGCGCCGCGAACGCGCAGGCCTGGCTCGACCGGTTGCGCGCGCTCGCCGGGTCGATGTGCACGGTGGCGTTGCCGTACGCGCAGGTCGATGTGACGGCGTTGGCGGCGGTGAACGAGCCGGGTCTGTCGGCGCGGGCCTTGCACGCACCGGCCGATGTGGTGGACGCGATCCTCGGCACCAGGTCGCTGCGCGGGGTGAGCC
Organism: Nocardia sp. JW2; assembly: GCF_051843015.1. Lineage (NCBI taxonomy): Bacteria > Bacillati > Actinomycetota > Actinomycetes > Mycobacteriales > Nocardiaceae > Nocardia > Nocardia sp. JW2. Next base: position 62,648 of record NZ_JBPXLK010000014.1, read on the forward strand.
TGCCCGATTCCGGCAGCATCGACCACGCGGCGGGGCAACTGCTGCGTGAGTACGGGTACGGCACGGCGGTGCTCGCCGGGTCGGCGGTATCGGGTGAGGGTTCGGTGCCGGATCCGGAGACCGCGCTCACCTCGACGCCGTCGACGTTCGTGCCCGGCACGGTCGTCGGCGGGGAGCAGGCCGCGCCGGACGTGGTGCGGGTGCCGGATGTGAGCGTCGAGGCGGGGCCGAACACCGATCCGGCGCTGCGGGTGACGACCTTCGACATCTGGTCGGCGACCGCGCTGGCCGCCGTGGGTTCCAACCCGCCGACGCCCTCGTTCACGCCGTCGAAGGTGCGCTTCGACGTCACCAACGACTCACGGGCCGCCCGGTTGCAGGACGCGCTCGGCGCGATGGCGTGGACCGCGCTGAATCCGGCGCCGGACCGGCCGCGTTCGCAGCTGTTGATGCCGCCGCAGCAGTGGGGTGCCAGCCGTGAGGAGGGTGTGGCGCTGCTGAAACAGGTGGAACTGCTCGCCCGCAACCAGCTGGCCCAGCCGCGGCCCTTCGCGGAGCTCGTCGCGCAGGAGCCGGATCCGCGCCCGTTCACCCTCGAATACCTGCCGTCGGCCGCTCAGGACGCGGCGCCCGAACATCTCGTCGTGCCCGTGCGCGACCAGGGTGCGCGGATCACCGAAATGATGCGGGCGCTCGTCGAACTGCCCGAGGCCGAACTGACGCCGCTGGCCTTCCTCACGCCCGCGCGCGAGGATCTGCTGCGGGCGTTGAGCCTGTCGGACCGGCGTGGCGAGGACGACACTCTGGCCGACCTGCATGCCGACCGGCGTGTCGATCAGGTGACCCGGGAAGTGGACACCGTCTTCGCGTCGGTGTCGGTGTTGCCCCCGGGCGGTGTGTACACGCTCGCGTCCGAGCAGAGCCCGTTGCTGCTGGTGGCCCGCAATGATCTGCCGGTGGCGATCCGGGTGAACTTCCGGATCTCGGCGCCTTCCGAGACGAACATCACCGATATCGGCGAACAGCTCCTTCCGCCGAATGGAACCCGGTCATTTCAGATACCGACCGAGGTGAGCGACAGCCGTAAGCTGGTCATTCCCATCGCTCTTACCACCCCCGACGGAATCACGCTAGGGGAGCCGACGTCGGTCTCGGTGCGCTCGAACGCCTACGGTCAGGCCTTGGCCATAATTACGGCATGTGCCGCGATACTGCTGTTGCTGTTGGCCGGGCGCCGGCTGTGGCGGCGCTTCCGCGGCCGACCCGACCCCGCCGACGAGGGCTTCGCCCCCGAAACGGTGGAACGGGCCGGACGGCTGCGACGCGCCCGGCAACGACTGCGTCGGCAGTGAACACCCACGCCTGACCGGCGCGCGGGGGACCATGACAGGCAAGAACGAGGCGGGATTCGCGGGTTGCGCCGGGTACAGGAGGCATGATGGGCGACGATGATTCCGCTCATCGGCACAACCACGACGAACGCGACGAGGCGACCCACCGCTGGGGTCCCGCCGCGCCATGGGAGCGTGGAATGAGCGGCCGCGACACCGACGAGCCGCAGGTGCCCGCCCGCCCCGGTGATCGCCCGGTCCCGCCGCGCCTCGGTCCCGTCGACCCGGCCCGGCCGCACCCCGCTGATCCCGGCCCGCAGCAGGGTGCCCGACCCGCCCAACCGACAGGACGACCCGTTCCCGGCAGCTCGGGCGAAATCCCGCGTGTCCAGCCCCCGCGCCAGCCGCCCCACGGGCCCGGCCGTACCGGCGAGCCGCCGTACCCGCAAGCCTTCCGGCCCGGCGAACCGAACTTCAGTCCATCGCCCGGTGAACCGCCGCACGCGCAGTATCCGCGCGATGACGACCCGCGTCATCGCCCCGGCGGCGAACCTCCGCGCGCACCTCATCCCGGCGAGTCGAACTACACCTCGGCACCCGGTGCTCCGCATCGGCCGCTGCCTCCCGTTGAGCCGAATCACCGTCCGGGGCCTGCGGATCCGCTGCGCGGGCAGCCACCGCGACCGGTGGACCCGAACGGTGCCGTGCCGGACGACGCGCTGCGCGCACCGGGACGTACCGGCGAAGGCCACCGTCGGCCCGCGCCTTCCGGCGAATTCCCGATCCAGCAGCGACCGGGTGGCCCTGGTCCGCAGCGACCCCAGCCGTACCCGGCCGACGGGCGTTCCGGGGAGTTCCCTCGGCAGCAGCGACCGGGTGCTCCACCGCCTCCTCAGGCCTATCCGGCAGACGGGCGTTCGGGGGAGTTCCCCCGCCAGCAGCGAACTGGTGGCCCCGGGCCGCAGCGACCCGCGCCGCCCGATCCTCGATCGGCCGCTCCTTATGGCGAGTCGTCGCAACCACCGCCGATTGATCCGCGAGTCCCCGGCGCCGGTGCGCCGCGACGCCCCGAACCGGGTCCCCCCGGCGAGTTCCGACCACCGGGCCCCGGCCTCGAGGGACGCCCGGGCGGCTTCGGCTCGGTGCCCGGCGGTCAGCGGGGCGAGTTCCCGCCCGCGCCAGGTCAGCGACCTGGTCCCACCGGCGTCGAGCCGGGGGACCGGCCAGGTCAGCAGCGCGGTTCGGCGGGCCCGGCCGGACCCTCGGTCATGGGCGGTCGCGGTCGCGTCGAGCACCCCGATGCGGGCGAGCAAGGGAGTCGCGGCGGACAGCCTGGCGTCGGCGGACAGCCCGCCGGCGGACAGCCCGGCGCCGGCGGACGACCTGGAGTCGGTCAGCCTGGCGGTGGGCAACCGCGCGGTCGTCGGGCCGGCGATGATGCACCCCAAGGTCCTGCCCAGCGGCCGAGTGGTCCACAGCGCCCGGGCCCCAGGTCGGGGGAGTTTCCGCAGCAGCGGGCCGCGGGGGCATCCGGGGCGATTCCTCGGCAGGCACGTCCCGAGGTGGATCCTGGGCGACGTCCGCAGGGCGGTCCGCCGCCGCGTGGGTATGAGGCAGCTCGACCGGGGCCTGGGCGTGACAGCTTCCCCGGGATGCCCGCGGCATCGAGCCGGCCCGGTGGTGACGCGATGCGGGCGGCCGAGCAGACCCAGGTGATCGCGCGCCCGGAGCGGATTCGCACCGAGAAGCCCGCGCCGCGTGACACGAATCCACAGTCGGCCAACGCGAAGCTGCTCAAGGATTCCGGGTCGATCGCCGTGGCGACGCTCGTCAGCCGGATCACCGGGTTCGCGAAGCAGCTGTTGCTGCTCACCGTGCTCGGTCCGGCGATCGCCAGTGCGTTCATCTCGGCGAACCTGATTCCGAACATGGTTGCCGAGTTGGTCCTCGGCGCGGTGCTCACGGCGATCGTCGTGCCGACGCTGGTGCGCGCCGAACAGGAGGACGCCGACAACGGCGCCGAGTTCATCCGAAGATTGGTGACCGCCGCCTTCGCCGTGCTTTTCGTGGCGACTGTCCTGACGCTCGCCGCGACGCCGATCCTGGCCAGCCACGTGCTCGTCGACTCCGACGGCAAGGTCAACACGTCGCTGACCACCGCGCTCACCTACCTGCTCGCACCGGCGATCCTGTTCTACGGCATGTCCGCGCTGTTCACGGCCATTCTCAACACCAGGCAGGCGTTCAAACCGGGCGCGTGGGCACCGGTGATGAACAACATCGTCGCGCTCGTGGTGCTGGCGGTGTACGCGCTCACGCCCGGTGAGATCACCCTCGACCCGGTGCGGATGAGCGACCCGAAACTGCTGGTCCTCGGCCTCGGCATCACCGCCGGTGTGGCCACCCAGGCGCTGAGCCTGCTGCCCGCCATCCGCAGGCACGGGATCAATCTGCGCCCGCTGTGGGGCATCGACGCTCGCCTCAAGCAGTTCGGCAGGATGGCCGCCGCGATCATCCTGTACGTGCTGATCAGCCAGGTCGGCCTGGTGGTGGCGAACAACATCGCTTCCGCGGCCGACGAGGCGGGTCCGGCGATCTTCGCCAACGCCTGGGCCCTGCTGCAGCTGCCCTACGGCGTCATCGGCGTCACGCTGCTCACCGCGATCATGCCGAGGCTGAGCCGCAACGCCGCCGCCGACGACACGCCCGCCGTGGTCGACGATCTGTCCGCGGCCACCCGCCTCACCATGATCGCGCTGATCCCGATCGTGGCCTTCATGACCTTGGCCGGCCCGGCGATCGGCGAGGCGCTCTACGGCTACGCCCGGTTCTCCGGTGACGCCGCCCGTCTCGGCAGCGCGGTGAGCTGGTCGGCCTTCACGCTGATCCCCTACTCGCTGGTGCTGATCCATCTGCGCGTCTTCTACGCCCGTGAACAGGCGTGGACGCCGACCTGGATCATCCTCGGCATCACCACTGTGAAGATCGCCTGCTCGGCGCTCGCCCCGGTGCTCGCTCGCGACAGCGACGACGTGGTCATCATCCTCGGCGTCGCCACCGGCCTCAGCTTCACCGCGGGCGCGGTGATCGGCGGGATCCTGCTGCACCGCAGCCTCGGTGATCTGCGCATGTCCAATGTCGGCCGCACCATCACCCGGGTAGTGCTCGCCTCGATCGCGGGCGGCGCGGTGATGCTCATCGTCGACACCGTGACCGGCCTCGCGAACGTCACCGGCGGCCCGGCCTCGCTGCTGCGGGTCACCGTCGACGCGCTCGTCCTGTTCTCGGTGGCGTTCGGGCTGATGCGTCTGGTCGGCATCCCCGAGGTGGTGGCGATCACCGTCGCCGTCTCGCGCAAGCTCGGCATCACCCCGCCCGCGCCGGAACTCGCGCTCGACGAGGACGCCTCGGCCGAGGACATCTACGCGACCACCGTGTTGCGCAGGCCCGACACCTACGCCTTCCCGGCGTACGGGCAGTCGATGGATACCCAGACCATGGTGTTGCCGGTGATCCGGCCCGGTGCTGTTGACATCACCGGTCAAGCACAGTTCCCGTACGCTGTTCGGCAGACCGATACGGGAGATCAGGCCGAAGGAGGACCGAGGGTGAGCGATGACGCGGTGGGCGGCGTCCCAGCCGCTGATTCTGCGGCGCGCGCCGCAGGAGGAAGGTCCACCGATGTCCGGCCCGACGGGGCAGACACCGCGGGATCCGAACACGCCGACGCGCCCGACGACAGCAAGAACCCGCAGGCAGACGGGTCGCCGGAGAAGAACGAACCGACCGAGGACCGTCGCGGTGCCGCGCCGCCGCACGATCCGACCCACGACACCGGCATGCTGCCGATCCCCGTACCGCCGCAGGACGTGCAGCGCCCGCAGCGCGGACCGAAGTTGATCCCCGGCGCGTCGGTCGCGGGCGGCCGGTATCGCCTGCTCGCCAGCCACGGCGGCGCGCGCGGGCTCAAGTTCTGGCAGGCCCTCGACATCAAACTCGACCGCGAGGTCGCGCTGACCTTCGTCGATGCCGATCAGAAGTCGGGTGAGAACGCGGGCCACGACGGCCCGCAGGCGATCCTGTCGCGCACGCTGCGCCTCGGCCGCATCAACTCGCCCGGCCTGGCAAGGGTCCTGGACGTGGTGCGCGGTAGTTCCGGCGGCATCGTGGTCGCGGAGTGGACGCCCGGCCGGTCGCTGCGGGAGATGGCCGAGACGGTGCCGTCGCCGATCGGTGCGGCCCGGGCCATCCGGGTGCTCGCCTCGGCGGCCGAACTGGCCCATCGCGGCGGTGGCTCGCTCTCGATCGACCATCCCGACCGCATCCGGATCAGTGCCTCGGGCGACGCTGTGCTCGCCTTCCCCGGCACGCTCGGCGATTCCGACGCCCAGTCCGATGTGCGTGGCCTCGGCGCCATGCTCTACGCGCTCATCACCGCGCGCTGGCCGATTCGCGTCGGCGGTGTCACCGGTACGGCCGCGACGATCGGCGGGCTGCGTCTGGCCGACTTCGGGCCCGACGGAACCCCGGTGGAGCCGCGCCAGATCCGGCCCGAGGTGCCGTTCGAGATCTCGGCCGTCGCCGTGCGGTCGCTGGAGTCGAACAAGGGTGTGCGCACCGCTGCCACCGTGCAGCACGTGCTCGAGCAGGCCTCGGTCGTCGACCAGAAGACCGATTTCATCCCCGTGCTTCGGCTGGGTCAGCGGGCGGTCGCGGCCGGTCCCGATTCACTCGCCGACCCGGAACTGCTCGCGGCCGAACGCGAACGCTCCAAGCGGATGATGTGGATCATGGTCGGGCTCGGCGTGCTCGCCGCGCTGGTGGTCGGCATCTTGATCTGGTGGATGGTGAGTATCTTCGCGCCCGGCGCGTCGGACAAGCCGCTGGATCAGCAGGTCAACATCGGGCTCACGTCGAGTGTGGCGCCGCCGAGCGCGGCCGCCGCGCCGACGGCCGACCAGCCCGCGCAGCCGTCGAGTGTGCCGGTGGCCGTCACCGGTGCCAGGGTGTTCTCCCCGGAGGGCACCCCCGACGGCGCCGCCACGTCGAGTGCGGTGCTCGACCAGAACCCGGAAACGGTGTGGCGCACCGACCAGTACTTCCAGCAGTTCCCCGCCCTCAAGAAGGGCGTGGGACTGCTGGCCACGCTGCCCGCGCCCGCCAAGCTCACCAATGTCTCGATCACCTCGCCCAGCGCGGGCAGCACCGTCGAGATCCGGACCTCGCCCACCGAGACGCCCACGCTCGACCAGACCCAGCTGATCGGCTCCGCCCGCCTCGGCGATGGGGTCACCGAGGTCCCTGTGCAGACCGATCAGGCTGCTCGCTTTGTGCTCGTATGGATCACCGGACTGGCGAATTCGGGCGGACAGTTCCAGACCGCCGTCGCCGACGTCCGCTTCGACGCCGCGCCGTAAACCCGCGCCGCAGTCCTTCCCACCTGCTATCTGCGCAGGTGGATGCCTATTTCGCGCTAGAACATCAGTGTTCATCGAACCGCGGTCCGGTTGGTGCGCAATTGTTATCAGCGATATGATCACCCCGCGCTCTCGGCAGGGAGCTACCCAGGATCTGTCGACGTCGGTCCTGGACGCCGCGTTGTAGTCAGGTGATGGATCGGCCTCGTTCGCCGACGTGAAGTCGCCGTAATGAGCGCTGTCCAAGGGGTCAGGTGTTGTCGCCGGAAGTCAACGAGCAAGTACGCGGGGGGACAACGCGCCAGGCGGCGTTCCGCGATCGCTCGTTCCTGGAGAACGGCAGCGACAAGGAACTCCTCGCCGCGCACGTACGCGGCGAACCGCACGCCTTCAGCGAACTGCTGCGCAGGCACAAGGATCACCTCTGGCAGACCGCGCTGCGCACGTCCTACAGCCGTGAGGACGCCGCCGACTGCCTGCAGGACGCCTTGTTGTCCGCCCATCGCACCGCCGAGACGTTCCGCGCCGAGTCCGAGGTCCGCAGCTGGTTGCACGCCATCGTCGTGAACGCCTGCCTCGACCGGATCCGGCGCAACAAGACCCGCCGCGCCATCTCCGTCACCCCCGACACCATGCCCGAGGCGGTCGAGCCACGCGATGCCTACGCCGACTACGAGCTGAACCTCGTGGTGAGCGAGGCGCTGTTCACCCTCCCTGACGAACAGCGGCTCGCCCTGGTGATGACCGAGATGGAGGGCCGAAGTGTGGCCGAAACCGCCTTGGCACTCGGCGTGGCGGAAGGCACGATCAAGAGCAGATGCGCCCGAGCGCGCGTACGTTTGCAAGAACGTTTGGAATTTTTCCGGGATCCAGGGAACCGGAGCTAGCCCGGATGCGTCATTAACAGTGACGAACAAGTCAGCGATGTACATGCTGCGATCCGAAAATCGACAGAACAGGGGAGGTGCGAGGTGGCTCGATCCGTGCCGCAGCCTCCGTTCCCGTCGGAACTGCTGGCCGATCTGCACGCCGACAATCTCGCACCGGAACTCCGCGAGCAACTGTGGCCCAAGGTCCGCACCGACCCGGACGCGCTGCGCTACCTGAACGATCTCGACGAGGTGAACGCCCGCCTCCGCACGCTGGCCGACAACGACGTGGTCATGCACCGCATGCCCGACGACGTGGCCGACCGCATGTTCCGATTCGTCGCCGAATTGGATGCGAGCGAGGGCCCGACCGAACGAATCACCTCCGGGCCCGCCATCACCGAACTCGACGCGGAAGACGGCCCGACCGAACGAATCACGTCCCTCCCGGCTATCGCCACCCCCGCCGCGGCACAGTCCACACCGATCTCGTTGGCCCAGTACAGATCCCGGCGCAGGATGGGCTTCTTGGCGGCGGCAGCGGCCACCATCGCCGTCCTCGCGGGTGCGGGCGCCGTCGTCGGCACCCTCGACAACACCGACGGCACACCGACGGCGGCCCCACCCACCGAACCGTCCGCCCCGGGCGACGACCTCACCGCGGCCGCCGCCCTCACCGCCCTCGGCAAACGCGACGTGCACGGCCCCCTCGCCGACGAGGCCGCCCTCACCCGCTGCGTGCAGGCCAACGGCATCGACCGTGCCGTCCTCGGTGCGTCGAGCATCACCTTCCGCGGCGACGACGCCGTACTCGTCCTCGTCAAAGGCCCCCAAACCCCGACCATCACCGCCCTGGTCGTGGGCACCGGATGCACCACCGGCGCCCCCAGCCGATTAGCCGTCCGCGACATCGGCTGACCTGCCCTTCCGGCCCCACACTCACCCGTTCTCGGCGCGTCCCCGCCTCTGGACTGACCGAAGGGTGCGACGAAGGAGTGCCCGCAGGGAGGGAAGAGGCGGGGGTTCAGCGCCGAGAACCGCGGCGCCAGCCGCCAAATAAACACAGGGAACAACACCGTTTAGGCTGTTGTTGACTCACACGTCCCAGCATTGCTTTTCGGAAGGGCCCCATGAGCACGCCAGTTCGCGACCTGATCATCGTCGGCTCAGGACCCGCCGGCTACACGGCGGCCGTCTATGCCGCCCGCGCCGAGTTGGCGCCCTTGGTTTTCGAGGGCACCCAGTTCGGTGGTGCCCTGATGACCACCACCGAGGTGGAGAACTTCCCCGGTTTCCGCGAGGGCATCATGGGCCCCGACCTGATGGAGCAGATGCGCGAGCAGGCCAAGCGTTTCGGCGCCGACCTGCGCACCGAGGACGTCGACGCGATCGACCTGTCCGGCCCGGTGAAGAAGGTCACTGTCGGTGAGGAGACCTTCGAGTCCTACGCCGTCATCCTCGCCATGGGTTCGGCCGCCCGCTACCTGCACGTCCCCGGTGAGCAGGAACTGCTCGGCCGCGGCGTGAGCGCGTGCGCCACCTGCGACGGCTTCTTCTTCAAGGGCCAGGACATCGTGGTCGTCGGCGGCGGTGACTCGGCGATGGAGGAAGCGACCTTCCTCACCAAGTTCGCCGCGAGCGTCACCATCGTGCACCGCCGCGAGGAGTTCCGTGCCTCCCGCATCATGCTCGAGCGGGCCAAGGCCAACGAGAAGATCAACTTCCGGCTCAACGCCGAGGTCGTGAAGGTCAACGGCGACAAGAGCGTCACCAGCCTGACCCTGCGCGACACCAGGACCGGTGAGGAATCCGAGCTGGCCGCCACCGGCCTGTTCGTCGCCATCGGCCACGATCCGCGCAGCGAACTGGTCAAGGGCCAGGTCGCGCTCGACGGCGAAGGCTATGTGCAGGTGACCGATCCGGGCACCGCCACCGATGTGGCAGGCGTGTTCGCCGCGGGCGACCTCGTCGACCACACCTACCGCCAGGCGATCACCGCCGCGGGCACCGGTTGCCGCGCCGCCATCGATGCCGAGCGCTGGCTCGCCGAGCAGGGCGACATCACCGCCAACACACTCGAAAACGCCGACGGCCCGGCCGCGGTGTCCGCCAACTGATTTCGCGTTCCACCCAGGCAGGAGAACACCCATGGCCGACAGTGCCAACACCATCACCGTGACCGACCAGTCCTTCGCCGACGACGTGCTGCTCAGCGAGAAGCCCGTGCTCGTCGACTTCTGGGCCGACTGGTGCGGCCCGTGCAAGATGGTCGCCCCCGTGCTGGAGGAGATCGCGGGCACCCATGCCGACAAGCTCACCATCGCCAAGCTCGACACCGAGGCCAACCCCGGCGCAGCCCGCGACTACCAGATCCTGTCGCTGCCGACCATGATCCTGTTCCAAGGCGGCAAGCCGGTGAAGCAGATCGTCGGCGCCAAGGGCAAGGCGGCGCTGCTGCGCGAGCTCGAAGGGCTCATCTGAGCCGCGATCGATCCGACAAAGACACCTCCCACCGGCCGACGCGCCGTAGGATGCCTGGACCCGGGATTCCCGTAATACCGCCCGGGTCTGAGACAATCGACGGACGCTCCGGCCGAAGGAAAGGGCTCTTACGCATGCACCGACTTCGTCACGGCGATTCAGGACCGGCCGTCGCAGAGGTTCGGAGCACCCTCGCAAGCCTCGGTTTCCTGCATCGCCAGCACGATTGGCAGGACACCGATGTGGTCTTCGACCGCTCGCTCGACTCGGCGGTTCGCGCGTTCCAGCAGCAGCGTGGTCTGCTCGTCGACGGGATCGTCGGCCCGGCCACGTATCGCGCGCTGAAGGAAGCCTCCTACCGCCTGGGTGCCCGCACACTGATCTACCAGCTGTCCGCCCCGCTGTACGGCGACGACGTGGCCACCCTGCAGCGCAAGCTGCAGGACCTCGGCTTCTACGTGCACCGGGTCGACGGCTACTTCGGTCCACACACCCACGAGGGACTCAGCGCCTTCCAGCGCGAGATCGGTCTCTCGGCCGACGGCATCTGTGGTCCCGACACACTGCGCTCGCTCGACCTGCTCGGCGCGCGCGTCACCGGCGGCAACCCGCATCGCATCGCCGAGGAAGAGGTGGTGCACCGGGCGGGACCGCAGCTCACCGGTAAGCGCATCGTCATCGACCCCGGATTCGGCGGTCCCGACAAGGGATTCGCCGTGCCGACGGAGTTCGGTGACGTGTACGAGTCGGAGATCCTGTGGGATCTGGCCTCGCGGCTCGAGGGCCGGATGGCCGCCACCGGCATGGAGACGTTCCTGTCGCGGCCGTGGGGCGCCAACCCGACCGATGCCGAACGCGCCGAGACCTCCAACGCTTTCGACGCCGATCTGATGATCTCGTTGCGCTGTGCGATGAGTGACAATCCGTCGGCGCAGGGCGTCGCCGGCTTCTACTTCGGTAATTCGCACGGTTCGGTCTCGATGATCGGGCAGGTGCTCGCCGGGTTCATCCAGCGCGAAGTGGTTGCCCGCACGTCCCTGCAGGACTGCCGCACCCATCAGCGCACCTGGGATCTGCTGCGCCTCACCAAGATGCCGACGGTCCAGGTGGACCTGGGCTACCTCACCAACGAATACGACGCCTCCATTCTCACGAACCCGCGCATGCGGGACGTGATCGCCGAGGCCATCCTCATCTCGGTGAAGCGGCTGTACCTGCTCGGCCAGGACGACCAGCCCACCGGCACCTACACCTTCGCCGAGCTGCTCGCCGAGGAACTGGCGGCGCAAGACCGGCTGCCGGAGAATTCCGGTCTGGTGTAACCATCGCAACGAAAGCGGCCCCGCAGATTATCTGCGGGGCCGCTTTCGTCTCTGTCGTCAGCGCACGCCGATGCGGGCGGGGGGCGCCATTTCCGCAGCTGCCAGAAGCTGATCGAGAGCGCGCTCGACGTCTTCCTTCCAGCCGTGATCGGAGTCGAGCTCGAGGCGCAGGCGTGGGAAGCGGTGATGCTGCGCTACCACTTCGAAGCCGACGTCCTCGAGGAAATCCGCGTCGATCATGCAGGTTTCCGGGGTGCACTGGGTAGCCGAGGCCGGGTCGCGCAGGGGAGCGGCGATCCGTTCCATCAGCCGCATCGACGAGCCGAGTCCGCGATCGGCCACCGAACTGGACGGCGGCCCGTTGCGGATGCCGAAGGCCTCGAGCGCCCGCACACCGCGACGCACCAGATCGGCCACCACGGCCTGCACCAGCCGGTGGGCTACATCGGATTCGTCATAGGGGAATTCGGCCTGCAGCGTGGTCAGCAGGATGGCATCCGGGCTCACGGGGGAGGTGGGGAACAGGGTCGAGCGCGGCACCGAACTCGGTGGCGAATACAGCGCGCACCCGGCGATGTTGTTGTCTACCTGTGCCACCTGCCCGCACGATCCCCATTCGAGCATGACCGTCGAGAGCCATGCCTCCTTCTCGAAAACCGGATCGCTGAAGGACTGGGAGTCGGCGGCCACGGCCGGATCGAGCTCCCAGAAAACACACCGCCGGGTATGCGCCGGAAGCCGATCGAGTCCGTCGAGGGTCAATGCTGTGACGCTGGTCGACACTGCTCTGTTCAGCCTCCAGCTGTCCGATTCGTCCACGCTCACGCCACATCACTATCCACAGTAATGCCGCCTCTTTCCGAGATGTAGAAAGGCTGGGAAGTCCCTGTCACAGTGACGTTTCAGGACTGGCTTGCTCCATCAGCGCCACAATGCGCTCGAGATCTTCGACGGAACCGAACTCGACAACGATCTTGCCCTTGCGCTTGCCGAGGCTCACCGTCACCCGGGTGTCGTAGGAACCCGATAGGCGTTCGGCGACTTCCTGTAGGCCCGGCATGTGGATCGGCTTGCGCTTCGGCGCCGGGGGAGCGACCTCCGACGGATTGCGGTTGGCCAGCGTCACCGCTTCCTCGGTGGAGCGCACCGACAAACCTTCGGCGACAATCCGTTCCGCCAGCGCCTCTTGCGCCTCGGCGCCCGCATCCAACCCGAGCAGCGCGCGGGCATGGCCGGCCGACAGCACACCGGCGGCCACCCGACGCTGCACCGGAATCGGGAGCTTCAGCAGCCGGATCATGTTCGTCACCACCGGACGCGAACGGCCGATACGCGAGGCCAGTTCCTCGTGGGTGACATCGAACTCTTCGAGCAGCTGCTGATACGCCGCCGCCTCTTCGAGGGGGTTCAGCTGCACGCGATGGATGTTCTCCAGCAGCGCGTCGCGCAGCATCGAGCTGTCGGCGGTATCGCGAATGATGGCCGGGATGGTGGCCAGGCCCGCTTCTTGGCACGCGCGCCACCGGCGCTCGCCCATGACCAACTGGAACTTGTCGACACCCGGCTCGAGCCGCCGCACCACGATCGGCTGCATCAACCCGAATTCGCGGATCGAGTGCACCAGCTCGGCCAGTGCCTCTTCCTCGAACACCGAGCGCGGTTGCTTCGGGTTCGGCTCGATCTGATCCGCGGGAATCTCGCGGTACACCGCGTCGCCGGGGGAGACCAGATCTTCCTCAGGCTCCGCAGGTTCGGCATCGGGAACGCGATGTAGGAACGCCTCGGCCGGTTGCGGGCCGATCGGGTTGATACCGATCACGCTCGCCGCGGAACTGCTGAGCCCCGGCGCCACGGCTGGCCCCGTCGGGATCAACGCCGCCAACCCGCGACCGAGACCGCCCTTTTTCGCCTGACTCATCGGCTACCGATCCCTTCCTCGTTCCAACACACCAGCACTACGACGCGCCCTGGACAACCTCGGCGCGCCCGGCGAGCTCACGCCCGGCGTCCATGTAGCTCATCGCGCCACGGGAGCCTGGATCATAATCGAGCACGGTCATCCCGTAGCCCGGTGCCTCCGAGACCTTCACGCTGCGCGGGATCATCGACTTGAGCACCACGTCGCCGAAGTGATTGCGCACTTCCTCCGCGACCTGGTCGGCCAGCTTCGTGCGGCCGTCGTACATGGTGAGCAGAACCGTCGACACGTGCAGCTCCGGGTTGAGATGCGACTGCACCAGCCCGATATTGCGCAGCAACTGACCGACGCCTTCCAGCGCGTAGTACTCGCACTGGATCGGGATCAACACCTCTTTGGCCGCGACGAGCGCGTTGACGGTGAGCAGACCGAGCGAGGGCGGGCAGTCGATCAGCACGTAGTCGATGTCGTATCCGGCGACGGCGGCATCGCGAATCGCGGTCTTCAACCGCCCCTCGCGCGCGACCATCGAGACCAACTCGATCTCCGCGCCGGCGAGGTCGATCGTGGCGGGAACGCACAACAGACGTTCGCTGTGCGGGCTCTGCTGGATGGCGTCGGTCACCGACACCTCACCGATCAGCAGCTCGTAACTGGACGGCACACCGGAGTGGTGGGCGACGCCCAGCGCCGTACTCGCGTTGCCCTGCGGGTCTAGATCGACGACGAGGACGGTCATCCCCTGATGCGCCAGTGCGGCGGCAAGATTCACCGTCGTTGTCGTTTTGCCTACGCCACCCTTCTGGTTGGCGATGGTGATGATCCGTTGCTCGCGGGGTTTCGGCACAGTGACCTTTCCTGGATGCAGAATCTGGCTGGCGCGTTGCGCTTCCGCCGCGATCGGGGTCTCGGCGGGGGAGATGTGCCCGAAAGGAGTATTCCCGAACGTCTCCGCGTCGAAGCTGCTGGAGTCCAGCATCCCCGGGACCCGCGACGTTGTTTCCCGTGAAACATTCGCCGGACCGCTCGACATAGATTGCTCCTAACCCGAGAACTTCAGATCACGTATCCCCGACGAACGTCGGCGCCGTGTCATCACAAACAAACTGCGTCGGTGGAGAACTCGAAATTCGAGGAGATGGACTCACTCGCGCCGACCCTCAATAGCTTGCCAGCACCGGGACCGTTAGGAAAGCTGAATCGCGGCACGCCGCACGGGACACGCACAACGCGGCACAGAATTCACTTCACCGACGCTTGTTTCACGGGAAACAACGTGTGATCACGTTCCACGTGAAACACCACACGAGCCAGTCGCCGTCGCCCCCACCGGATTCCGCATTCAGAACCAGGTCGCGACAGAGCATCGTTCACGAACCGGCTCCGTTGACGATCATCCACGGCGGCCGTCAAGGTATGGACGTGGGCCGCACTCCTGCACCCACCTCTTGCCATCCCAGTCGATACGGCGAAATTCAAGCCGAATCAGTTGCACCCAACCACCCTCGGCTCATTTCGTCACGGTACGAAACTCTTTGAGCCGCGCCAGAAAGCGAGCGAGGGCAATTCAGGAGTTGTTGCGCTTTCTCGTCTTCTTTTCCGCGCCGGCGGCTTTACGTCCACCACGACGGTTCGGGCGTTCGGCACGGGGGAGGAGTTCGGCGCTGATGACAAGGGTCGGGATCTCGACGATGCCCGCGCCGCAGCCGACGACGCGAAGATCGGTCGCGCCGTCCCGGATCAGCTCGGCACCGTCGCGTTCGAGTTCCTCGGCGGCGCTGGTTCCTTTTAGCGCGAGCATGCGTCCGTGGTCGCGGAGGAGGGGGAGCGACCAGTGCGCGAGTTTGGCGAGCGGGGCGACCGCGCGCGAGGTGACGACATCCGCGCCGCCCGCTTCCTTGATGACGCCCGACTGTTCGGCGCGCCCGCGCACGACGGTGACATCGAGTCCGGCGTCCTCGATGAACTCGCTCAGGAACACCGTCCGTCGCAGCAGCGGCTCCACGAGCGTGATGCGAAGGTCCGGCCGCGCGATGGCCAACGGGATGCCCGGCAGCCCGGCGCCGCTGCCGACATCGACCACGGACGCACCTTCATCGATCAGTTCACCGACCACCGCGCAGTTGAGGATGTGCCGCTCCCAGAGCCGGGGGACTTCGCGCGGACCGATGAGCCCGCGTTCCACGCCTGCGGTGGCGAGCGCCGCGCAGTAGCGGCGGGCGAGGTCCAGGCGGTCACCGAACAGCCGGGCTGCGGCAGCGGGCGGTTCCAGTTCGGCGGACAGCGCACCCAGTTCTCGTTCCACGTGAAACATCCTTCTCCAGTGGTGGTGATCGGGGCATGAATAAGGCCCCCGGTCCGGGACCGGAGGCCTTATTACTTCCTGCGTGGTCGCGGCGGTGTGAGCCTACTCCGGCACAACCACCACATGACGATTCGGCTCGACACCTTCGCTCTCGCTCGCCACGCCGTCGATCTCGGCAACGGCGTCGTGCACGATCTTGCGTTCGAACGGCGTCATCGCCGACAGCGCCTCGGGCTTGCCCGACTCGAGCACCCGCTTGGCGGCGGCCGCGCCCAGCTCGCTCAGATCGGCACGGCGCTGGGCGCGCCAGCCTGCCACGTCGAGCATCAGGCGGCTACGGACGCCGGTCGCCTGCTGCACGGCCAGGCGGGTGAGTTCCTGAAGCGCGTCGAGAACTTCACCATTGCGGCCGACGAGCTTGGTCAGGTCGCGGCCGCCGTCGATGCTCACGACCGCGCGGTCGCCCTCCACGTCGAGGTCGATGTCGCCGTCGAAGTCGAGCACGTCCAGCAGCTGCTCGAGGTAGTCGCCCGCGATCTCGCCCTCTTCGATCAACGCCTCCTCGGCGTCGTTCACGACGTCCACAGTCGTCGACACGGTGGCGTCCCCTCCGTCGGTCTGGGTCTCAACAGTCATTGGATTTCCCTCTATCCGGTCGCGTCTCAGCGCTTACGCTTCTGGTTCGCGCGGCCACGGTTACCCGGCCGCTGCTGCCCGCCGGGCTTGCGCTTTCCGCCGCCCTGCTTGGCCGACTGCTTCGGGGTGCCGTTGGTCGACGAGGTTCCGTTCGCCGAGGGCGACTCGTCGGCAGGTGCGTCCTGCTTCTTGCGGACGTCGACCGGCTTGGCACCGGGCTTGGGCGCGTTCTGCGCCCGCAGCTCGAGCTTCTTCTGCTTCTTGGCCTCTTCTTCCTTCTCCATCCGGCCGAACACCAGGTGCTGCTGTCCGTAGGTCCAGATGTTGTTGGCCACCCAGTAGAGCAGGATGCCGATCATCAGGAAGGGGCCACCGACCATCACGCCGAGCGGGAAGACCCACAGCGACAGCTTGTTCATGATGGCGGCCTGCGGGTTGGCCGCGGCCTCGGGGGTCTGGCGGGCGACGGAAGCGCGAGCGTTGAAGTGGGTCGCCACACCGGCGATCACCATCAGCGGGACGGCGACGAGGGCGATGCTCATGCGGGTGGGGGTGCCGCCCCAGTCCGCGAATGCCTGCAGCTCACTCACCGGCGCGGTGATGAACGCCGCGATCGGGGCGCCGAAGATGCGGGCGCTCAGGAACGACTGGACGTCGGTGGCGCTGAAGATGTAGTTGCCGATGTTGGCGTTTTCCTCGGCGGTCAAACCGAGCTGACCCCAGCCGTGACCGGTCCGGTTGAACGAGCGGAGCACATGGAACAGACCAAGGAACACCGGCACCTGCACCAGCACCGGCAGACAGCCCATGAGCGGGTTGAAGCCGTGTTCCTTCTGCAGCTTCTGCATCTCCCGCGCCATGGTCTCGCGGTCGTTCTTGTACTTCTTCTGCAGCTCCTTGATCTGGGGCTGCAGCTCCTGCATCTGCCGCGTGGTGCGGACCTGCTTCACGAACGGCTTGTACAGCACCAGCCGCAGGGTGAAGACCAGGAACACCACGGCGAGGCTCCAGGTGAGCCCGCTGTCGGGGCCGAACACGAAGCCGAAGGCTTTGTGCCAGAACCATAGGATGGCGGATACCGGCCAGTAGATGATGTCGAGCACGGCTCTAGGTACTCCCGTCGTTCGTATCGCCGATCAGCGCGGGCGATGACTTGGTGAAAGCATTCGACCCGCGCTCCGGCACGGGATCCCACCCCCCAGGGTGCCAGGGCGCGCATTTGGCCAGGCGAACGACCGTCAGTACCGATCCGACGACCAGCCCGCGGGTCCGCAGGGCGGTCACCGCGTACTCACTGCACGTGGGGGTGAAGCGGCAGATCGGCATCCGGGTGGGGGAGACATAAGTGCGGTAGAGCTCGATCAGGAAGATCAGCGCGTTCGCGGGTAACCGAGCGAGCGTGCGCATCACCGTTCACCGGCCGGGGTGCGACCGAGCGCGGCCGCCGGGACCCGCTGCAAGCCGAGCTTGCGGAGGCCGGCGCGCAGCTGGCGCAGCAACTCGACGGAGTCGGCGGTGGCCGCACCGGGCAGGGCCCGGATCACGACATCGGTATCGGCGGGCAGTTCATCGATCACCTGGGCGCACATATGACGCAGGCGGCGGGCCACCCGGTGGCGAACCACCGCGTTACCCACCGCCTTGCTGACAATCAGCCCGAACCGAGGACCGCCTACGCGGACCAGGGAATCGCCGTCGGCGACATCGTCGTACGTGTGCGTGAACGCGTGTACGACGAGATCTCGCCTCCCGATTCGCTGACCGCGGCGCACCGTGCGGGAGAAATCAGCACGGTGGTGCAACCGATACGGCTCAGGCAACACCCGAGCGTCCGACTACGCGCGATCAGGCAGTCAGTTCGGAGCGGCCCTTACGGCGACGCGCCGAAACGATGGCGCGGCCCGCACGGGTCCGCATCCGGAGGCGGAAGCCGTGCACGCGCGCCCGACGACGGTTGTTCGGCTGGAACGTCCGCTTGCCCTTGGCCACGGTCAACACTCCTCGAGTTGGTGGGCACCGGTGAGGTACCCGAAGTTTTCGGTGATTCGGATTCTGCGCTGCGGACCGCGGTCTACGCACAGAGTGCCTTGGCGATCAGCGTGCAGCGCACAGCCGCCACCGCGCCAAGGGGTGACTGTATGAGGGTACTGATCGCCCCATACAGGGTCAAATTCGGCCCACATGGGCGAAACGGTCGGCGAACGTCCGGCCCGGATAGGGTCGGGACGAGTACCTAGGTCCAGATTACCTGTTGGCCGTGTCCGGCCGTCGGCGGCCGACCTGCGGCGACACGCCCGGGCGTCACCGACGCGGACAGCAACTTTTCGTGAGTTCCTCCACACCTCTGGCGTCGCGGGCGCCTTGCGGCTAGCCTCTGTAGCCGGGGGATTGCTGAAGAACCGCAGGTCCAGCTCCTTTCACTGCCACACGCTGGCAGAATTCCTCTATCCCCAGGTTTGTCCACATCTGTGGATAATTGTGTGGAAAGACGGCCGGAGTGGCATATTCGTAGGGCCGACGGTGCCCTCGCCAAGTCCGATCCCGGGACCGCACGGCGTTCGAACCGGCTTCGGTTGTTCGCTTCGATCACGCCGATCGCACCTGGTCACAGGTGCTGCGCTGGCGTGCTCGGCGGCCGTTGGCCCAACAAACCGGTCCGGGGAGGACGCTGCATGGACGACGAGCAGAACGTGCTGGCCACAGTGTGGCCCGAGGTGGTCGCCGAACTCACCACCGGCTCGGCCGACGGCGCCATTCCCGCGGTGAGCCGAGCTCAGCAGGCGTGGTTGAAGCTGGTGAAACCGCTCACCGTCGCCCAGGGTTTCGCGTTGCTGTCCGTTCCGTCGTCGCTGGCACAGGAGGCGATCGAGCGCGATCTGCGCGAGCCGATCCTGCGTTCGCTCGGCCGCAGACTCGGGCCGCAGGTGGAAGGACTCGGTGTGCGCATCGCCGCGCCGAGCCCGGCCGCGGGGGAGCGCACGGGCAGTTCGCCCCGGCACGCCAGGATGACGAGCCGTCCGGAGCGTCCGCGTGAGCAGGTCCGCCCGCCCGCCGGCTACCCCGGCCCCGATTTCAGCGTGCCCGACTATCCCCAGCGCGGTGACTACGGCAGGCCGCGCTATGGCGCCGACGACTACAACGGCAATTCCGGTGAGTACGGCAACGACTATCAGCAGGCGCCCGAGTATCAACAGGCCCCGGATTACCAGCGCGAGGGTGAGTACGGCGGCAGCAGCTTCGGCGGCCGCGAGTTCCCCGCGCCTGCCGGTGAGTACAGCGAGCGGTCGGCCGGTGAGTACGGCGAGCGCGGCGAGTACCCGGGTCCGCGCGAGTACCCGGCCGAGCCGGAGTACCAGCAGCAGGGCGACTACCAGCAGAAACCGGAATACCAGCAGGCTGCCGAATACGCGAAGCCGCAGGAGTACAAGGCCGCCGAGTACACCGGTGACGATTTTCCGGGCGCCGATTTCGAGCCGACCGCCGTCTATCCCGTCCAGGATTTCACCAACGGTGAGTTCGCCGGCCGTCCCGACTTCCGTGGCGGTCGTCCCGAGCAGCGCGCGCCGGAGCCCCAGGGCAGGCGCGAGCAGGGCTCGTCGCGTCGTGAGCATTCCGGTCAGGAGACCCTGTTCGGCACCGATCCGCCCGCACGTGCGCCGCGACGGCCGCAACCGCAGGAGGAGCCGGCCGCCGCGCGCGTCGAGGAGACACCGGCCGATACCGCGCCCGAGCCGCCGCGCCCGGGGACGCCGGGCGCCCAGCCCGTCGACGACGAGCCGGTGGTCGACGCGCGCAACAACTGGCCGACGTATTTCAGCAAGTCGCCCGAGGCGCCGCCGCAGTCGTCGTCCTCGGCCAGCCTGAACGCGAAGTACACCTTCGAGACGTTCGTGATCGGCGCGTCGAACCGGTTCGCCCACGCCGCCGCGGTGGCCATCGCGGAGGCACCTGCCCGGGCCTACAACCCGCTGTTCGTCTGGGGCGCTTCGGGTTTGGGCAAGACACACCTGTTGCACGCGGCCGGTCACTACGCGCAGCGGCTGTTCCCCGGCATGCGGGTGAAGTACGTGTCGACCGAGGAATTCACCAACGACTTCATCAACAGCCTGCGCGACGACCGCAAGGTGGCCTTCAAACGCCGCTACCGCGAGACCGACATCCTGCTGGTCGACGACATCCAGTTCATCGAGGGTAAGGAAGGCATCCAGGAGGAGTTCTTCCACACCTTCAACACCCTGCACAACGCGAACAAGCAGATCGTGGTGTCCTCGGATCGTCCGCCCAAGCAGCTGGCAACCCTCGAGGAGCGGCTGCGGACCAGGTTCGAGTGGGGCCTGATCACCGATGTGCAGCCCCCCGAACTCGAGACCCGCATCGCGATCCTGCGCAAGAAGGCCAGGATGGACCGGCTCGACGTGCCCCACGACGTGCTGGAACTCATCGCGAGCCGGGTGGAACGCAATATCCGCGAACTGGAGGGCGCGCTGATCCGGGTGACGGCCTTCGCCTCGCTCAACGGGCAGCCGCTCGACCTGTCGCTGGCCGAGGTGGTGCTGCGGGACCTGATGCCCGACACCGCCGCGCTCGAGATCAACGCGGCCACGATCATGGCGGTCACCGCCGAGTACTTCAACACGACGTTGGAGGAGCTCACCGGGCCGGGTAAGGCGCGTCCGCTGGCCCAGGCACGCCAGATCGCCATGTACCTGTGCCGTGAGCTGACCGATCTGTCGCTGCCCAAGATCGGGCAGGCGTTCGGCCGCGACCACACCACCGTGATGTACGCGGAGAAGAAGGTGCGCAAGGAGATGACCGAGCGCCGCCGCGTCTACGACCAGGTCCAAGAACTCACAGCCCGAATTAAACAGCGCTCTCGCTGATTCCATCCACACCCTCGAACACCGCCCTGAGCTGGGGCGGTGTTCTTTTTTGCCCTGTGGAATCCCTGTGGAGTCCTCGAGGAATCCACCGGTTGTGCACCGGTTCACACACAGGCCTGGGGAGGGATCTGGGGAGCATCTACCCACAGGCAGTTGTGCACATCGTCCACAGGTTCCTCCACCAACAGCCTGTGAGTGCCACTGACCTGCGGCGGCGCCGGATCAGGCCTGTGGATTCCTCGAGGACTTCTTGTGGACTCCTCGAGGAATCCACCGGTTCGTCACCACCCTTGGTCAGGGTGTGAACAAGTGGGTGAAATCGGTGGAACAACTCGAGGACTACTCGAGGATGGATGTGGGACAACTTCGGGTGTCCACAGACACTCCCGATTCATCCTCGAGTCACTCCACGGTCATCCCCATGCCACCAAGCCCTCTGAGCTGGGAAAACGACGGAAGTCCACAGATTCCACAGTGCCTACTACTACTTCAGTTCTCATTCATAGAGAGATCTCTTTAAAACAGGGTGTGTGGAAACTCGGTCGGGGAGGCTCGGCTCGGTCGGTGGTTCACTCACAAGCAGGCAAGGACAGGAGGGGATGGTTCAGGACGCGCGGAACTCCTAGAGGGTCGATGCGGAGATCACGCGTTGTCCGGGTACCGTTTGGTTGTCGGCAGGTTGTGCGAGACTCAGTGCGCGGCCGACGCAGCACCTCAACTCCGCTGAACACACCCGCATACGGATTCGAAACTCGGAGAGGACAAATCGGGCGATGGAGCTTGCGAGCATGAAGTTTCGGGTCGCCCGAGAGGATTTCGCCGAGTCGGTGGCCTGGGTGGCCCGTAGCCTCCCGTCCCGGCCTCCCGTGCCGGTTCTCGGTGGCGTCCTGCTGGTGGCCGATGAGAACGGCCTGACGGTCTCCGGATTCGACTACGAGGTCTCCGCGCAGATGCGCGTCGCGGCCGAGGTCGCCGGTCCGGGTCAGGTCCTGGTCTCGGGCCGTCTGCTGGCCGACATCACCAAGGCACTGTCCAACAAGCCGGTCGACGTATCCGTCGACGGCACCCGTGTCCTCATCGCCTGTGGCAGCGCCAAGTTCTCCCTGCCGACCATGCCGGTCGAGGACTATCCCCAGCTGCCCGAGGTGCCCCAGCAGACCGGTGAACTCACCGTCGACGTCTTCGCCGAGGCCGTCGGTCAGGTCGCCGTCGCCGCCGGTCGTGACGACACGCTGCCCATGCTCACCGGTATCCGCGTGGAGATCGAGGGCAACGACGTGGTGCTCGCCGCCACCGACCGCTTCCGCCTCGCCGTGCGCCACCTGCAGTGGCAGCCCACACGCCCCGACATCGAGACCGCGGTGCTCATCCCCGCGCGCACGCTGTCCGAGGCCGCCAAGACGCTCGGTGCCGCCTCCGCGCCCGTGCAGCTCTCGCTCGGTAACGGCAACGGGGCCGACGGCCTGCTCGGCATCGTCAACGCGGGCAGGCGGACCACCACCCGGCTGCTCGACGCGGAATTCCCCAAGTTCCGCCAGTTGCTCCCCAAGGAGCACACCTCCATCGCCACGCTGCCGGTGTCGGCGCTGTCGGAGGCGATCAAGCGTGTGGCGCTGGTGGCCGAGCGCGGCGCCCAGGTGCGCCTCGAGTTCTCCACAGACGGTGTACTGCTGTCGGCCGGTGGGGACGACGCGGGCCGCGCCGAGGAATGGCTCGAGGCCGATTTCCGTGGTGAGCCGCTGACCATCGCGTTCAACCCCGGATACCTCACCGAGGGTCTGTCGGCGCTGCACGCCGATCGGGTCACCTTCGGCTTCACCACGCCGAGCCGTCCCGCCGTGCTGCTGCCCGCCTCCGACGAGGAGCCCAAGGTGCTCGAGTCCGGTGCGTTCGCGGCGCTGGAGAGCCAGTACATCTACCTGTTGATGCCGGTCCGGCTGCCCGGCTGAGCGGGGCCGCGCCGCACATGTTCATCCGTGCGCTGTCGGTTCGTGATTTCCGCTCGTGGGATCACGCCGAGCTGGAGTTGTCCCCAGGGCGCACCGTCCTGCTCGGGGCGAACGGCAACGGGAAGACCAATCTGCTCGAGGCGGTCGGCTATCTGGCGACGCTCGGCTCGCACCGGGTGTCCGCCGACGCGCCGCTGATCCGGATGGGCGCCACCCAGGCCGCCATCGGGGCGACCGTGGTGAACGCCGGCCGCGAGCTGCGGGTGGATGTGGAACTCAAGCAGGGTGCCGCCAACCGCGCGCAGATCAATCGTTCGCCGGTGCGCCGGTCGCGCGAGATCCTCGGCATCCTGCAGACCGTGTTGTTCGCGCCGGAGGATCTGGCGCTGGTGCGTGGCGACCCGGGGGAGCGGCGCCGGTTCCTCGACGAGTTGTGCACAGCCCGCCTGCCCAGGCTGGCCGGTGTGCGCGCCGACTACGACAAGGTGTTGCGCCAGCGGTCGGCGCTGTTGAAAACCGCTGGGCGCCAGGTGCGTTCGCGTTCGGATCTGAGCACCCTCGACGTGTGGGACGGGCACCTGGCCGAGCACGCCTCGGTGTTGCTCACCCAGCGGCTGCGCCTGGTGCACGACCTGTATCCCTATCTCGCAGAGGCATATCGGTCGATCGCGCCCGAATCACGCCCTGCCGCAATCGCTTACCGCTCCGGGTACCTTCCACCGGACCTGCTCGATCCCGCGCGGGCACCCGAACCCGACGACGTGGACCAGGTGCGCGAGATCGTGCTGCGCGAACTGGCCGCCGCGCGCGGCCGCGAACTCGACCGCGGAGTGTGCCTGGTCGGCCCACATCGTGACGATCTCGAGCTGCTGCTCGGCAGCGCGCCGGCGAAAGGGTTCGCCAGTCACGGCGAGTCGTGGTCGTTCGCGCTGGCGCTGCGGCTGGCCTCGTTCGAGCTGTTGCGCAACACCGGCGCCGAACCGGTGCTGCTGCTCGACGACGTGTTCGCCGAACTGGACCGGCGCCGCCGGACCGCGCTCGCGGAGGTGGCGGCCGGTGCCGAACAGGTACTCATCACCGCCGCGGTCGCCGAGGACGTACCCGCCGAACTGGCCGCCGCGCCGCTGCGGGTGCAGACCGAGGGCGACGCGGACCGGCGCACCTCACGGATCGTGGCCGAAGATATGCACAGCCGGCCATAGTTATCAACAGGCCCTGTGGAAAACCGTGGACATGCTGGACATATGCCGCATCGGTGCGCGACGGCTCTGTCGGGTACCCGGCGTAGACTCCCGAACCGACCGATGAGCCTCGAGACCGGAAGGTGGGACCGCGTGCAGGACGAGCCGGAAGCGGAACTGCGCGGGATCGATCTGGCCCGCCGCGCCCTCGAGGAAGCACGGGCGGCGGCCAAGGCCAGCGGTAAGTCGGTGGGGCAGGGCCGGGCGTCGCCGGTGCGCAAGCTGCGCGCGGGCGGACGTCGCCGCAGCGGCTGGTCCGGTGCGGGCCCCGACGCCCGCGATCCCCAGCTGTTGTCCGCGCTCGCGGGCTCGATCGCGAAGAATCGTGGCTGGTCAGGCAAGGTTGCCGAGGGAATGGTCTTCGGTCGATGGTCGAGCGTGGTCGGTGAGGACATCGCCGCACACGCCACCCCGGTGACCCTCGAGAACGGCGTGCTGAAGATCGCCGCCGAGTCCACGGCTTGGGCCACCCAGCTGCGGATGCTGCAGAGCCAGATCCTCGCCAAGATCAACGCGGCGGTCGGGCAGGGCGTGGTCACCTCCCTGCGGATCACCGGTCCGGCGGCGCCGAGCTGGCGCAAGGGTGAACGCCACATCAAGGGCCGCGGCCCGCGCGACACCTACGGGTAGCCGGGCGGTCACCGGTGCGAGTTCCGTTGCGGCAGCGCCGCTTCGATCCCCAGATTCGCGGCCTGTGGACAAAACCTGTGGATAACTTCGGGACACGGTGTGCACACGCCGGGAACACACCCGAGCTCGCGGCCCGACCGAAGATGAAGCCAGCGGCCCCTAAGACCGGCAAAACTCCCGCCGAGGCGGAAGCCACTCGCGCTCCTTCGAGTTCTCGCATTCACGGCGAAGCCAGGGGTGTCGTAGGTGCACTGTAAGTTGGGCTTACCAGTAGGATGGTGACGTAACCAGCGGCGAACCCTCGACGCGCGTGTTGTGCAGCCGCTTGCGAGCTGTCCGCGCCAGGGATCAGCAAGTAAGGAGAGCTACCGACAAGTGGCTGCCAACGACTCCAACGCATCGGGCAACAATTCGGGCTACGGTGCCTCGTCCATCACGGTCCTCGAAGGCCTCGAGGCGGTGCGCAAGCGCCCTGGCATGTACATCGGTTCCACCGGTGAACGCGGTCTGCACCACCTGATCTGGGAGGTTGTGGACAACTCGGTCGACGAGGCGATGGCGGGCCACGCGACCAGGGTCGACGTGACGCTGCTGGCCGACGGTGGTGTCGAGGTCGTCGACGACGGCCGAGGTATCCCCACCGCCATGCACGCGCAGGGCATTCCGACCGTCGAGGTCGTCATGACCCAGCTGCACGCCGGCGGCAAGTTCGACTCCGACGCCTACGCCGTGTCCGGCGGTCTGCACGGTGTGGGTATCTCCGTGGTGAACGCCCTGTCGAGCAAGCTGGAAGCCGAGATCGACAACGACGGCTACCACTGGACCCAGGTCTACAAGGATTCCAAGCCCGGCAAGCTGGTGCAGGGCGAGCCCACCGACCGCACCGGCACCACCATCCGGTTCTGGGCCGATCCGGAGATCTTCGAGACCACCACCTACAACTTCGAGACGGTCGCGCGCCGTCTGCAGGAGATGGCGTTCCTCAACAAGGGCCTGACCATCACCCTGACCGACGAGCGGGTGAGCGATTCCGAGGTCACCGACGAGGTGGTCAGCGAGACGGCCGAGGCGCCCAAGCACGCCGACGAGGTCGCCGCCCAGGCGGTCGAGCACAAGGTGAAGACCCGCACGTACCACTACCCGGGCGGTCTGGTGGATTTCGTCCGCCACATCAACCGCACCAAGTCGGCCATCCACAACTCGGTCGTCGGCTTCACCGGCAAGGGCACCGGGCACGAGCTCGAGGTCGCGATGCAATGGAACTCGGGTTACTCCGAGTCTGTCCACACCTTCGCCAACACGATCAACACCCATGAGGGCGGTACCCACGAAGAGGGTTTCCGCGCGGCGCTCACCACGGTGGTCAACAAGTACGCCAAGGAGAAGAAGCTCCTCAAGGAGAAGGACGGCAACCTCACCGGCGACGACATCCGCGAGGGCCTGGCCGCCATCGTGAGCGTGAAGGTCGGCGAGCCGCAGTTCGAGGGCCAGACCAAGACCAAGCTCGGCAACACCGAGGTGAAGTCGTTCGTGCAGCGCGCCTGCAACGAGCACCTCACGCACTGGTTCGAGGCCAATCCGGCCGACGCGAAGACCATCGTGCAGAAGGCGGTGTCCTCGGCGCAGGCCCGGATGGCCGCCCGTAAGGCGCGTGAGCTGGTACGCCGCAAGTCGGCGACCGACCTGGGCGGGCTGCCCGGCAAGCTGGCCGACTGCCGCTCCAAGGATCCGGGCAAGTGCGAGATCTACATCGTCGAGGGTGACTCCGCCGGTGGCTCGGCCAAGTCCGGCCGCGACTCGATGTACCAGGCGATTCTTCCGCTGCGCGGCAAGATCATCAATGTCGAGAAGGCCCGTATCGACCGCGTCCTCAAGAACAACGAGGTCCAGTCGATCATCACCGCGTTCGGCACCGGTATCCACGACGAGTTCGATATCGCGAAGCTGCGCTACAACAAGATCATCCTGATGGCCGACGCCGACGTCGACGGTCAGCACATCGCCACGCTGCTGCTCACGCTGCTGTTCCGCTTCATGCGGCCGCTGGTGGAGCAGGGTCACGTGTTCCTGGCCCAGCCGCCGCTGTACAAGCTCAAGTGGATGCGTTCGGACCCGGAGTTCGCCTACTCCGACCGCGAGCGCGACGCGCTGGTCGAGGCCGGTCTGGCCGCGGGCAAGAAGATCAACAAGGACGACGGCATCCAGCGCTACAAGGGTCTGGGTGAGATGAACGCCAAGGAGCTGTGGGAAACCACCATGGATCCGTCGGTGCGGGTGCTTCGTCAGGTGACGCTCGACGACGCCGCCGCAGCCGACGAGCTGTTCTCCGTGCTGATGGGCGAGGACGTGGAAGCACGTCGCAGCTTCATCACCCGTAACGCCAAGGACGTTCGCTTCCTCGATGTGTGAGCGGTGCTGCGCCATCGCGCGCCCGCGAACACATCAGCCCTCTAAGGAGATTCGATGACTGAGACCACGCTGCCACCGTCCGGCGGTGCGGGCGACCGGATCGAACCGGTCGACATCCAGAACGAAATGCAGAGCAGCTACATCGATTACGCGATGA
The DNA here is from genome assembly GCF_051843015.1 of Nocardia sp. JW2. Taxonomy (NCBI): domain Bacteria; kingdom Bacillati; phylum Actinomycetota; class Actinomycetes; order Mycobacteriales; family Nocardiaceae; genus Nocardia; species Nocardia sp. JW2. Next base: position 90,193 of record NZ_JBPXLK010000014.1, read on the forward strand.
GCGTGATCGTCGGCCGCGCGCTGCCCGATGTGCGCGACGGCCTCAAGCCGGTGCACCGGCGCGTGCTCTACGCCATGTACGACAACGGCTACCGCCCCGATCGCGGTTACGTGAAGTCGGCGCGTCCGGTCGCCGAGACCATGGGTAACTACCACCCGCACGGCGACTCGTCGATCTACGACACCCTCGTGCGCATGGCCCAGCCGTGGTCGCTGCGGTACCCGCTGGTCGACGGCCAGGGCAACTTCGGTTCCCGCGGCAACGACGGCGCGGCCGCCATGCGTTACACCGAGTGCCGTCTCACGCCGCTGGCGATGGAGATGCTGCGCGACATCGACAGCGAGACCGTCGATTTCGTGCCCAACTACGACGGTCGCTCGATGGAGCCGACCGTGCTGCCCGCGCGCGTGCCCGCGCTGTTGATGAACGGCAGCAACGGCATCGCCGTCGGTATGGCGACCAACATCCCGCCGCACAACCTGAACGAGCTGGCCGAGGCCATCTACTGGTCGCTGGAGAACTACGACGCCGACGAGGAATCCACCCTCGCCGCGTGCATGGAACGCGTCAAGGGCCCCGACTTCCCGACCCACGGCCTGATCGTCGGCAGCCAGGGCATCCACGACGCCTACACCACCGGTCGCGGTTCCATCCGCATGCGCGGTGTGGTGGAGATCGAGGAAGACGCGCGTGGCCGCACCACGATCGTCATCACCGAGCTGCCGTACCAGGTGAACACCGACAACTTCGTCAACTCGATCGCCGAGCAGGTCAAGGACGGCAAGATCGCGGGTATCTCCGATATCCACGACGAGTCCTCCGACCGTGTCGGCATGCGCATCGTGGTGACGGTCAAGCGCGACGCGGTCGCCAAGGTGGTGCTGAACAACCTCTACAAGCACACCCAGCTGCAGACCAGCTTCGGCGCGAACATGCTCTCGATCGTCGACGGTGTGCCGCGCACGCTCCGCCTGGATCAGATGATCCGGCACTACGTGAACCACCAGCTCGAGGTCATCGTCCGGCGCACCCGCTACCTGCTGCGCAAGGCCGAGGAGCGGGCCCACATCCTGCGCGGCCTGGTGAAGGCGCTCGACCTGCTCGACGAGGTCATCGCGCTGATCCGTGGGTCGGCCAACACCGACACCGCGCGCACCGGCCTGATGCAGCTGCTCGACATCGACGAGATCCAGTCGACCGCGATCCTCGACATGCAGCTGCGTCGCCTCTCGGCGCTGGAACGTCAGAAGATCATCGACGATCTGGCCAAGATCGAGCTCGAGATCGCCGACTACAAGGACATTCTCGAGAAGCCGGAACGCCAGCGCGCGATCGTGCGTGACGAGCTGGCCGAGATCGTCGAGAAGTACGGCGACGACCGCCGGACCAGGATCATCGCCGCCGACGGCGACGTGGCCGACGAGGACCTGATCGCCCGCGAGGACGTGGTCGTCACGATCACCGAGACCGGTTACGCCAAGCGGACCAAGACCGACCTGTACCGCTCGCAGAAGCGCGGCGGCAAGGGCGTGATGGGTGCCGGCCTCAAGCAGGACGACATCGTCAAGCACTTCTTCATCTCCTCCACCCACGACTGGCTGCTGTTCTTCACCAACAAGGGCCGGGTGTACCGGGCCAAGGCCTACGAGCTGCCCGAGGCCAACCGCACCGCGCGTGGTCAGCACGTGGCCAACCTGCTGGCGTTCCAGCCGGACGAGAAGATCGCCCAGATCATCCAGCTCAAGACCTACGAGGACGCCCCGTACCTGGTGCTGGCGACCCGCGCGGGCCTGGTGAAGAAGTCCAAGCTCACCGATTTCGACTCCAACCGTTCCGGTGGCATCGTCGCGGTGAACCTGCGCGACGACGACGAACTGGTCGGTGCGGTGCTGTGCTCGGCCGACGACGACCTGCTGCTCGTCTCGGCGCACGGCCAGTCGATCCGCTTCGCCGCGACCGACGAGGCGCTGCGCCCGATGGGCCGCGCCACCTCCGGTGTGCAGGGCATGCGGTTCAACACCGACGACGAACTGCTCTCGCTCAATGTGGTCCGCCCGGACACCTATTTGTTGGTCGCGACCGCCGGTGGGTATGCCAAGCGTACGGCGATCGAGGAGTACACCGCGCAGGGTCGCGGCGGAAAAGGCGTATTGACAATCCAATACGATCCGAAGCGTGGCAGCCTGGTGGGTGCGCTCATCGTCGACGACGAGGACGAGTTGTACGCGATCACTTCCAGTGGTGGCGTCATCCGCACCGCGGCCAAGCAGGTCCGCAAAGCCGGACGCCAGACCAAGGGCGTGCGATTGATGAACCTCGCGGATGGCGATACCTTGCTAGCGATCGCGCGCAACGCCGACGAGCCCGATCCCGATCAGCTCATCGGCGACGCGGCCTCGGAGCAATAACCCAACCAGCGGCGGCAACGAACGGATCTGAGGATTCCATTGACCACACCGAATCAGTCGAACGACGATCGGAACCAGACCAACGGCGTCACCGAGCGGGTCGCCTCGTCTCCGATCCAGCCGCGGCCGATCCCACGTCAGGGTGCGGCCGAAGGCGCCAAGGCACCGGAATCCGGTGGCGCCGGGGACGAATCGTTCGACCAGGCCACCGTGCGGATGGGTACCGAGCCGAACGGGCCTGCCAACGGCTCGGGCAACGGCAAGGGTAAATCGCCCTACCAGGACGGCTGGGCGCAGTTGCCGCAGCGGGAACCGCAGTCCAACCTGTACCGCCCGGGTGAGGCGCCGAGCCAGGGCCGCCCGTCCTCGGGTGGTCAGGGTGGCGGTGGCCTCAAGGGCAGCGGTCCGTCCAACGCCCGCACCACCGCCGACCTGGCGGCCAAGGCGGCGCGCAAGGAAGCCGCGATGGTGAAGTCCGTCGGTATCGACGGGCCGACCCGAAGCATCGCGCGTCCCGAGCTGGTCAAGGACATGCCCGATCTATCGGATGTGCGTCATCCGGGGTCGGACCTGCCGATGGCCAACACCGGGCTGCCGATGGCTCCCCAGCAGCCGCAGAGCGGGCCGTCGGCGCGGGCCGCGGCCGCCTCGGGCCCGGTGTCGCCCGCCGTTCCGGTGGCCATCGCGGCCGCCGCGTCGGGTGAGCCGCTGCGCGCGACGGTGCAGATCCGCCGCATCGATCCGTGGTCGACGCTGAAGATCACGCTGGTCATCAGTGTGGCGCTGTTCTTCGTGTGGATGGTCGCCGTCGGCCTGCTCTACATCGTGCTCGCGGGCATGGGTGTGTGGGACAACCTGGACAACTCGCTGGGCGAGATGTTCAACCAGGAGGGCAGCTCGGGCGGCCTGATCGACGCGGGCACGATCTTCGGGTACGCGGGCGTCATCGGCCTTATCAACGTGGTGCTGTTCACCGCGCTGGCGACGGTCGGTGTGTTCATCTACAACCAGTGCTGCGATCTGGTCGGCGGTATCCAGGTGACCCTGGCCGATCCGGACTAGGAACACGCGTTTTCCGGCACGGCCGGTCGGACCAGGAAACTGGCTCTGACCGGCCGTTTTGGTTATCGGCGGGAGGGTAAGGTAACCTCGTGTCTCGTTGCGGTTCACTGCTCCGGCAGGGGATCGGAATCGAGTTCGGGCCTATAGCTCAGGCGGTTAGAGCGCTTCGCTGATAACGAAGAGGTCGGAGGTTCAAGTCCTCCTAGGCCCACTCCCGAACATCACAGTAGGGTGGGAATCATGAAGATTGTCCTCACGGTCGGTGTTGTGATCGCGGTTCTCATCGGTATCACCAAATTCCGCAAGCGCGACGAAGCCGATCTCTGGCGTGAGGTCACCACCCGCTGATTCGGGTTGCCAGCCGGTACACCACCGGTAAGGGGCCTTAGCTCAATTGGCAGAGCACTGCCTTTGCAAGGCAGGGGTTAGGGGTTCGATTCCCCTAGGCTCCACTTCTGTGAATTCCTCGGTTTTCGATTTCCTGCTCACCGCCGCCCCCGGTGCCGCCGATTCGGCGGATTTCGCGGCGGACTGGGCACGTCACCGCGCTCGCTGCGCGGATCTCACCAATTCTGTCGACCGCGCCGCTGTCGCCGGATTCGACAGTGTCGCATTGGGTTCCGCGTTCCTCGGTGGGTATCAGGAAGCGCTGCACGCGCTGGTGCCCACGCTGGCCCCCGACGAGTTGAGTTCGATGTGCGCTACCGAGGCCACGGGAGCGCGGCCCTCGGCCATGACGACGAGCGTCACCGGCGACGGCATGGTGACCGGCACCAAATCGTTCGCCACCCTCGGTACCTTCGCCACCAGGTTCCTCGTGATCGCCCGTGCGGGTACACATTCCGACGGCAAGCCGCAGCTGCGTGCGGTGCTCGTCGCGGCCGGACCGCAGGCGGTGGTGACTCCGCTGCCGCCGTTGCCGTTCGCACCGGAGATCCCGCACGCCACCGTCACTTTCACGGACGCGCCGGGAGAAACGCTGCCCGGTGACGGGTACGCCGACTACCTGAAGCCGTTCCGCACCGTCGAAGACCTGCACGTGCTTGCCGCTGTGCTCGGTCAGCTCGTGCGGGTGGCCCGGCAAGCACAATGGCCCGCCGACGCGCTCACGGCCCTGCTGGCGCTGTTTGCGGCCGTGCGTGGCCTCAGCACCGAACCCGCCGCGTCTGCGGGCGTGCACATCGCGCTCGCCGGCGTCTTCGATCGCTGCACCGCGCTGCTCACCGAACTCGAACCGTACTGGGACCGGGTGGATCAGGAGATCCGGCAGCGCTGGGAGCGGGACGCGCCACTGCTCGGGGTCGCCGGGAAGGTCCGTGCGGCCCGGCTGGCTACCGCCTGGCGCACAGTGGCCGAACAGGGGGCTGGAGCGCCTGCGGGCCACGAGGATCACTAGCTGTTCTCGTGGCCGCGTCGCGTGGCCTGAACCCGGCTGTCGGGCGATGGAACTGCACCTTGCCGGAAAATGGGGAGCGGGCCTCGGCGAAGGGGGGGAGTTAGCCGAGGCCCGCGTAGGGTCGGCCCGGGGGGGAGGGGCCGACGTGAACGATCCTACGCGATCCACGCGGAAATCGTGTACGCGCAACGGATCAGTTTCCGAGAATTTTTCGTGTCGCGGCCCGTCATGGGGGTGTCGGCCGCAGCGGCAGAGCGGTCGCCGCAGGGTTGTGACACATCACAAACCTCTTACGAACGCCCGAAGTCGCTGGTACGCAAGGTTTTACGCCTCGCGCGCGCTGAACATGTTCTCGTCGGCGGCGATGTGCGGCCACCCGGAGTCCGGGCCGGAGCGCAGCCGCATCGCCGAAAAATCAGTCCGATTCGCCGCGTGTCGCATGCACTCGGCATGTCGAACAGATTTGTACATCTGACATCGCGAACCACCCGAAATGAGGATGCGACTTGTCGGTGGGTGGGGCAATACTGAGGCCATCAAGGGTTCGCGAACTACGACATCAGGAGAATCATGCCCGACGCAATCGTCGCCGAGGGTCTGGTCAAACGGTACGGACAGCTCACCGCACTGGACGGGCTGGATCTCTCCGTCCCCGAAGGCACCGTCACCGCACTTCTCGGCCCGAACGGCGCGGGAAAGACCACGACTGTCCGTGTACTCACCACTCTGCTCGTTCCCGACGAAGGCCGCGCCACCGTCGCCGGGGTCGATGTCATCAACAATCCGCAGGCACTGCGCTCGCGCATCGGCGCGTCGGGCCAGTACGCCGCCGTCGACGAATATCTGACCGGCTTCGAGAACCTCGAAATGGTCGGCAGGCTCTATCACCTCGGCACGCAGCGCAGTAAGGAACGGGCCCGCGAGCTGCTCGAACGCTTCCGGCTCACCGACGCCGCCGACCGCCCGGTGAAGGGCTACTCCGGCGGCATGCGCAGGCGCCTGGACCTCGCGGGCGCGCTGGTCGCCAACCCGCCGGTGCTGTTCCTCGACGAGCCGACCACCGGCCTCGACCCACGTGCCCGCCTGGATCTGTGGGACGTGATCGAGGAACTCGTCTCCGGCGGCACCACCCTGCTGCTCACCACCCAGTACATGGAGGAGGCCGACCGCCTGGCCGATTCCATCGCGGTGATCGACCGCGGCACCGTCATCGCCCGCGGCACCGCCGACGAACTCAAGGCACTCGTCGGTGGCGACCGCATCGAACTCACCGTCGCCACCGCCGACCAGCTCACCGACGCCAAACAGGTGCTCAGCGGCCTGGCCGACGGCGAAATCCACATCGAACCGGGTCTGCGCAAGATCACCGTGCCCGTGGCCGACGGTTCCCAGGACCTGGTCACCGCCATCGGCAGGCTCACCGAGCACAAGGTTCAGATCAACGACGTCGCGCTGCGCAGGCCCTCGCTGGACGACGTATTCCTCACCCTCACCGGGCACGAGGCCGAAGAACTCGTCGCCGGGGATGCCGAGAAGGCAGGCGTCAAGGAAGGACAGAGCCGATGAGCGTCACGATGGACAAGACGCCGGTGACCGAGCCAGATCTGGCGCAGCGGTTGTCGATGGTGGTCAGCGACAGTCTCACGATCGCCAAGCGAAATGTCATCAAGATCAAGCGCGTGCCCGACGTGCTGATCTTCACGACCATGTCGCCGATCATGTTCGTGCTGATGTTCGCCTACGTGTTCGGCTCGGCGATCAAGGTGCCGGGGCTGGAAGGCGGCTACCGCGAATTCCTGATCGCGGGCATCTTCGTCCAGACCGTGGTGTTCGGTGCCTCGTTCACCGGCGCCGGCCTGGCCGAAGACATGCAGAAGGGCATCATCGACCGGTTCCGGTCGCTGCCGATGGCGCCCTCGGCGGTGCTGTTCGGGCGCACGATCAGCGATGTGGTGATCAACCTGGTCAGCCTGGTGGTCATGTCGCTGACCGGGTTGATCGTCGGCTGGCGTATTCGAGGGTCGATTCTCGACGCGGTGCTCGCGTACCTGCTGATGCTGCTGTTCGCCTACGCGCTGTCGTGGATGATGGCCGTGGTCGGCTTGCTCGTACGGGCGCCGGAGGTGTTCAACAACGCCAGCTTCATGGTGATCTTCCCGCTGACGTTCCTGTCCAACGCCTTCGTGCCGATCAACGACCTGCCCGGCCCGCTGCGCGTGTTCGCCGAGTGGAATCCGATGTCGGCCGTCACCGAGTCGGTGCGTCAGTTGTTCGGCAACACCAGCCCGCTGGCGCCCACCTCGGAGGCCTGGTCGATGCAGCACCCGGTGGCCACGTCGCTGATCTGGATCGTGCTGATCCTGCTGATCTTCGTGCCGCTGGCTCAGGTGCAGTACAAGAAGTCCGTGAGCCGCTGAGGGTTCAGCTCGCGCCGGTCTCCGCGACGGGGGCCGGCGCGGAGCCATTGCGGGAGTAGCCGAGACGCGGCGGTTCGGCGGCGGGTTCGGGCAGCTGGGGGCGCTTGCTGCGGGCGATCCAGGCCAGCGCGCCCGCACCGGCGATCGCGAGGGAGGCGATGAGCGGGTTACGAAGCTTCATGCGACCACTGTGGCATAGAACGCCGCCGACGGCACAAACACGAAAACCACGCTCCACCAGGTGCCCGGCAGCGCGGTGACCGCGTGGCACCATTGCTGCGTGACCTCACCCCATCAGACGGCCGTGGCGACGCTGCACACCAACCACGGCGAGATCAAGATCGCGCTTTTCGGTAACCACGCGCCCAAGACGGTGCGCAATTTCGTCGGCCTCGCCGACGGCAGCGCGCCGTACACCACCCCGAACGCGGGTGGCACGGAAGCTGGCCCGTTCTACGACGGCGCCGTCTTCCACCGGGTGATGCGGGGATTCATGATCCAGGGTGGCGACCCGACCGGTACCGGCCGCGGCGGTCCGGGATACGAATTCGGCGACGAGTTCCATCCCGAGCTGCGCTTCGATCGCGGATACCTGCTGGCCATGGCCAATGCGGGACCGGGCACCAACGGGTCGCAGTTCTTCATCACCGTCGGCCCGCAACCGCACCTGAACCGCAAGCACACGATTTTCGGCGAGGTGGTCGACCCGGATTCACGCAAGGTGGTCGATGCGATCGCGGCGGTGGAGACCGACCGCAACGATCGCCCGACCGAACCGGTCGTCATCTCCTCGGTGAAAATCGACTGAATCTGGAAAACAGAACTCCCCGTCGCGATATTCGCGGCGGGGAGTTCTTTGCTTCACGTGAAACAACGTCAGTCGGTGGCGACCTTCGCGAAGCCGTTGACGACCAGGGCGTCGAAGACGTCGGCGGGGTTGGCGCCCAGGTCCCAGCGGCCGAAGATCAGCAGGCGCTCGGTGTCGTTGTGGCGGACGTCGACCTCGAGCATGGTGTTCTTACGGCCGATGCGCCGGTAGGAGGTCACACGGATCCGGTCGATGTGGTCGAGGGGGTACTCGTCGCGGCCGGTGAGAGTGCCGACGATCAGGCGCGGCGGGGAACCGGGAACCATGGTGAGCCGGGGGCGCTGACGCAGCGCGAGCACGGCCATGGCCAGCACCGCGACGGCGGCGACGCCGAGGAAGAGCCGCGAAGGGCCGTCCTGGGCGAGAACGGCCGCTACGGTCAGCAGGAGGCCACCGCCGGTCACCGCGACCAGGGCGGCGGTCGGCGTGGTCCAGGACAAGCTGGCGGCGGGTCGACCTGCGTTCACGCGGCTTGTTCCCCCATTGATCCTCGAGTTGTCCACAGCTTCATCCACAGGTGTGCATGAATGACAACGGTGTAGTTCAGCGCCACCGCATGGTCATGATGAGCCCGATGACCATCAGGCCGAAACCGATCAGGAAGTTCCAGGCGTTCAGGTCGTTCATCCAGCTGATCTTCTCGGCAGCCAGGTAGTACACGAGCAGCCAGAGCAGGCCGGCCAGCATGAAGCCGAGCATGATCGCGACGTACCAGACAGGCGACGGACCCGCTTTGACCTTCACCGGGGTACGGCTGGCAGGGCTCGGGGTGTAATCGGCCTTCTTACGGACCTTGGACTTGGGCATGACGTCCTCGTATTCTCCGGTACTGGTCGTCTCCTAGGCTATCCCACCAGGTAATGGATGCGACGACCTACCGGCCGGGCACGTACCCTCGTTGCATGCGTGTTCTGGTCGTCGACAACTACGACAGCTTCGTGTTCAACCTGGTGCAATACCTCGGCCAGCTGGGTGCCGACGCCGTCGTATGGCGAAACGACGACCCGCGCCTGGCCGACCTCGACACCCTGCTCACCCGTGGCGACGAAGGCGGCGCTTTCGACGGCGTGCTGGTGAGCCCCGGGCCGGGCAGCCCCGACCGGGCGGGCGCGAGCATTCCGCTGGTGCACGCCGCCGCCAAGTACGAGAAGCCGTTGCTCGGCGTGTGTCTCGGACACCAGGCCATCGGCGAGGCGTTCGGCGGCACCGTCGACCGGGCGCCGGAACTGCTGCACGGCAAGACCAGTTCGGTGTACCACCTCGGCTCGGGCGTGTTGGCCGGTCTGCCCGACCCCTTCACCGCCACCCGCTACCACTCGCTCACCGTGCTCCCGGAGACCATGCCCGCGGAGCTGGAAGTGGTCGGCCACACCGAGAGCGGCATCGTGATGGCCATGCGGCACCGCAGCCTGCCGATCCACGGCGTGCAGTTCCACCCGGAGTCGGTGCTCACCCAGGGCGGGCACCGGATGCTGGCCAACTGGCTCGAGGTCTGCGGCGAACGCCCGGCCGAGGCGCTGGTGTCGGCGCTCGAGGCGGAGGTCGCCGCGCTGGTGACCCCGTGAGCGAGGTGCCCGCGGCATCCGGCGGAGGCGACGGGAGCGCCGCCCCGCCGAGACGCCCGCGAGTGCTGTTGTCCGTGGCGACCAGTCTCGACGGCTACATCGATGACGCCAGCGCGCAGCGGCTGCTGCTGTCCAACAGCGCCGACTTCGACGAGGTCGATCGTTTGCGCGCCGAGTCCGACGCGATCCTGATCGGTGCGGGCACTTTACGGATCGACAATCCACGGTTGCTGGTCAACAGCGCCGAGCGGCGGGCAACACGCGTCGCGTCGGGGCGCCCGGAGTATCCCGTGAAGATCACCGTCACCGCATCGGGCGAGCTGGATCCGGCGCTGCGCTTCTGGCACACCGGAGGCGCGAAGATCGTCTACACCACCACGGCGGGCGCGGTCCGGCTCGGTGATCGACTCGCCGACACGGCCGAGGTCGTGTGCCTGGGTGACCGGCTCGACCTGGCCGCCCTGCTCGACGACCTCACCGCGCGCGGAATCCACAGGCTGATGGTGGAAGGCGGCACCGGGATGCACACAGGTTTCCTCGCAGCCGACCTGGTCGACGAGATCCGCTTGGCGATCGCGCCGATCCTGGTCGGTGACGCGGCCGCGCCCCGCTTCGTCGGCCCGGCCCTGTTCCCAGGTGGACCGCAGCGTCGACTCCACTTGACGGGTGTGGAACAACTTGGGGATGTCGCTGTTGTGAACTACCTGGTCGGCGCGCCGACGGAGCCGATTCACCCACCGGCCCTGTGACTGAATTCCCGGTGCCGACCTGGGGAAATGCCGCTGTTCACAGTTCATTCACCGGCGTACTGCACAACCTGAACATGACCGGCTCCACAACTGCCACAGGCTGTGGATAACTTTCGAACCCAGGGGAAAACGTGCACACAGACAGCCTCGATCACCGCTTCATGCACAGGGCCATCGAACTGGCCCGGCAGTGTCCGCCCAGTTCGACGGCCTACTCGGTGGGCGCCGTCATCGTCGTCGACGGTGTGGAGATCTCCACCGGCTACTCACGCGAGACCGACGAAAAGGTGCACGCCGAGGAATCGGCGCTGAACAAACTCGACGCCGACGACCCCCGCCTGGCCCGCGCGACGATCTACAGCACGCTCGAACCCTGCTCGACGCGCGCCACCGCGACCCGGCTGCCCTGCACCGACCGCATCCTGGCGGCGGGTATCCCCAGGGTGGTCATCGCCTGGCGCGAACCGAGCCTGTTCGTCGCGGCCTGCGAGGGTGTGGACAAACTCCGCACCAACGGGGTTGAGGTCGTCGAACTCACCGACCTGGCCGAGGCGGCCAGGTCGATGAACGATCACCTCGACCTGAGCTGACGGGAGTCAGGGCCGCCCGTAGATGGCGGTGACGAACTCGCCGAGCTGATTGTCGTCCAGGTGGCGAGCCAGATCGGCCTCGCTGATCATGCCGACCAGCCGCTTGTTCTCGATCACCGGCATCCGCTTCACCCGATGGTCTTCCATCTGGTCGAGCACGTCTTCCACATCGGCGTCCGCGCTGATCCAGCGCGGCGTCGCCTCGCACAGTTCGGCCGCGGTCGTCAGTTCCGGCGACAGGCCGCGCGCGATGCACTTCACGACGATGTCGCGGTCGGTGATGATGCCGCACATGCGTTCGTTGTCGTCGGCGACGACGAGCGAGCCGACACCGAGATCGGCCATCGCCGCCGCGGCCGTGGCCACGGTGTCGTCGCGGGTGATCCACTGAGCGCCGGGCTTCATGATGTCCCTGGCTGTGGTCATGGGCTACCTCCTCGTTCAGCAGTGCTGGGTGGGATGGAGCTAGCCCAAGTCTAGGCCCGTGGGCGTCACCGTGGAATGGGTGAGGCGCCTACCTGCAGGATCACATTTCCACTCATCGTCACCGAGGTGCCCGCAGGCGGATTCTGCCCGACGACCTTGCCCGAGGCGCTGCCGTCGAGAGTGATGACCGTCGTCTGGCTGAGCTGACCGGTCCAGCCCTGTGCGCGCAACTTCTCCTGGGCCTGGGTGGGGGTGAGCCCGGTCAGGTCAGGAACGGTGATGCGGTCGCCGAGGGACACCTGCACGGTGATGGTCGATCCCTTCTCCGCGTTGCTGCCGCCCGCCGGGCTGGTGGAGAGCACCTGGCCCTTCGGTTGGGGCGAGAGCACCTCCTTGACCTCCACCTTGAACCCGGCACTCACGGTGAGGTTCGGTTCGGCGACGGAGATGTCCTGGCCGACCACGTCGGGTACCCGGACCTGTTCGGGCCCGCTGCCGATGACGATGACGATCGGCTGCTCGATGTCGATGCGCACGCCCGCGGTCGGTTCCTGCCCGATCACCCGGTCGGTGTCGGCGACGCTGGAGGCGCGCCGCTGCACGTTCGGATCCATCTGCAGCCCGGTCGAATTCAGCGCCTGCTCGGCCTCGGCCTGGGTCATCCCGAGGATGCGCGGCACCGCGACCTGCGCGGGTCCGGTCGACACCTGCAGGGTGACGGTGCTGCCCTCGTCGATGCGCGACCCGCCGAGCGGCTGGGTGGCGATCACATTGCCCGGCGCGACCTTGCCGTCCGGTTTCTGCTGCACGGCCACGCTGAAACCGGCCTTGACGAGCTCGGATTCGGCCTGCTGCGCGGTCTTGCCGGACAGGTCGGGCACCGCGACCTGGTCGGGCTTGCTGCCCGGACCGATCAGCACCCAGAACATGCCGAACGCGACGGCGAGCGCCGCGGCGACGCCGAGCGCGATCAAACCGGTGCGATTGCCCTGCTCGGCGGGTGGGCCGACGGCGGGGTGTTCGGAGGTGTCGTCGCGGTCGTGGAACCGGCGCGGCGCCGGCTCGTCGTAGCCGGCGTAGTCCTCGTCGTTCATCACCATCGGCGCGCTCGGCTTCTGCCCGCCGAGCACGCGAATCAGATCGGCGCGCATCTCCGCGGCGGTCTGGTAGCGGTTGGCCGGGTTCTTGGCCATCGCCTTGAGGATCACCGAATCGAGCTCGCGCGGGACCGCCGGATTCACCGACGACGGCAGCGGCGGGTCTTCCTTCACATGCTGATAGGCGACCGCGACCGGCGAATCACCGGTGAAAGGTGGCTGGCCGGTGAGGATCTCGAACAGCACACAGCCGACCGAGTACACGTCCGAGCGCGCGTCGACGGTCTCGCCGCGCGCCTGCTCGGGGGAAAGGTATTGCGCCGTACCGATCACGGCGGCGGTCTGGGTCATCGGGTTGGAGCTGTCGGCGATCGCGCGCGCGATGCCGAAGTCCATCACCTTCACCGCGCCCGCGCGGTTGATCATGATGTTGGCGGGCTTCATGTCCCGGTGGACGATGCCCGCCTTGTGGCTGAAGTCGAGTGCGGCGCAGACATCGGCGACGATCTCCATCGCCTTGCGCGGCGCCAGCGGACCCTTGCCGCGCACGATGTCGCGCAGGGTGTCGCCCTCGACGTATTCCATGACGATGTAGGGCAGCGGCCCGTCGTCGACGGTGGCCTCGCCGGTGTCGTAGACGGCGACGATGGCCGGGTGGTTCAGCGCGGCCGCGTTCTGCGCCTCGCGCTTGAAGCGCAGGTAGAACGTTGGGTCGCGGGCCAGGTCGGCGCGCAGCACCTTGATCGCGACGTCGCGCGAGAGGCGCACGTCGCGGGCCTTGTGCACCTCCGACATGCCGCCGAACCCGATGATCTCGCCCAGCTCGTACCGCGAGGAGAGATTCTTCGGGGTGGTCATTGCTGTCCTATGTTCGGGCCTACGGCGTTGTTGTCCTCATTCGGAAATGGTAGATCGAGGGTGGGGATACGCGGCTTGTCCCGGGTGGTGGTCGCCGCCGCCGGTTTCGTGGTGGTCGGCGCGGGTTTGGTCGTCTTGGGGACGGTGGTCGTCGGTTCCGGTTTGGTCGTGGTCGGTTCCGGCGTGGTGGTCGGCGGTTCCGTGGTCGTCGTCGGTTCCGGCGTGGTCGTCGTCGGGCGGTCGGGTTGCGTCGGCGCGGGTTCCTCGGAGGTGACCGGCGGCGGCAGCGGACGGGTGGTCGTCACCGGCGGGGCAACCGGCGCGGTGGTTTGCACGGTGGTTGTGGTCGGGCCGGTGTCGCGGTTGGGTTCGCCGCCGAACAGCAGCCAGATCACGCCACCGCCGAGCAGCAGCGCGCCGACACCGAGCGCGATCAGCCATTTCTGGTTGTTCTTGGCATCGTTGGTCGCGGCGACGGCGGCGGGCGCGGCGGCCTGCGTGGCCGGGCCCGCGTATCCGCCGGTCGGCGGCTGATTGCCGAAACGCATGGTCGCGCCGTCGTAGTCGGCGGCCGGGATCACGGTGGTGGGGCCGGGGGGCAGCACGCGGGTCGCCCCGGTCATCGACGCGGCGGCACCACCGGGCACGGGCGGCATGTGCCCGGCGCGCACGGCGGCCACGGCATCGGCGAACTCGCCACCGCTGCGGTAGCGCTGCGCCGGATCCTTGGCCATGGTGATCGCGATCAGCTCGTGCACATTGGCGGGCAGATCGGCGGGCAGCGGCGGCGGCGCGTCGCGCACGTGCTTCATGGCGACGGTGATCGCGCCCTCACCGGTGAACGGGCGCGCGCCTGCCAGCGCCTCGTACCCGACCACACCGAGGGAGTACACGTCGGAGGCGGCGGTGGCATCCTCGCCGACGGCCTGTTCGGGCGCGATGTACTGGGCGGTGCCCATCACCATGCCGGTCTTGGTCACCGGCGAGGCGTCGACGGCCTTGGCGATGCCGAAGTCGGTGATCTTCACCTGACCGGTCGGCGTCACCAGGATGTTGCCCGGCTTCACATCGCGGTGCACCACACCCGCGGCGTGGGCCACCTCGAGCGCGCGTCCGGTCTGCTCGAGCATGTCGAGGCCCTGGATCACCGAGAGCCTGCCCATGCGGTTGAGCACGGCGTTGAGGGGTTCGCCCTGCACCAGCTCCATCACCAGGTAGGCGGTTTCGCCGCCGGACGGGTCGGTGGTCTCGCCGTAGTCGTAGATGCCCGCGATCCCCGGCGCGTTGAGCTGCGCGGTGGTGCGTGCCTCGACCCGGAACCGCTGACGGAACGTCGGGTCGGCGGAGAACTCGGTCTTGAGGACCTTGACCGCCACCCGGCGGTCGAGCCGGGTGTCCATCGCTTCCCACACCTGACCCATACCGCCGGTGGCGATGAGCCGCTGCAGGCGGTAGCGGTCGGCGATCATGGCGCCGTTGTTCAGCATCGGGGCCCCCGTGTTGTCACTCGCACACTCATTTCGTTCAGCCCCCTGCCAGGCCTGCGTCCAGTACCGACCTGGCGATCGGTGCGGCCACCGAGCCGCCGGTCGCCGCCAGCGCCCGGTCGCCGCCGTTCTCGACGATCACCGCGATGGCGATCTTCGGGTTCTGCGCGGGCGCGAAGGCCATATACCAGGCATGCGGCGGGGTGTTACGGGGATTGCTGCCGTGTTCGGCCGTGCCGGTCTTGGACGCAATCTGGTACGGCGACCGGCCGCCGCCCGCGGTGTTGGCTTCGGAGGCGATCATCAGGTTCACCAGGCTCGACGCTACCTGTGGACTCACGGCCTGGCCCACCGAGAAGGGTTCGGTCACACTCAGCTCCGACAGGTCGGGAGCCTGCGTCTGGTCCACCAGGTACGGCTGCATCCGGGAGCCGCCGTTGGCGATGGTGGCGGCGATCACGGCGACGTCGAGCGGGGTCACCGCGACATCGCGCTGACCGATGCTGCTCTGGCCGAGAGCCGCGTTGTCGGGGATCGGCCCGACCGTCGACTCGGCGACCGGGATGGGGACGCCGCGGTGCGGGCCGATCCCGAAGGCCGCGGCCTGGTCCTTGAGTTCGGCGGCGCCGACCTTCATCCCCAGCTCGACGAACGCGGTGTTGCAGGACCGCCGGAAGGCCTCGGTGAGCGAGGCGGTCGGCTGGTCACCGCAGGTGGCGCCGTTGTAGTTCTCCAGCGTGGTCCTGGTGCCGGGCAGGGTGATGTTGGGGGCGGCGGTGAACTGGTCGTCCACGCTCACGCCGTTGGCAAGCGCGGCGGCGGTGACCACGGCCTTGAACGTGGAACCGGGCGGATAGGTCTGGGAGACCGCGCGATTGAGCATCGGCTGGGACGGGTCGTTCTTGAGCCGGTCCCACGCCGCCCGGCCGGCCGCGCCGTCGTGGCCCGACAGTTCGTTGGGGTCGTAGCTCGGGGTGGAGACCATCGTCAGGATCTTGCCGGTGCTCGGCTCGATCGCCACCACCGATCCGGTGTAGCCCTTGGCCGTCATCTCGTCGTAGGCCACCTGCTGCATCACCGGGTTCAAGGTGGTGATCACATTGGCGCCGCGCGGGTCGCGACCGGAGAACATGTCGACGAGCCTGCGCCCGAACAGGCTCGAGTCGTTGCCCGAGAGCAACGGGTCCTCGGCCAGCTCGATCCCGGTCTTGCCGTACTGCATCGAGTAGAACCCGGTGACGGGCGCGTAAGCCGGTGGGCTGCTCGGGTATTGGCGCAGGTACTTGTACCGGTCGTCGGTGGCCACCGACCCCGCGAGCACGGTGCCGCCCGCGGAGATCTGTCCGCGCTGGCGCGAGTACTCGTCGAGCAGCACGCGCACGTTGCGCGGGTCGGCCCGCAGGTCGTCGGCCTTCACCACCTGCAGATAGGTGGCGTTCACCAGGAGCGCGACGACCATCACCATCACGGCGACGGCGACCCGGCGTAGTGGAGTGTTCATGCGCTCGCCCTGCCTTCCGACCTGCGCAACAACTCGGTCGACGCCTCGGCGATCGGCGCCGGTGCGCGTTTGCGGGTCGGCGCGGGCGCGCGGGCGGCGTCGGAGATCTTGATCAGCAACCCGAGCAGCGCGTAGTTGGCCAGCAGCGAGGAGCCACCGTAGGAGATGAACGGTGTGGTCAGACCCGTGAGCGGGATCAGCTTGGTGACGCCGCCGACCACCACGAAGATCTGGATGGCGATGGTGAACGACAGGCCCGCCGCGAGCAGCTTGCCGAAACTGTCGCGCACGGCGAGCGCGGTGCGCAGCCCACGCACGATGAAGATCAGGAACAGCATCAGCACGGCGGCCAGGCCGATCAGGCCGAGTTCCTCACCGATGGTGGTGACGATGAAGTCGGTCTTGGCGAACGGAACCTGCTGCGGACGCCCGCTGCCCAGACCCGTGCCCGCCAGGCCGCCGGTGGCGAAACCGAACAGCGACTGCGAGATCTGGTAGCCGGTGTTGTGGTAGTCGTCGAACGGGTGCAGCCAGGTATCCACGCGCACGCGCACATGCCCGAACAGCTGGTAGGCGAACACGAAGCCGAGCGCGAGCAGGCCGCCGCCGATGAGCAACCAGCCCACCCGTTCGGTCGCGATGTAGAGCATCACCAGCACCGTGCCGAAGATCAGCAGCGAGGTGCCGAGATCCTTTTCGAGCACGAGCACACCGATGCACACGACCCACACGATCAGCACCGGACCGAGGTCGCGCGGACGCGGGAACTCCATGCCGAGGAAGTGCTTGCCCGCGGCGGTGAACAGGTCACGCTGGGCGACGAGCACACCCGCGAAGAAGATGATGAGCAGGATCTTGGCGAATTCGCCCGGCTGCACACTGAATCCGGGGAGCTTGATCCAGATCTTGGCGCCGTTGACTTCGGAGAACCGGCTCGGCAACAGTGCCGGAATCGCCAACGCGATCAGTCCGACCAGGCCTAGTGTGTAGGTGTAGCGCGCCAGCGTGCGGTAGTCACGCAACACGATGAGCAGGCTGATGAACACGACGATGCCCAGGCCGGTCCACATGATCTGCTGGTTGGCGTCCGGGGACGGTATGGGGCTCGAGTCGTATGCCGCCTGCTGCGCGTCGGCGAGGTCGAGGCGGTGGATCAGGACGAGACCGAGACCGTTGAGCAGCGCCACGATCGGTAGCAGTAGTGGGTCGGCGAACGGCGCGAACCGGCGAACCGCCAGGTGCGCCACTCCGAACAGCGCGAGGAACGCCACACCGTACTTGGCGATGTCCCAGGTGATCGACTGTTCCTGGCTCGCCTCGACGATGAACAACGACACCGTCGTGATACCCGCCGCGCCCGCCAGCAGCAACAGCTCCTGATTCCGCCGCGTCGAGGGCGGCGGTGCGGGCGCGAATCCGCCTGGGGGACTCGGGAAAGCCCCCGCCGACGGTGGTGCCGGTGCGGACATCAGTCCGTCACCCGGCAGTTCTCCCCTGAGATCTGCGGGGAAGGTGTCGGGGCGGGCGTAGTGGTCGGGGCAGGCGTCGGTGTCGCCGTGGCGGGCTGGTCACCGGGTCCGGGCGCGGGCGCCGGGGTGGCAGGGGGAACCTCGGTGGGCAGCACACCCGGCTGCGGCACCGATTCCTTCTTGGGGCACGGGTCGAGGACCTCGCCGGTGAGCCGGCGCATGCTCTCGCGGGCCTGGGCCAGCGAATCCGGCGGCAGGCTGCGCTCCACCTGATCGCGGCCGGTCTGCTTGAGATCGCTGACCATCAGCTTCTTGCAGCCGTTGGGAGCGGTGGCGCCGACCTCGAGCAGCGTGATCTCGTTCTTGCTGTTCACGCAGGCGGTGAGCTCCACATCGTGGATGGCGTAGCCGAGGATCGAACCGGGCAGGCCGCGCATCACGACCACCTGATCGTTGTCGGCGCCCACGTAGTAGTTGCTGCGAATCATCTTGTAGCCCACCACGAGTCCCACCGCGACGGCCACGATCAAGGCCACCGACAGCAGCAGCCAGCGCAGCTTGTGCGACTTGGTCTCGGGCGGTGGGGGAGCGGCGGCGGCCCGGCGCGGCTGGGCGCGCGGCGGACGCATGGCGGCGGCGCGGCCGGCCGCGGTGTTCGGCGGCGGCGCGTCTTCCTCCTCCTCGGTGGAGGCGGCACCGGCGACGATCGGATGACTCTGCCCGTAGTCGAGGTCGATCACATCGGCGACGACAACGGTGACGTTGTCGGGACCGCCTGAGCGCAAAGCCAATTCGATGAGCCGGTCGGCGCACTCGTCGGTATTGCCCTCGCGCATGGTGTTGCCGATGGTCTCGTCGCTCACCACGTCGGAGAGTCCGTCGGAGCACAGCAGATACCGGTCACCGGCGCGGGCTTCACGCATGATGAGCGTCGGCTCGATCTCGTTGCCGGTGAGGGCGCGCATGATGAGCGATCGCTGCGGGTGGGTGTGCGCCTGTTCGGGCGTGATACGACCCTCGTCGACCAGCGACTGCACGAAGGTGTCGTCGCGGGTGATCTGGGTGAGTTCGCCGTCGCGCAGCATGTAGGCGCGCGAGTCGCCGATGTGCACCATGCCGAGCTTGCGGCCCGCGAACAGGATGGCGGTGAGCGTGGTGCCCATGCCGTCGAGTTCGGGTTCGGCCTCGACGTGGTCGGCGATGGCGGCGTTGCCGGAACGGGTGGCGCGGTCGAGCTTGCCGAGGATGTCCTCGCCGGGTTCGTCGTCGTCGAGATGCGCCAGCGCGGCGATCATCAACTGGGAGGCGACTTCACCGGCGGCGTGTCCACCCATACCGTCGGCGAGGGCTAGCAGGCGAGCGCCCGCGTAGACCGAATCCTCGTTGTTGCCCCGGACGAGTCCGCGGTCGCTTCGCGCGGTGTAGCGCAGAACAAGTGTCACGATCGCAGCTCGATCACTGTTTTGCCGACCCGGACAGGAGTGCCGAGCGGAACACGGACGGCGGTGGTGACTTTCGCGCGGTCGAGATACGTGCCGTTGGTGGAACCGAGGTCTTCCACGTACCAGTCGTCACCACGCTGAGACAGTCGCGCGTGCCTGGTCGAGGCGTAGTCGTCGGTGAGTACCAGCGTCGAATCGTCGGCGCGGCCGATGAGGACCGGCTGCGTGCCGAGTGTGATCCGAGTGCCGGCTAGTGAACCATGAGTCACCACTAGATACTTGGCGCCCTTCTGGCCTCGGCTCAGGGATGGCAGACCGATGGAACCACGCGCTCCGCGTGCGGCCCTCGGCTGTATCCGGATGCCGGATGCCGCGTAGATATCGCTGCGCAAGGTCCGCAGAACGGCCCAGACGAACAACCAGAGCAGCAGCAGGAACCCCGCGCGGGTCAATTGCAGGATCAGTCCCTGCACGGCGTTCCACCTCCTGTTCGCCCGGGTACGTCGGTGCGGCAGGGGACGAAGTGACCCCCACCAGCGTGCTGGCTTGCGGGCCCCGAGGTCGGGGCCGTGCGTGTGATGGCAGCATCATAGGGCCGACGGCGTCGACACGTGACCTGCACCGCGCAGCTTACGGGATCAGACGATCCTGATCAGGATCTCGGAATGTCCGGCCCGGATGACGTCACCGTCGGCGAGCTGCCAGTCCTGTACCGGCGAGCCGTTGACCAGCGTGCCGTTGGTGGAACCCAGGTCGGAGAGCATGGCGGTCTGGCCGTCCCAGCGGACCTCGATGTGGCGGCGCGACACACCGGTGTCGGGCAGCCGGAAGTGCGCGTCCTGGCCGCGGCCGATGATGTTGGAACCCTCACGCAGCTGGTAGGTGCGGCCGCTGCCGTCGTCGAGCTGCAGCGTGGCCGAGTAGCTGGACTGCGCCGGGGCACCGTAACCACCCGCGGGCTGGCCGTAACCGGCTTGCGGCTGGGCGTACCCACCCTGCTGGCCGTAACCGGCGGGCTCCTCGTAAGCGGGCTCGGCGTAACCGGCCGCCTGGGCGCCGTAACCGGAGGACTGGCCGTAGCCGGGCTCGGCGTAACCGTTCTGGCCGTAGCCGCCCTGCTGGTCGTAACCGGGTTCGGCGTAACCCTGCTGGCCGTATCCGGGCTGCTGGCCGTAGGCCTGCTGCGGATCGGCGTAACCCTGCTGGCCGTACCCACCCTGCTGGTCGTAGCCCGGCTCGGCGTACCCGGGCTGACCGTAACCACCCTGCTGGCTGTAGGCCTGCTGGCCGTACCCGCCCTGCTGGTCGTAACCGGGTTCGGCATAGCCCTGCTGGCCGTACCCGGGCTGACCGTAGCCCGGCTGCGGGGCCTGGTCGTACCCGTTGTGGTACTCGCCGCCCTGCTGGCCGTAGGCGGGGTCGTAGCCGGGCTGGCCCTCGGGCGCGCCGTAGCCACCGCGGCCGTAGTCGTCGGCAGGCGGATAGGGAGCCCCAGGCGCGGCGGGCGGCGGTGCGTACCCGCGGTTGCGTGGATCGGACTCCGCGGGCTCTCGGCTTGGCTCGTAGCCTGAGTTGTGCGTCATGGGGCCAGCTCCTGGTTGCGGGTGTGCGGGTCGTTGTGGCGGTCCGGGGCGAGGTGGGACGGTCCCGCGACCGGCGTCGGGGTCGACGCGGCCGCTCGCTCTGAACATTCCGGTGTGCAGCGTAGGTGATGCCTCGAACGCCACGTGCACTTCGCCGTAGGTCTGCCAGCCCTGCTCGCGGATGTAATCCTGCAGATGTTTGGCGAACGCCTTGGTCGTCAGGTCGTGATCTGCGTCGAGTTTCCCGAAATCTGATTCGTTGATCGTGATCACATAACTGTTGGGTGCGAGCTGATGCCCGCCCTCCAGTTCCTGGATCCGATCTGCGGCTTCGCGCTGCAGCGCGGCCTCTACCTCCTGGGGAACGACGCTGCCGCCGAACACCCTCGCGAACACGTCACCGACGGCGCTCTGTAAGCGACGTTCGAATCTCGACACGATGCCCATCACAGCCCTCCCTTCGGTGCGCGTGTCCGTCCTGTCGGAGTGCCCTTTACGGCGTGTCCGAACCCGACCACGTTCCTTGCATGATATCCACGATCCTCCTACCAGGTAACTCCCGGCGCGGCGCCCCGGTTCCCGAGCCGAACGCGTCCGCATCACCGCAGGTCAGGGACCCGATTTTATTTTCAGCCGGAGGGCATGTTAGATTTTTCGAGTCGCTCGGGCGAGTGGCGGAATGGCAGACGCGCTGGCTTCAGGTGCCAGTGTCCGTAAGGACGTGGGGGTTCAAGTCCCCCTTCGCCCACAGAGAGCAAAAGGCTCGATCCCACGGGATCGGGCCTTTTGTCGTTTCCGGCGACGCTCACTCCTTGCGCGCGACAAGTAGATGGAAGGGGAACGGCGGGCCGGGCAGGGTGCGCTGTTCGACCGTGAAACCGGCACCGGTCAGCGCGCCCGTCACCTCGGCCACCGGGCGCAGCGTGAATCCATAAGGGGTGAAAGGCATCCGGGCCATACCGTCCGGATCGCCGATACCGATCACGGCCGTACCGCCGGGCCGGAGCACCCGGTCGAGTTCGGCACACGCGGCGGGCAGGTCGTCGAGGAAGTAGACGGTGTTCACCGTGATCGCCGCGTCCAGGCTCGCATCGGGCAGCGGCAGGGCGGCAAGGGTGCCCTCGGCGAGCACGAGCCGGTCCTCGGCCACCTCCATGGCATAGGTGCCACGGGCGCGGGCGAGCATGTCGGGCGAGGGTTCGATGCCGTGCACCACGCCGTCCGGGCCCACTCGTTCCAGCAGCATCGCCAGGCCCGCGCCGCCACCGAAACCGATATCGGCCACCTCCGCGCCCGCGGCGGGGGCGGCGCCGTCGACGGCACCCGCGATGGCGCGTTTGTTCCCCCGATTGAGGAGCAGGGCCACTACCTTGCCGAGCGGTCCGTGCGGATTACCGAGCTGGCCGGCAACGATGGTGAGCAAACGGTCCTTGACCCCGGTCATCTCGTCATCGTAGGGCTTCGCCGTATCGGGTCGGTGAGGCGAAGATCACAGCGCGGTAATCCGGCCGTCTTCCAGCTGTTTCACTGCCCGTCTCGCGCCGTTCGGGAGGCCCTGCGCAACTTGTCAGCCGCGCAGTAAGTAGCTGTATGGCAGGTGATTCGACCTGATTGCTAGTTGTTGATCATGTTTGCAGCCTTGTAAACAAACTTAAGGTTTCTTTTAAGGCCCCGAGTATCGCGCAAACCGAAATCCGGTTGCCGTTGTCGCAGGTTATCGGCTATGCGCGGGGTGCGGTCGGGGGTGTGGGCAATGGGCAGCAATATTCCCTGGACCGCCCCTTCGAACGCATGGGACCGACGGTCCCAGGTTTGCCGAAGGTGAATTCCCGGTGTGTGCAATTGCCGTCCCGACGACGCGCCAGGAGTTAGCTGTAGTTGTGGAGAGCGTGCGCTTCACACGTCTTCGCAGACCCGCACTCGATACCCCTAACCTGCGCGTTGGGGGTTGCATGGGCATAACGATTGTGTACAGTTAACGGCAACGCTGGCCGCAGCTCGAGCTCGACTCGCTGCGGCCAGCGGAACTCAAATCGGGGGAGTTCACCAACTCGTAACCTCACGTAGCTGTCGATTGCCCAGTGGGCTCACAGCCGAGGTGTGCTCGGAGTTGCCTGCCGCACAAATGCACGTGCAGATGCGTGATCACACCCGCGTGGGAACCTTCGGCAGCCATCGCAGGGCCGGATCGGGCATGGCCTCGGGCAGCGCGGAAGCGGCGTCCTGTTCTTCGGCGACCCGGCGGCCCACCACGAACACATAGGTGAGGAACAATCCCTCGGCCAGGAAGCCGAGAGCGATGCGCACGGGCGCGGGCAGGCCGCTCGGCGTCACGAAGCCCTCCAGCAACCCACACACCAGAAGCACCGCGACGAGACCGAGCGCGACAGTGGCAGTCGCCCTGCCCTGCCGGGCCATCGCGACGGCCCGGCTCGACCGACCGGGATCGACCAGCGTCCAGCCGAGCTTCAAGCCGACGCCGCCCGCCACGAACAGCGCCGTGAGCTCGAGCGTTCCGTGCGGAAGGATGAAACCGAAGAACGAGTCGAGCCGGTCGGCGTCGGCCATCAATCCACCGGTTATCCCCAGATTCAGCGCGTTCATGAACAGGGCATACACAGCCGGGAGGATCAGCACGCCGGTGAACAAGGCGATGGCCGAGACCCAGGAATTGTGGGTCCACACCTTGGCGGCGAAGGCGTCGTTGGGGTGTTCGGAATAGTAGGTCTCGAACGAACCCCCAGGTCCGGTGATGATCGAGTGATCGCCCTCGGGAATCCCCAGGGCTTCGCGGGCGCCCGCCGAGTTGTCCACAAGCACCGCGATCACCGTGCTGACGAGCAGGAAGATCGCGGTTGTCCCCAACCACCACGGCCACGCTCTGTACACAGCCGCCGGAAAGCCCCTGGTGAAGAATCTGCCCATCTCGCGCCACGGCTGTGCGCGCGCCGCGAGCACCCGCCCACGCGCGCGGGCGAGCAGCGCGCTGAGCCCGGCGAGCACCTCGGGATCGGCCCGATGACCCTGCAGCTTGGCCAGCTGCTGGGACGCCGAGCGGTACAGGGCGATCAGTTCGTCGGCCTCGGCCCCGGTGAGCCTGCGCTGACGGACCAGCTGATCCAGCCGATACCACGACCGTTGACGCGCCCAGCTGTAGGCATCGGTGTCCATATCGGGAATGCTAGCCACATGGCCGAATTCACCACCGGCGAAGCGGTGGCGCTCGAACTCCCCATCGCGCGCATCCCCAGCCGTGCGGGCGCTTTCCTGCTCGACCTGATGCTGCAGCTGACGCTGGCCTTCGGCCTGTTCTACGCCGGGATGCTGATGCTGTTGTGGAGCGCCGCCGACGAGGCGTGGATGTCGGTGCTCGCGGTGGTCACCATCGTGACCGTGCTGGTCGGCTATCCGGTGTGCAGCGAAACCCTCACCCGCGGACGGTCCCTGGGGAAGATGGCGTTCGGGCTGCGGGTCGTTCGCGCCGATGCGGGCCCCACGGATTTCCGGCATGCGCTCACCCGTGGGCTGGCGGGGGCGATCGTCGACTTCTGGATGCTCGGTGGCTTCGGCGCGGTCGCGGTGATCACCTCGCTGTGCTCACGCGAGGGCAGGCGCGTGGGTGACGTGCTCGCGGGCACGGTGGTTGTGCACACCCGTCAGCAGCTTCCCCGGCCCGCGCTGGCGGCCGCACCACCGTGGCTCACCGGCTGGGCGGCGCAGCTCGACCCGACCGGCCTGTCCGACGACCTCGCGACGGCCGCACGGCAGTACCTCACCAGGCTGCGCACCCTCACCCCGGCCGCCCAGCACCACCTGGGGACGAAGCTGGCCGAGTCGATGTGCGCGGCAGTCCGCACGCAGGTGCCCGCCGGTTATCCCCCGTATCACGTGATCGGCGCGATTCTGTCTCGGCGCCAGCAGCTTTCGCCGCACTGAGAAGTTGTACACAGGCTCGCCCTGTGGACAACCTGTTGGTGAATCGGTGCATGAACTGTGAGTGCCGGTGGAAACTCCGGCTGTCCACAACTCAGAGCGAACCGGACCGCTTGAGCTCCAGATACTCCTCGGCCAGCGCCTCCGGCAGCTGATCCGGCGCCGCGGTGACCACCGCGACCCCACGCCTGCGCAGGGATTCCCGCACCACCGCGCGCTCGGCCAGCACGGTCTCGGCGGCGGCCGAGGTGTAGACGGCCTCGGCGGTTTCCCGGTCGCGAGCGGCGGCGGCGATGTCAGGGTCGGTCACCGAGACGATGAGCACCCGGTGCCGTCGGGTGAGCGTCGGCAACGCGGGCAGCAGGTGTTCGGTGACCGTCGGTCCGTCCAGACTGGTGAACCACACGATCAGCGCGCGCCTGCGCACCCGGGTGAGCACGGTGCGAACCAGGCCGTCGGTGTCGGTATCCACAAGCTGCGGCGTGACCCCGGCAAGGGTGTGCATAAGTTTCATCGGCAGTCCCGCACCACCGGCGCCGGTCACCTCCGCGCGCACCGTTCGGTCGTAGGCCAGCAGGTCGACGGTGTCGCCCGCCGCGCCGGCCAGCCCGCCGAGCAGCAGGGCGGCTTCGATCGCGCAGTCCAGCCTGGTGCCGTCGCCCACCCGGCCCGCGCTGACCCGGCCGGTGTCGAGCACCATCAGCATGTGCCGATTGCGTTCGGGCCGCCAGGTGCGCACGAGCACATCGGTGGCGCGCGCGGTGGCCCGCCAGTCGATGCTTCGCACGTCGTCGCCTGCCACGTACTCCCGGAACGAATCGAATTCGGTGCCCTGACCACGGGTATTGGCCACATTGCGGCCCTCGAGGTGGTGCAGCCGCTTCACCTTCGACCGCAGCAGGCGCTCGCTGCGGAAGGCGGGCAGCGCGCGGACGCGGGCGGGTGCGTCGACGCGAGTCTGCCGCCCGGCCATGCCGAGTGGTCCGAGCAGGCGCAGTGTCACCGGACCCGCCACCCGGTCACCGCGATATACCGGATTCAGCCTGGTGCGGAACCGGATCCGGGTATTCGGTGCCAAAGCCATTCGGCGCGTGCGATATTCGGCGCGCGCACTCTCGGGCCACGCATCCCAGAGCAGCCCACGAACCGTGGTGGTGCCCGTATTGGTCACGGCCAGTTCCACTTCCGTCTCCCGGCCCAGCCGGACGACGGTCAACGGTTCGCGCGTCACGGTCAACGTGTTCGGGCGGGCGGCCAGCGCCACATCGATCAGCAGGACCACGAGCAGCAGCGAACTCGCGCCGAGCACACCACCGAACGACGGAACGGCGAACATCACCAGCGCGCCCGCCATCGTGGCGAGCAGCGCGAACCGGCCTGTGACGACCACCGCTACACCGGAACCGGCACCGAGCCGAGCAACGACGCGAGCACACCCTCGGCGCTCACCCCGTCCAGCTCGGCCTCCGGACGCAACTGCAGACGGTGCCGAAGCACCGGAACCGCAACGGTTTTCACATCGTCGGGAGTCACGTACCCGCGCCCGTTCAGCCAGGCGAAGGCGCGGGCCGCGGCGAGCAGCGCGGTGGCGCCACGGGTCGACGCACCGTGCGCGACGGCTGGCGAGGACCGGGTGGCCCGGCACAGGTCGACGATGTAGGCGAGCACCTCGGGACTCACCGTCACCTGCCCCACCGCGGCCCGCGCGGCCGCGATGTGCGCGGGCCCGGCGACCGGCCGCAGCCCGGCCGCACCGAGGTCGCGCGGGTCGAAGCCGTTGGCGTGGCGCTGCAGGATGCGGAACTCGTCGTCGCGTTCGGGCAGGCGGATGTCGACCTTGAACAGGAACCGGTCGAGCTGCGCTTCGGGCAGCGGATAGGTGCCCTCCTGCTCGATCGGGTTCTGGGTGGCGATCACCACGAACGGGTCGGGCAGCGGCCGGGGCTGCCCGTCCACCGAAACCTGACGCTCCTCCATCGATTCCAGCAGCGAGGACTGGGTTTTCGGTGGGGTGCGGTTGATCTCGTCGGCCAGCAGCAGGTTGGTGAACACCGGCCCCTGCCGGAAGGTGAACTCGGCCGAATGCGGGTCGTAGATCTGCGAACCGGTGACATCACCCGGCATCAGATCGGGGGTGAACTGCACCCGCGCGTGCTCGAGGTCGAGCGAGGTGGCCAGCGCGCGCACCAGCAGCGTCTTCGCCACGCCCGGCACACCTTCCAGCAGCACGTGCCCCCGGCACAGCAGCGCGAGCACCAGGTACAGCACGGCCTGATCGTTCCCGACCACCGCCTTACCGATCTCGGTACGCAAGGCGGCCAGCGCCGCCCCGGCCTCGGCCGCGGTCGGCGTTTTCTGCAGGACAGTGTTGTCGGTCATCCGAGCTCCGTCTCGATCCATTCGAGGTGTGCGGCAACGTGGTAGAGGGTCGGTTCGTCGGGCACCGGGCCGAACAGTACGGTGCCGATCCGGGGGGCGGGGGTGCCGAGGCGGGTGGCGATGGTCGCGACGAGTTGGTCGTCGGTTCGGGCGCCGAGGCGTGGCCGGATCCGGCGCAGGGTCGCCGAGCGCAGGATGTGGGCGACGTGGGCCACGTCGCCCGAGCGGCGGTACAGCCCGGCTTGGCCCGCGAGCAGTTCGTTGGCGGCCACTTCCACCGGGCGCGGTTCGCCGACCAGTGCGCCGCGTCTGCGGGCCCGCCACCACACGACGACGGCGAAGGCGATGAGCAGTTGCAGGCCGCCGTAGGCCAGCCAGCCGGGCAGGGTGCTGAAGATCGAGTCGCTGCCTGCGGGGTCGGGGAGGTCCTCGGGCCGGTCCGGTGGGCTGTCGATGTTCGGTGGCGGGTCGGGCGGGGTCGGTGCGTTGGGCGCGCCGCAGGATTGCAGGCCCGCGTACAGGAGCACGCCCAGGAACAGGATGCCCGCGAGGACGGCCCAGAACCGTGGGTTGCGCAGGATTGCCGGAAGCGGCGGAAGTTGCCTGCGCGGTGCGGGTTCGGTGTCGACGATCTCGATGTCGACCGGTTCGGCGGCCGGCGGTGGCGCGTGCTGGGAGTAGCGGTCGGCGTATTCGAGGTGGCGGTATTCGTCCTCGGTGGCGCGGCGGCCGCCGTACACGACCTCGTCGAAAGTGCTTGCCGCCGGATGTAATTCGGCGGACTGTTCGGGTGGGAGGGCGAGGGTCGCGTCGTCGGCGGTTTCCTGCGCGGTGCGTGAGCGGCGCACCGGCAGGCTGCCGTTCTGCTCCAGTCCGCGCAGGACAGCACGGAAGCGCTCACGTAAGGCACGGTCGAAATCACGGCGGGCCGCGGCGTTCTCGGCTTCGGCTCGATGGTCGGCGGCCGGGCCGAGCCGGGGCGGTGGCGGGGGACCGAACTGGTTGTCGTTCATCGGTTCTCACCCGGAATGCGGATGTCGAGCCCTTCGCGGACACAACGGCGGTCGATGTAGCAGAGCACCCGGCTGGTGGATTCCACGATCTCGGCGACCGTCACCACCAGCAGCAGGCCACCGACCACCAGCGTGATGAAGGCCCATCGGTGGGTGCCGGAGAAGTCCGACAGGAAGAAGGGGATACCGAAGGCGGGCACCGCGAGCACGGCGAACAGCACCCGCTGGGTGAGCCAGAGGCCGCCGATGCTCCAGTTCGCGCCCTCCACCAGGTCTTTCGAGCGGGCGACGGCCTGCCGGTAGCCGGCGTTCTCGGCGATGATCGCGGGTTCGGTGACGAACCGGCGGGCCCGCAGATTCGACAGCCAGATCAGGGCGAGCGGATAGGTGACGACGAGCAGGCTGCCGACCGCCAGTACACCGATTCCGATGAGCGAGAACATGATCTGCGCGAGCGCGAGCGGCCCGCCGTGGTGTGCGGCGGTCCGGATGCCCGCCCGCAGGCCGATGCGCGCGCCGGCGAAGTCGGCCAGCGCCAGGGCGACGGTCGCGCCACGCAGCACCGATCGCGACAACCACACGAACGCGGCCGTTGCCAGCACCACCGCCCACGCGGTACCCGCATCGGAGCCGTCGGTGAGGTGTGAGACCAGGCCGGTGATGCCGAGAACACCGAGTACGGCGAGGGTGAGCGTTGCCCCCGCGAGCGCGGCCAGCGGCCGGATATGGGCCTGGATCAGGGCGAACGGCTCGTCGAGCAGTTCGCGAAATCGCAGGGGGCGGATCGGGACCGTCGGCGATTGTGCCGGATCGATGCCCGCCCCGACGGCGCCGACCGTGGTCACGACGGGGCGCACGGCCCGAGTCTAGCGGGGCCCGGCCGGGGGAGTGGGTTCACGGAGTGTGCGGAAGGGCGAGGTGGGTGGGTTGCAGGCGGCCACGCAGCGTGACCTGCTCGCCCAGGGTCCAATGGTTCGCTTCGGTCGGCGCGGACTTGGTGAGGGTGGTCGCGGAGGTGAGCAGGCGTTGTTCGTACTGCTTGGACAGTTCGCACAGGCGGGCCGCCTCGTTGACCGCATCGCCGATGACCGTGAACTCGTAGCGGTTGTGGGTGCCCACATTGCCCGCGACCACGCGACCGGCGGCGACGCCGATGCCCGCGTCCAGGTCGGAGGTGTCGCGCAGGCGGCGCTGGATGGCGCGGGCACACGAAAGGGCCTGGCCCGCCGCGTCTTCCAGCGGTGCGGGGGTGCCGAAGATGGCGAGGGCCGCGTCGCCTTCGAACTTGTTGAGCAGACCGCCGTGGCGTTCCACCTCGTCGACGACGATGTCGAAGAAGCGATTGAGAATGCCGACGATCTCGGGCGCGGGGAGGGTGGCGGCCATGGTCGTCGAGCCGATGATGTCGATGAACAGGGCGGCGGCCTCGGTTTCGGTCCCGCCGAGGACGGGGCGCGAGGCGATGGCCGCCATGGCGACATCGTGGCCGACGTGTTTTCCGAACAGGTCCTCGATCATGGCGCGTTCGCGCAGGCCGTGCACCATGTGGTTGAAACCGCTCTGCAGCTCACCGAGTTCGGTGCCGTCGTAGAGCGCGATCTCGGCGTCGAGGTCGCCGTTCTCCACCCGGCGCAACGCCTGGCGCACACCACGGATCGGCGCGACCGTCGCGGCGACGACCTGCGCCATGAGCACCATGCCGAACAGCAACGCCGACCCGCCGAGACTGAGCACGCACACGGCCAGGCGCGCCTTGCTCACCTGGGGATCGGCCAGCGCCCAGATGGCGACGACCATCGCCAGCGCCACCGGCACACCGACACCGACCAGCCACGACAGCATGGTGCGACCGAACACGCCGATGCCGCGACGGCGTTGCGGATCGGCCTGCAGCACCCGCGCGGTGACGGGCCGCAGCGCGAATTCGACGATCAGATAGCTGTTGGCGCACACCACGATCGCGGCCGACCCGATGGCGAGGATGAGCTTGGGGATGAGCCCCGGCTCGATCACGCCGTACACAACGGTGAGCACGATGAGCGCCAAAGTCCACAGCATCGCCTGCTGCAACACCATCCAGCGCGGCGCCGAGACGGTGACGCGCTGTTCGGCCGGTGTCGGTACATGGTCGGGGTCGGTGGCCCAGCGCATGGTTCGCAGCCCGGCGACGGTCCCCCACACCGTGCCGACCGCGAGCGCGGCCACCGCGCACAGCGGCGTGAAGACGGCGTTCACCAGCAGCAGTCGCCCGGTGAACATGCTCGGCCCCGGCAGTACGAACCCCGCGAGCACGATGGTCATCGCGATGCCGATGAGGTTGGCGATGAGCAGGGGGGCGGTGAGCAGCAGTTGCACCCGCACCCGGCGGATGGCCGCCTTCTCCTCGGCGGGTCCGAGCAGGGGCGAACCCCAGGGCGAAGACGTCCCGGAGCGTACGTCGCTGATCACCTTCGAACTGTAAACCGAACCGACCCGAACAGGCGAACCTGTTAGCTAGGTCACTGAGTAGTCAGGTATGTATAACAACTGCTGACCGTGCGTTTTGTCGTTCGCAACCGGAGCGGATCGGTGCGATCGATCACCGCTGATACCCAGTGAACAGATGTCCACTGAGCTATCGAGCGGGCGGCAGCTGACGCTGCTGACCACTCGGCAGCTCGTGGGCGTCCGACCCGGCCAGCTCGCCCTGACCGGCGGCGGGCAGCGCCGTACCCTGTCCCGCGGGCAACGCGGTGTAGCTCGGCTGCCCAGGGTACTGACGCGGATCCGGGTGGTAGTTCCGGCCGGGCGCGTCAACCACATTCGACGCGATCTGCTGCGCGTACGGGTTGTACTGCGGCTGTGGATAACCCGTGGGCAGGTAACCCTGCTGCCCGGGCGCCAGCTGGTACGGCTGCTGCGGCGCCTGCTGGAACTGCCGCTGCGAGTCCTGGGTATCGACGGTCACCTTCCGGCTGCGGCGCAGCGTGAAGGTCACCTCCTCGACCTCTTCGAACGCCTGTCGCGCGGTCCGCAGCGGATGCGTGGCCGAGTCGATGGCATTGGCGACGAACGACGGAACGAGCGGCCGGATCCAGCGCGCGGCGGTGTCGGTGAACGGCACGGTCCCGATGATCGGCAGCTCCAGCCCGCCCCCGCCGGTCGGCGCCTGCGGCGGTGCCTGCTCGGCGGGTACCAGCGCACCGGCCTGGCCGTGCGGCAGGGCGTGCGGGAGGTATCCGGCGGGCAGCTGCTGCTGCGAAGTCGGCTCCAGAGCCACGGACTCGTCCTTTCGATGCGGCTCGGTGTACCCGAGCTCGAAACCGCCGATCGCGGCGATGATCCTGGTTCGCTGACGTTCTCGATCGATCACGCCGTCGGCCTCGATGGCCAGCCGTTGCGAGTCGAGTTCCTGCTCGGCCCGCAGCACCGCCGTCTCGGTGCGCACCTCGGCCTGTTTCACCGCGATGGCGGCGTCGGCGGCGCGTTCGGCCCGGTCGGCGATCTCGTCGGCGGCGACCTTGCGGTCCAGCGCGGTCTCCCCGCGCCACCAGCGCAGCAGCAGCGGTGACAACGCCAGCGCGATGCCCGCGACCAGCATCAGCAGGCGAAGCGCGGCGCCGCCGAGGTGATCGGCGGTGTAGCCGTTCATGGCCAGCCAGCGGGCGCCGATCCCGCGATCGCCCTCGGCGAAGGCGTCGGCGCGGGCCGCGGCCAGCTCGGCCGTCTCGGCGCGCACGCGCTGGTCGAGGCCGTCGGTGCGGGCCTGTGCGGCGGCGAGCTGCTTGCGGGCGTCGTCGAGCATCTCGTTGGCGGTCTGCGCCTCGGGCCCACGACCGGGAACACCGGTGATGCGGGTCTGCGGGCACTCCGGGGTCGGATTGAACTCGCAGCGCGCGATGACGAGGTTGCGGTCGATGTCGGCCTGCGCGGTCGCGATGGACGTGTCGAGCGCGGCGCGGTCGGCGACGGCGAGGTCGTACTCGGCGCGCGCGGTGACGACGGCAGGCGCGCGTTCGGCATCGGCGTGGGCGCGCACGTCCAGCTCGCGGTCGACGGTCC
This sequence comes from Nocardia sp. JW2, assembly GCF_051843015.1. NCBI lineage: Bacteria > Bacillati > Actinomycetota > Actinomycetes > Mycobacteriales > Nocardiaceae > Nocardia > Nocardia sp. JW2. Next base: position 122,477 of record NZ_JBPXLK010000014.1, read on the forward strand.
CGCCGAGCAGCACGGTGGTGGCCAGCTCGGCCACGGACACCCCGGCCAGCACGCCGATTCCGACGCGCGCGGCGGTGCCGCGCCGGTCGTCGGTGGTGTTCCTGGTGGCGAGCGCCCGTCCGATCGCACCGGCTGCCACGGCGGCGAGCAGCGCGAGCACGGCGACGAAGAAGAACCCGATCCCGTCGGCGGCGGCGAGCGCGACGGCGGTGACCAGCCCCGCGACCACGGCGAACAGCGCCACCGCGGCGCCGGTGACGACATATCCGGCGTGGTCGGGCCCGATGTCGTCGCGCGAAGGCGTAACGAGGCCGCCGCCGAGCCAGGCGAGTGTGCCGGTCATACCTTCTCCCCGGTTCTTTCGCGTGGCGAAACTGTCATGGATTCGTGGTGTCAGCGTGACAGGCGCGGCGCCGCCACACCGAGCGGCGAAGCGGTATTTGTGGTCAGCCTCACAGATCCGAACTCCCGGCATCGCGCCGGCTGTCGGCGTGGGCCGCCGACCTCGGCGTGTCGGTCCCGGCGAGCCGCATCGGCCCCCATTCCGGGGGCCTCATGTGGCGAACGACACTGCCGCGCGTTAGCTGGATATGTGCTGTGAAGAGCGTCTCACTCGCAGACCGTACGGTCGGCTGGCTACCAGGGCATGTCGGGGCGCTGTCGGGAATATCTCACCGCCGACGGCCCTGGTTAGCGGGAAACCATAGGTTTGACCTGCACTTTGCTGGGGAATCCTGCTGCGATGCAGGTGAGTTCGGTCGAAGGTCACACGCCTCCGGCCGGTTCCGGCTCGCCCGTCGACGATGTTCGCGCAGGTCGGCGCCGGTTCCGCGGGATCGATCCGGCCTCGTGCCTGCTTTACACTGGACGACGCGCGTGACGATACGGGCTGCCGTTACAAACCCCAGCTAGACAGGGTTACTAAGCCCAACCTTAGTTGGTTGGGTCTGCGGTCTGACTTATCGTTTGCTCTTACGCCGAACGCACCCTTGTTCGGCACAACCACCTGTTCGGGGTCCGGTGAAACCGGGCCAAGAGTAGCGGGTGAAACCCCGCGCGGAGGTAAGGGACATGTAAGCGTCCCGTTACCTCCGAGCACCCCCACTACGTCAACGAAGCGGGTGGACAACTGGAGACGTGACTGCACGCCGCAAACCATCATCGCCGCTGGTTTCGGATCGTACGGACGCAGTCTTGACGGAGGCGAAACGACGAAGGGTCCACGCTCAGCTTGCTGGGTGGCCGATCATCGACAGCCGACTTTCTTGAAGGCAGAGGCATGACGCAACTTCCTGGCCACAGGTCACCCGGTGTCACCGGGCTCTACGATCCGGCATACGAGCACGACGCCTGCGGCGTCGCATTCGTCGCCGACATGCACGGACGACGCAGTCGAGACATCGTCGACAAGGCCATCACGGCACTGCTGAACCTGGAGCACCGAGGTGCCGCCGGCGCGGAGCCGAACTCCGGCGACGGCGCGGGCATCCTGATCCAGCTCCCGGACAAGTTCTTCCGCGCGGTTGTGGACTTCGAGTTGCCCGAGGCGGGTTCCTACGCCACCGGTATCGCCTTCCTCCCGCAGGCCCGCCGCGAAGCCGCGCGCGCCGCCTACGGCGTCGAGAAGATCGTCGCCGAAGAGGGCATGGCCGTGCTCGGCTGGCGTGCGGTGCCGATCGACGAGTCCTCGCTCGGCGCGCTGGCCCGCGATGCCATGCCGACCTTCCGTCAGCTGTTCATCGGCTCGCCCAAGAACTCGGCCGAGCAGCTCTCGGGCATGGACCTGGAGCGTCGCGCCTACGTGATCCGCAAGCGCATCGAGCACGAGCTCGGCAACGCGGGTCCCGGTGAGGGCGCCGTCGGCAAGGAGTCGGTGTACTTCCCGAGCCTGTCCGGCGAGACCTTCATCTACAAGGGCATGTTCACCACGCCGCAGCTACGCGCGTTCTACCTGGACTTACAGGACGAGCGCGTCGAGTCGGCCATCGGCATCGTGCACTCGCGCTTCTCCACCAACACCTTCCCCTCGTGGCCGCTGGCGCACCCGTTCCGCCGGGTCGCCCACAACGGTGAGATCAACACCGTCACCGGTAACGAGAACTGGATGCGCGCGCGTGAGGCGCTGCTGCGTTCGGACGTGTTCGGCAAGGACGAGGCGGGCAACAACCGCCTGAACAAGATCTTCCCCGTCTGTACCCCCGGCGCGAGCGACACCGCGCGCTTCGACGAGGTGCTCGAACTGCTGCACCTGGGCGGGCGCGACCTGCACCACGCGATCATGATGATGATCCCCGAGGCGTGGGAGCGCAACGAGAACATGGACCCCGCGCTGCGGGCGTTCTACGAGTACCACTCGATGCTGATGGAGCCGTGGGACGGCCCGGCTTCGGTGTGCTTCTCCGACGGCAAGAAGATCGGCGCCGTGCTCGACCGCAACGGTCTGCGCCCGGGCCGCATCTGGGTCACCGAAGACGGCCTGGTCGTGCTGGCCTCCGAGGTCGGCGTGCTCGACATCGACCCGTCGACCGTCGTCCAGAAGATCCGCCTGCAGCCGGGCAAGATGTTCCTGGTCGACACCGAGCAGGGCCGCATCGTCACCGACGCCGAGATCAAGTCGGAACTGGCCGGCGCCGAGCCGTACCAGGAATGGCTGGACGCGGGCGTGAGCCGCCTGGCCGACCTGCCCGACCGCCCGCACGTGCACATGTCGCACGACCGCGTGCTGATCCGTCAGCAGATCTTCGGCTACACCACCGAGGACCTGAGCCTGCTCATCACCCCGATGGCCAAGACCGGCGGTGAGGCGCTCGGCTCGATGGGCACCGACACCCCGATCGCGGTGCTGTCGAACCGGTCGCGCCTGCTGTTCGACTACTTCTCGCAGCTGTTCGCGCAGGTCACCAACCCGCCGCTGGACGCCATCCGCGAGAAGGTCGTCACCAGCCTCAAGCGCAACATCGGCCCCGAGGCCGACCTGCTGCACCCCGGCCCGGAGTCCTGTAAGCAGATCGCGCTCGAGCAGCCGATCCTCGACAACGACGAGCTGGCCAAGCTGGTCCACATCAACGACGACGGCAGCCACCCCGAGCTGCGTTCGGTCGTGGTCCGTGGTCTGTACCCGGTCGCCGAGGGCGGCGAGGGCCTGCGCCGGGCGCTGCAGGCCATCAACACCCAGGTCTCGGCCGCGATCGACGGCGGCGCGCGCATCATCGTGCTGTCGGACCGCGAGTCCAACGAGAAGCTGGCGCCGATCCCGTCGCTGCTGCTCACCTCTTCGGTGCACCACCACCTGGTGCGCGAGCGCACCCGCACGATGGTCGGCCTGGTCGTGGAGGCCGGTGACGCCCGCGAGGTGCACCACATGGCTGCCCTCGTCGGCTTCGGCGCCGCCGCGATCAACCCGTACATGGCCTTCGAGTCCATCGAGGACATGCTCGAGCGCGGCTCGCTGTCGCTGCCCGCCAGCACCGGCGACCTGGCCGCCGACTACCGCAAGGCCGTCGCGAACTACTGCACCGCGGCCAGCAACGGCGTGCTCAAGGTGATGTCGAAGATGGGCATCTCCACCCTCGCCTCCTACAACGGCGCCCAGCTGTTCCAGGTCATCGGCCTGGCTCAGGACCTGGTCGACGAGTACTTCACCGGCCTGCGCTCGCCGCTGGGCGGTATCGGTCTCGACGAGATCGCCGAAGAGGTGGCCATCCGCCACCGCACCGCGTTCCTGGAGAACCGCAACGAGCGCGCGCACCGCGAGCTCGAGGTGGGCGGTGAGTACCAGTGGCGTCGTGAGGGCGAGTACCACCTGTTCAACCCGGACACGGTGTTCAAGCTGCAGCACGCCACCCGTACCGGCCAGTACTCGATCTTCAAGGAGTACACCAAGCTGGTCGACGACCAGTCCGAGCGTCTCGCCGCGCTGCGTGGTCTGTTCAAGTTCAAGAAGGGCGTGCGCGCGCCGATCTCGATCGACGAGGTCGAGTCCGCCCGCGAGATCGTGAAGCGGTTCTCGACCGGCGCGATGAGCTACGGCTCCATCTCGGCCGAGTCGCACGAGACCCTCGCGATCGCGATGAACCGTCTCGGTGCGCGCTCCAACTCCGGTGAGGGCGGCGAGAGCCCCGCTCGCTTCGAGGTGGAGGAGAACGGCGACTGGCGTCGTTCGGCGATCAAGCAGGTCGCGTCGGGTCGCTTCGGCGTCACCGCGCACTACCTGACCAACGCCACCGACATCCAGATCAAGATGGCCCAGGGTGCCAAGCCGGGTGAGGGCGGTCAGCTGCCCGCGCACAAGGTGTACCCGTGGGTCGCCGAGGTGCGTCACTCGACTCCAGGAGTCGGGCTCATTTCCCCGCCGCCGCACCACGACATCTACTCGATCGAGGATCTGGCGCAGCTGATCCACGACCTGAAGAACGCGAACCCGCAGGCTCGGATTCACGTGAAACTTGTCGCGGAGCCGGGTGTCGGCACCGTCGCCACCGGTGTGTCCAAGGCGCACGCCGACGTCGTGCTCATCTCGGGCCACGACGGCGGTACCGGTGCTTCGCCGCTCACCTCGCTCAAGCACGCGGGTGGACCCTGGGAGCTCGGCCTGGCCGAGACCCAGCAGACGCTGCTGCTCAACGGCCTGCGCGACCGCATCGTCGTCCAGGTCGACGGCCAGATGAAGACCGGCCGCGACGTGATGATCGCCGCGCTGCTCGGCGCCGAGGAGTTCGGTTTCGCGACCGCTCCGCTGGTCGTCTCGGGCTGCGTGATGATGCGCGTGTGCCACCTCGACACCTGCCCGGTGGGTATCGCCACCCAGAACCCGGTGCTGCGCGAGCGTTTCACCGGCAAGCCGGAGTTCGTCGAGAACTTCATGCTCTTCATCGCCGAGGAGGTGCGTGAGCTGCTCGCCGAGCTGGGTTTCCGCACGCTCGACGAGGCCATCGGCCGGGTCGACCTGCTCGACACCGCCAAGGCCAAGGAGCACTTCAAGGCCGCCAAGCTCGACCTGTCCCCGATCCTTGACATGCCGGAGACGGCGTTCATGAACCAGGACACCCGCTGCACCGGCACCCAGGACCACGGTCTGGACAAGGCGCTGGACAACGAGCTGATCGCCCAGGCCGCGCCCGCGCTCGAGCGTGGCAAGGCCGTGAAGATCGAAACCAAGATCACCAACGTGAACCGCACGGTCGGCACCATGCTCGGCCACGAGGTGACCAAGCTCTACGGTGGCGCGGGCCTGCCCGACGACACCATCGACATCACCTTCAACGGTTCGGCGGGCAACAGCTTCGGCGCGTTCGTCCCGGCCGGTATCACGCTGCGCGTGCAGGGTGACGCCAACGACTATGTCGGCAAGGGCCTTTCGGGTGGCCACATCGTGGTCCGCCCGTCGCTCAACGCGCCCGCCGGCTTCGTCGCCGAGGACAACATCATCGCGGGCAACGTGATCATGTTCGGCGCCACCAGCGGCCGCATCCTGATCAACGGTGTCGCGGGCGAGCGCTTCGGCGTGCGTAACTCCGGCGCCACCGCGGTCGTCGAGGGCGTGGGCGACCACGCGCTCGAGTACATGACCGGTGGCCGGGTGGTCATCCTCGGTGGCACGGGGCGCAACCTCGGTGCCGGTATGTCCGGTGGTGTGGCGTTCGTCTACGACCCGGAGGGCACGCTCGCCGAGCGCGTCAACCCGGATCAGGCCGATGCCATCGAGCAGCTCTCCGGTGACGACTTCACCTGGCTGCGCGACATCATCAGCACCCACCGCGACGAGACGGGTTCGGCTGTGGCCGAACGCATCCTGAGCGACTGGTCCCAGCAGGTGAACCACTTCGTGAAGGTCATGCCCCGCGAATACAAGAAGGTTCTGCTCGCCATCTCCGAAGCCGAGAAGAGCGGCAAGGACGTTGACGAGGCGATTATGGAGGCGGCTCGTGGCTGACCCACAAGGATTTCTGAAGCACACCTCGCGGGAACTCCCGGCGCGTCGACCGGTCGAGCTGCGTCTGCTCGACTGGAAAGAGGTCTACGAGGACAAGTTCTCCCACGAGACCCTGCAGAAGCAGGCCAGCCGCTGTATGGACTGCGGTATCCCCTTCTGCCACAACGGTTGTCCGCTCGGGAACCTGATCCCCGAGTGGAACGACCTGGTGTACAAGGACTCGTGGCGCGAGGGCATCGACCGGCTGCACGCCACCAACAACTTCCCGGAGTTCACCGGGCGGCTGTGCCCGGCGCCGTGTGAGGCGTCGTGCGTGCTCGGCATCAACCAGCAGCCGGTGACCATCAAGCAGGTCGAGGTCGAACTCATCGAGAACGCCTTCGACGAGGGCTGGGTCACCCCGGTGTACCCGACCCGCCTGACCGGCAAGAAGATCGCCGTCGTCGGTTCGGGCCCGGCCGGTCTGGCCGCCGCCCAGCAGCTCACGCGTGCCGGTCACACCGTCACCGTGTTCGAGCGCGACGACCGCATCGGTGGTCTGATGCGCTACGGCATCCCGGAATTCAAGATGGAGAAGTCGGTCATCGACCGTCGTCTGGCGCAGATGGAGGCCGAAGGCACCATCTTCAAGACCGGTGTGAACGTTGGCGTCGACATCACCGCCGAGCAGCTGCGTGAGCGTTTCGACGCGATCGTGCTCGCCGGTGGCGCCACCATCGCCCGCGATCTGCCGATCCCGGGCCGCGAGCTCGACGGCATCCACCAGGCGATGGAGTTCCTGCCGCTGGCCAACCGTGTGCAGCTCGGCGACGACATCACCGACGAAGAAGGCCTGCCGCCCATCCACGCGAAGGGCAAGAAGGTCGTCATCATCGGTGGCGGCGACACCGGCGCCGACTGCCTCGGCACCTCGCACCGCCACGGTGCCGAGTCGGTGCACCAGTTCGAGATCATGCCCCGTCCGCCGGAGGAGCGCGCAGGCTCCACCCCGTGGCCGACCTACCCCCTCATGTACCGGGTCTCCTCGGCGCACGAGGAGGGCGGCGAGCGCGTGTTCTCCGTGAACACCGAGCGTTTCGTCGGCAAGGACGGCAAGGTCACCGGACTCGAGGCTCATGAGGTCAAGATGGTCAACGGCCGTTTCGAGAAGGTCGAAGGTACCGACTTCACCCTCGAAGCCGACCTCGTGCTGCTGGCCATGGGCTTCGTCGGCCCCCAGAAGCCGGGCCTGCTGACCGACCTCGGCGTCGGCTACGACGGCCGTGGCAACGTCCAGCGCGACAAGAACTGGGCCACGAACATCCCCGGCGTCTTCGTCGCCGGCGACATGGGCCGCGGCCAGTCGCTCATCGTCTGGGCCATCGCCGAGGGCCGCGCCGCCGCGGCCGCCGTCGACAAGTACCTCGAGGGCGAAACCGCGCTCCCCGCGCCGATCCCCCCGACCGCTGTCGCCCAGCGGTAATCAGTTCCCCCGAAGGCGCCCACGGACTACCCAGTCCGTGGGCGCCTTCGTCGTCGCACCGCAGGTGGCGCCGGAGTTTGCCAGGGATATGCGTCGGGTATGAATCCTTATGGCGCTCAAAGACTTAGGGGTGCCGATAATGGACGTGGCCGATCTTCCTTGCAGCACATAGACTTTCCGTGACGAGGTGTACGGGAGATCCGAGGGGGAGCTGTGCCGTTGCCGCCGGGAACGTTGGCGTATCTGCGCCGCGCAGCAGAGCGCGGTGACGGTACCGCTATGCACAACCTCGCCCACTTCTACCACGATCACAGCGATTACGAGGGCGCGGAGTACTGGTTCCGGCGGGCGGCGGCGGCGGGGCATACGCGCTCGATGAACAATCTCGCGGTGTTGCTCGATCAGTTCGGGGAGCTGGCCGAGGCAGAGATCTGGTATCGGCGGGCGGCGGCGGGCGGCAACGCCAACGCGATGTACAACCTGGCGACGATGCTGTATCAGAGCGGCGATATCGCCGAGGCCGAAACCTGGTACCACCACGCGGCACTCGCGGGGCACGTGGACGCCATGTACAACCTGGCGCGGTTGCTCGAGGACGACAACCGGCTCGACGACGCCGAAGCGTGGTACGACGAGGCAGCCGCGGCGGGCGACATCGACTCGATCAACAATCTCGGTCTGCTGCTGCGTCGTCGGGGCGCGATCACGGCGGCCCGGCGCTGCTTCCGGCGCGCCGCCGATCTCGGTCATCCGAAGGCGATGGCCAATCTCGCCGCGCTGCTCGAATCCGAAGGGGCGCACCGGGAAGCCGAATCCTGGTACCGCCGCGCCGCCGGCTGATCCAGCCTGCCTCGAACGCGACTCGGTTCTGACCTGTCATCGACTACCACCGAAGTGGGGGCACCCGCTGAGTGGCGCCGACGTGCATTCGCACTATGGCGAGTTCTGCGAAGACTATTAAAACGGAAGTTCGCCACCGGATCGCTGAACGATGGAAACCGGGATTGACCACGGGCTTCGAGTGGTACCGGCGAACCAACCCGTTGGTTACCGAAAAGTATTGATACCGAGCGGTTTTCCAGCAACCACCAGCAAACTTCGGGGGTGCAGTAATTTTCCCGCGTTCAGGATGCGGAAATTTGCGGGCGGGTATAGCGTCTCGTGCTGTCGAACATTTTCGAGGACAGACCGGGGGTGCGGGTGAATTCTCTCGACGGCTGCCTGAAACGCATCATGGAGATTCCCGGTGCGTGCGGCGTGACGCTGGTGGACGGTGCCAGCGGGCTGGCGGTGGCCGCCGTCGGTGCGCACGACCTCGTCGACGAGCACGAGGACGCCGCGGGAACCACCGACGTCATGCGGACGGTCCTCGCGTGCACCGCGCTCTCGAGCACCGCCGCCGACGACGACGTCCGTGAGCTGATCGTCTGCCGCGACAAGGGCTTTCACCTGCTGCACCTGCTCGACGGCGATTTCGAGGGAAGGCTTTTCGTCCACGCGGTATTCGACGGCGCCGCCGCCAATCTGGGAATGGCGCGCTATCAGCTCAAGGCTGCGCTGGAAGAAATGGCGCGCCGATGAGCGCGGCCCTCGCCGAGGAGCTCCAGCGGCTCGAAGAACAGGGCTCCACCGGGATATTGCGGGCGGGCGACGGCGAATTCCATTTGGCCCGTGGCGCTATCGCCTCGGTGGGTTGCCGGCGCACCATCGGTCTCGACCGGCTCGCCGTCGAGGCGGGTGTCGCGACCGACGAGGACCTGCGCCGTGCCCGCGCGGGCGAGCCGGGTGCGCTGCTGCGCCGTCCACGCCTGGAGACCCTCGCCAGGCTCTCGGCCTACGACGCCGCCTACTTTCTGCTCGAAACCGAAGCCGAAGCGGAATTCGTTCCGACGGAAGAGCACTGGCTGGCTCCGGTGTGCCGGATCGCGCCGCACGCACTGGTGAGTGAATGCGCGCGGCGCCGACGCCCTGACGCCGGTCCGTGGACCGCCGACATGGTGTCGACGGTCCCCGTCTCGCCCACACATCGGGCACGTCGCAAACGCACGGTCCTCACCGTCGGCCAGGCCGAAGTGCTCGCCGCCGCCGACAATCATCGCACCATCGCCGACATCGCTCGCGAGCTCGGCCGCACCACCTACGGCTGCCTCGTCGCGGTCCGCGACCTGACCAGAGCCGGGTTGATCGAGGCACCGGAGTCGATCGACGCCGAGCCCGAGCGTCGCACCCGCCACCTCATCGCGGCGCCGCTGCCCGCGCGCGGTCGCCACGCGGCACGCTCGGGCGCCGGTTATGCCGCGGCACAGCAGAACTCAGGCACCGGACCGCCGCTTCCGCGCCGCGTCCCCTCACCGGTTGCCCCACCCACTTCGGGCAGGCACGCGCTCGTCGAGGAAGCGAGCGCGGCCGCCCGGACCCCCGACGCGACAACTCCGACACCGGGCACGACCGCCCGGGCCGCGGACCGGAACTCCCGCGGCGCGGACACCTACTCCTGGACACCCCCGGTAGACCAACCCTGGCAGCAGGTGGATCGTGCGCTCCTGATCCGCATCAGGACGGCGTTGGCGGAGCTGGCATGACCGGGCGCAGGAAGCTGCTCGGCGAGTGGAGGGGAAAGTTGACCAAAATGCCGCTGCCCGAACGTGAGCCGACCGGTTCGGAGCTCACGGGTCCGACCCCGTACGGCCACGACCAGACCACACGACCGCTGCCGCAGAGCTACCCGGCCGTCCAGGCCGAGCTCACCGCCCTGCGCGAGCGCGTCCCCCACCTCACCGGCACGGTCGTCGCCTCCAGCGACGGCCTGCTCATCGAACACGACCTACCCGCCCATATCGAACCGGCCGGGATGGCGGCGCTGGCCGCCGCACAGCTGTCGCTGTCGTACCGGTTGGCGAGCACCGCGCACGGTGGTGGTTTCAACGAGGTCGTCGTGCACGGCAGCGACGGGCAGGTGGTGATCTACGCCGCCGGGTATACCGCGCTCACCGTGCTCGCGGGCCCGGATGTGAACGTCGGCCGGCTCCACCTGGAGTCGCGTCCGGTAGCTCGCGCCATCGCCGCTCATCTGGCGGCGGCGCACGATTGAAAGGTACGACATGTCGAATATGGATCTGGCGCTCAAGGACATGATGGTGATCGACGGCGCGATCGGCGCCGCGGTCGTCGACTACAGCAGTGGCATGGCCCTCGGAATGCTCAGCAGCAGCAAGTCGTTGGACCTGCAGGTCGCGGCGGCGGGCAACACCGAGGTGGTGCGCGCGAAGCTGCGGACCATCGAGCAGCTCGGTCTCAACGAGGAGATCGAGGACATGCTCATCACCCTCTCGGGCCAGTACCACGTGATCCGGCCGATGACCGGCCGCAAGTCCAAGGGGCTTTTCCTCTACCTGGCGCTGGACCGTACCCGTGCCAACCTCGCCCTGGCCCGCCACCGGCTCAAGGGCATCGAGGAGGACCTCGAGGTCTAGGCCGACGCGGGCCGGGTGAGCGCGGGGCTCACTCGGCCGAAATGAATTCTGTCACAACGATCGGACAAGCTCGTCATACTCATGTGGCACAGGCGTGGCGGTACCTCTATTGTGATTCGCGGCGAGGTCTGGGAGCCACACGTAAAACGGGGTTTGCTCTCCAGCGGCGAGCAAGGTGGAACTGGAGCGGTATGCAGGTGAAGAAGATTGTCGCGGCGCTCGGTGCGTCCGCGGCGATGTTGTCCGGAATCGTTGTCGGCAGCGGGAGTGCCAGCGCGGCGCCTGCCTGCCCGAGTCTCTACGTCGTCGCCATTCCCGGCACATGGGAGACCGGCATCGACAAGCCGCCGGGGCCCGGCATGCTGTCCGGCGTCACCAACGGGTTGCCGCGCAATGTCGACGTCGACTATGTGACCTACGCGGCGACCGCCTTCCCGTGGGAGGGCGATGTCTACGGCAATTCCAAGAAGCAGGCGGTGAATTCGGCGCGCGGCCTCATCTCGGCCAAGCTCGCGCAGTGCGGTAACACCAAGGCCGCCCTCGTCGGCTACAGCCAGGGCGCCGACGCCGCGGGTGATCTCGCGGCCGAGATCGGCACCGGGCTCAGCACCATTGCGGCCGATCGGGTGGCCGCGGTCGGCCTGATCTCCGATCCGCGCCGGGCACCCGGTGACGTGCAGGTCGGCCCGCATGCCCAGGGCGCGGGCGCCGGTGGCGCGCGGCCCGGCGGCTTCGGCTGGCTCAGCGACCGCACCCGCACCATCTGCGCGGTCGACGACCTGTACTGCGCCACCGCGACCGACGATTTCGTCACCCGGTTCGCCGGCTTCCTGGCGCAGAGCTCGGATGCCAACCCGGCGAACATGTGGCGCTACCAGATCGAGGCGGGCGCGATCATGCAGGATCTGATGGCCCACGGCGGTGTGCCGGTGCTGCAGGCGCAGCTCTCGGACGCGGCGAACCAGAAGCGGGCCAAGGATCTCGAGCAGTTCTACAAGTCGCAGGCGCACCACCTGTACGGCAGCTACTCGGTGGGTGGCGGACACACCGCCATCACCTGGATGCGCGACTGGATCGCCTCGCACGCCTGAGTTTTCGCAGGTGAAGCCGGGTGCGGGAGTTTCTCGCACCCGGCTTTTCTATGTCGTGCGGGCGAGGTTGCGCGGCAGCAGATCCCACACGTGGCCGGACTCGTTGATCGTCGCCGCCGTTCGGGTGCCGCTGCGCGAGTAGAGGATCCGGGTGATCGAGCAGTAGTCGACGGGGAAGGTGAGCGGACGGGCCAGGCCTAGGATGTCGGCGAGCAGCACGTTGACGACCCCGCCGTGGGCGAAGGCGACGACCGTCTCGGTGTGCGGGGTGGCGGCCACGAGTTGTTCCACGGCGTTCAGTACGCGACGGGTGAAGGCGGGTCCGTCGATCTGCTCGGGCAGCAGACCGGCCTTGATCCGGGTGTAGGCGTCGGCGAATTCGGTCTTGGCGTCTTCGATCGGGATGTAGGCGGGCAGATCCCGGTCGTATTCGGCGAGGTCGTCGATGATGTCGACGGGCAGGTCGCGGGCGAGCGCGGTCGGTGCGGCGGTATCGCGGGCACGGCGCTGGGGGCTCGACACGATGCGGGTGATCTCGTGGGCGGCCAGCGCGGCAGGGACCCGCTCGGCCTGACGGCGACCGATATCGGTGAGACCGGGATCGGCGGCGGTGGTACTTGCGACGACCTTGTCGGGCTGGGCATGACGCACGAGAATCAGCTGCACGTCACCCACTGTGCCCCATGACGGGGCGTCATGTCCGTCCAGGGCGGCCGAGTGCCGACCCGCGGCGGCGCGTGTGCGCTGCCGCGAGCCTGGCGACATCAGATCATGGCTGGCCGTACGGCGGCTGACCGTAAGGCGGCTGACCACCCTGACCCGGCCCACCGCCGTAGGGCGGCTGGTTCGGCGGCTGGTCGTTCTTCTTCTTGTTCTTGAGCATGAAGACGAGGCCGACGATGGCGAGGACGACCAGCAGGCAGCACACGCCGCCGATGATGAGACCCTTGCTGCTCTTCTTGCCCTTCTTCTTCGCGGCCAGTTCGGTGACCAGGTCCGAGCCGGCGAGCGTGTCGATGCTGCCCGCGAGCACCTGTGGGTCGACCAATGCGGCCGATGTCAGCAGGTCAAGGTACATATTCTTCCCCATCCGATGGTGTGTTGTCCCGGCATCCTCCCGGTGCCGGAACATCCGAGAGTACTGCTGTCGCTGCGAGTTTCGTTCGGAAAACCGCAGGACGCAGTGGTTCATCGCTGTGTCGCGCAAGATCGTTTACAGCCAAGGTCCGTGTACCCGATTTCAGCGCGGTTTCACCAACGGAAACGGCAGAGTCTCGCGGATGCCGCGTCCGGTGATGAACATGACCACCCGGTCGACCCCGATACCGAGGCCGCCGGTCGGCGGCATGGCGTGCTCGAGCGCCTGCAGGAAGTCCTCGTCGAGCTCCATCGCCTCGGGGTCGCCGCCGGCGGCGAGCATGGACTGTTCGGTGAGGCGGCGCCGCTGTTCGACCGGGTCGGTGAGCTCGCTGTAGGCGGTGCCGAGCTCGACTCCCCAGGCCACCAGATCCCAGCGTTCGGTCACGCCCGCGGTGCTGCGGTGGGACCGGGTCAGGGGTGAGACCGAGGTGGGAAAGTCCAGGTAGAAGGTCGGCTCGGTGGTTTTCGCCTCCACCAGGTGCTCGTACATCTCCAGCACCACCTGGCCGGTGTCCCAGCCGCGCTGATAGGTGACACCGGCGGTGTCGCACAGCTCCCGCAGACGGGTGAGGTCGGTCGCGGCGGTCACCTCGGTGCCGAGGGCCTCCGACAGCGCGCCGTGCACCGTGCGCACCCGCCATTCGCCGGAGATGTCGACCTCGGTGCCGTCGGGGCGCAGCACCACCTCGGCGCCGTTGGCCGCGACCGCCGCGTCCTGGATCAGACGGCGGCACAGCTGCATCATCCGCAGATAGTCGCTGTGCGCCTCGTACGCCTCGAGCATGGTGAATTCCGGGTTGTGGCTGTAGTCGACGCCTTCGTTGCGGAAGGTCCGCCCGATCTCGAACACCTTCTCGATCCCGCCGACGCACAGCCGTTTGAGGTACAGCTCGGGCGCGATGCGCAGGTACAGGTCCAGGTCGTAGGCATTGATGTGGGTGCGGAACGGGGTGGCGTTGGCGCCGCCGTGAACCTGCTGCAGGATCGGTGTCTCCACCTCGAGGAAACCCCAGTCGTGCAGTGACTCACGCAATGAATGCAGGACGGCGCTGCGTTTGGCGAGCAGTTCGCGGCTGTCGGCGTTGATCGCCATGTCGACGTAGCGGCGCCGGACCTTGGCCTCCGGATCGGTGAGGCCACGCCATTTGTCGGGAAGCGGGTGCAGGCACTTGCCGTTCATCCGCCAGTCCTGGGCCAGCAGCGACAGTTCGCCGCGTCTGCTCGTGCCGATCCGGCCGCTCACCTCGATGAGGTCACCGAGGTCGAAGTCGGCGCTGAATTCGCCCGCGCGGGCACCGACCCGTTCGCGGTCGATGAGCAGCTGGATATCACCGGTCCAGTCGCGGACCACCGCGAAGATCACCCCGCCGTAGTCGCGGATGCGGGTGATCCGACCGGCCACCCGGACAGTTGTCCCGTGCGGGCAGCGGCGTGCGTCGGCGATGGTGTGGGTGGGTGGATAGGCGGCGGGGTAGGGGTCGACGCCGCTCGCGGTGAGGCGGTCGAGGGTGGTCATCCGCACGCGGACCTGTTCGGGACGGCGGGGGCCGGACTCCTCGTCGGCGTCGATGTCGTCGGGGGCGCTGCCGTCGGCGTGCAGGCCGGTGACCGTCGCCGGAACGGCGGGCGTGGTCCCGGTGTGGACAGCCGGGTCGGGTTGTGGGCCCAGGCGCGGCAGGAACCCTTCGGCCAGTCCGCTCGCCATCGCGATCCGTGGCAGTTGCCTGCGGTCCTCGTACAGGAAGAACCGTGGCACCCAGCGCGGGTGGTACTTCACGTTCGAGCGGTACAGCGCCTCGAGCTGCCACCAGCGCGAGAAGAACAGCAGCACACCGCGCCACGCGCGCAGCACCGGTCCGGCACCGATGCGCCCGCCCTCGGCGAACACCGAGCGGAACACCGCGAAGTTCAGCGAGATCCTGGTGATGCCGTACTGGTCGGCATCGAGGGCGAGCTGCGAGATCATCAGCTCCATCACGCCGTTGGGGCTCGCGGGATCGCGGCGCATCAGTTCCAGCGACACCCCCGTGCGTCCCCACGGCACGAACGAGAGCATCGCGTGGACCCGTTCGTCGTGGTCGATCGCCTCCACCAGCAGGCAGTCGCCGTCGAGTGGGTCGCCGAGGCGGCCGAGCGCCATCGAGAAACCGCGTTCGGTCTCGGTGTCGCGCCAGGCGTCGGCGCGCGCGATCACCTCGGCGAATTCGGCAGTCGATATCTCGCTCGCCCGGCGCACCCTGATTCCGAAGCCGTTCTTGCGCAATCTGTTCGCGGCCTGGCGCACGGGTTTCATGGCGGGGCCTGCCAGCGAAAACGTGCGGGTGTCGAGTACGGCTTCGTCGCCGAGGCGCAGCGCCGACAGACCCGCCTGCTGATACGTCAGCGCGCCCTGCTCGCTGGCACCCATCACCGCCGGTGCCCAGCCGAATCGGTCGGCCTGCTCGAGCCAGGCCCGGACAGCTTGCGCCCAGCCCTGTTTCGGCCCGATCGGATCACCGGCCGCCAGACAGACGCCGAGCTCCACGCGATAGGTGATGGCCGCCTTGCCGTTCGGGGCGAAGACCACCGCGCGGTCGCGGCGGGTGGCGAAGTAGCCGAGCGAGTCGTCCACATCGCCGGTCGCGAGCAGGCCGCGCAGCGCGGACTCGTCGAGCGCGGTCATGGCGTTGCCCGCCCGTTGCGACCGCAGCAGCACGATCACGGCGGCGATCAGCGCGAGGGCGCCGAGCAGACCGAGCACGAAATCCACCCAGCCCGGCGGGTGCCCGTCGAAGTGTTCGTTGTCGACCAGGACGGCCGCGGTCACCCGCGACACCGCCCACAGCGGTCGCTGCGCACCACGCGGCAGCGAACCGGGGAACAGCTCGACCAGACCCCAGCCCAGCAGGCACCCGAACGCACAGCCACCGACCAGCACCGCGAGCGCCTTGCGCACCGCACCCGGGCGCACCCGGGTGTAGAACTCCGCGCGGGCGGCGATCAGGATCGCCAGCACCACTCCGTGCACGAGGAACGCCACCAGCGGGTCCAGCTCCCGCGTGCTCGCGTAGTCGACGATGTTGGTGATCGCGTACAGCGTCAGGTAGATGACGAGCAACCACCACGCCACCCGTTTGCGGCTCGCCGCCGCACCGGCCAGCAACCCGACGACCAGCGCCCACACCAGGCTCGTGTCGGGCGCGTCGAAATAGTGGGTGTCCACATAATCGCGCGGCACCTCGGTGAGCTGCCGCAACCCCGGCGACAGGCTCCAGAGCGCACACAGCACCGCGAACACACCGAGCACCAACCCGGTGATGTGCGGTACTTCGGAGAACCTGCCGTGCGCGCGATGGGGCACCCGGTCGACAGAGCTGCTGGGGTGTTGCTCGGCCCGCGTGGAAGTCACCGATCCAGTGTGCGTGCCCGCGGGGGCGAACCGCAGGGGGTCGCCGACGGCGTGTTCGTCACCGTGGGCCCGGTGGACGACCGGATTTCCCGACGGGGTAAGTATTAGCGCATGTCGGAACCAGTGGACGTGCCGATCGATGACGAGGTCATCCGGCTCGGGCAATTCCTCAAACTGGCCAACCTGATCGATTCCGGTTCGGAGGCCAAGTCGGTGATCGCCCAGGGTCTGGTCCGGGTCAACGACGAGGTGGAACTGCGCCGCGGCAGGCAACTGCAGGTCGGCGACGTGGTTGTCCTAGCCGGACACAAGGTGCGGGTCAGCGAGGGCTGACCCGCACCTGCGCGAGTTCTCAGTCCTCCGCGCGGACGACGACGCCGTCGTGGTCGCTGTAGAGCATCTCGCCCGGCACGAAGGTGATGCCGCCGAACTCCACCGGCACGTCGCGTTCACCGCTGCCGGTCTGGGTGCTCTTGCGCGGGTTGGTGCCCAGCGCCTTCACCCCGATGTCGAGGGTGCGCAGGATGGCCGAGTCGCGCACGGCGCCGTTGACGACGACGCCCGCCCAGCCGTTGTCCACGCCGCGGCCCGCGATGATGTCGCCGACCAGCGCGGTGTGCACGCTCGCCCCGCCGTCGACGACCAGCACCTTGCCCTCGCCCGGCTCGCCGAGGGTCTGCTTCACCAGCAGGTTGTCCTGGAAGCAACGGATCGTGGTGATCCGCCCGGCGAACGCTTGACGGCCACCGAACTGGATGAACTGGGTATCGCAGCTGCGGATCTCGGGGCCGATCTCATCGGCCAGATCGGCGGTTGCCACTACATTCGCTGATTCGGTCATGACGCCGATTGTGTCAGGTGGTCGGGCGGTGGGCCTTCTCGATCTCGCTGATGAGGGCCTCGGTGGTGTGTTTCACGGCGATCTTGATGAACGGTTCGATGGTCCGGCCGAGCATCTTGCCCGCGATACCGCCGGGCACGAAGTACTGGATGTGCGCGTCGATGGTGCTGGTGTCGGCGCCCTTGGGCGTGAAGACGAACGTCGAGAGGATCTCGAATCCCTTGATCGACTTGGTGCCGATCACCGAGCCCTCCTCCCAGCGCACCACTTCGATGCGGGAAGTCAGCGAGGCGGGGCCGAGCTTCATCTTCCCGTCGAACTTCGCGCCCACACCTTCGGTCTGTTCGGTGACCGGGGTGAAGGACTCGATGCCGTACCAGAATTTCGGCAGGTTGCGATAGTCGTTGACAAAGGCGAATGCCGTCTCGGCCGGCGCTGCGCAGTCTTCGACAATCCTCACGTCGCTCATACCGGCAACTGTAATGCGTTTGTATGGCGTCTAAGCGGTCACGGCCAGTGTGGCGGCCAAGCCGAGCGCCACCGCCATGAGCGTCACCTCGATCGCCGCGTTGCGGACCGACACGTCGGCGGTGACGCGGTGCTCGGCGGCCCGGCCCACCCAGGTGCGCCGCCACCACCAGCCGAGCCCGGCGAGCATCGCGAGCACGACCACCTTGGCCAGCATGATCCGTCCGTAGCCGGTGGTCACCAGGGCGGGCACCGAGCCGAGGCGGACGAGGCCGTCGATGAGCCCGGTCACCGCGATCACCGCGACCAGCGGCGCGGCGGCGGTCGAGTAGCGGGGCAGCGCGTTCGCCCAGCCGCCGCGCGTGCGCACCACGAGTGCCAGCGCGAGCAGCAGCCCGAACCACGCCGCCGCGGCGAGGGCGTGCACCGCGACGAGCACCGATCCGAGCACCTGCTGCGACATGTGCCCGGTGATGGGTCGCAGGGCGAGCGCGACCGCCGCGAACACCAGGACCAGGTCGGCCGAGGCGTCGTCGGGCTTGCGGAACGCCCACGCGGCGTAGCAGGCGACGGCGGCGGTGCAGAACAGGATGGCGATCCCGATCTGCCCGCCGCTGAGCCTGCCGAGGAACGTGCCGAATTCGCCCGCGGCGAGTTCGTGCACCGGCACGCCGACGATGCCCGCCGCCTCGCACACCAGCAGGGTGAACTCGGCGCCCAGCCAGATCGTGGCCAGGACCGCGACCGGCCGCCACGCCACCGCGAGCCGGTGGTCGAGGCGGGGCAGCGCGGCCAGCCCGAGCACCGTCGCGCCCGCGCCGTCGGCGATCACCCGTGCACCCGCCGCCGCCGGGAAACCGCCGGTCCGGCGCAGTATCCAGGCGAGCACCACCCCGGCGAGCGCGGCGACGACGACCGGACCGAACACTCGCCACCGGCCTCCGGTCGTCATCGGCGGCTACTTCTTGCGGCCGGTACCGAGCAGCGCCACCGCGAGACCGACGCCGAACAGCACGACACCACCGGCGACGAACACCCACACGGGCACGCCACCGGACTCTTTGCCGTCGGAGCCCTCGTCCTCACCCGGCTTGGCGCCCGGTGTCCCGGTGCCTTCCTTGGTGAGGGTGAAGGTCCGCGTCCCGCTGACGGGATGACCGTCGGCGGAGGTCACCCGGAACGCCATGGTGTATTCGCCGACCGGCCCGAGTTCACCCACTTCCACGCTCACCGTGCGACCTTCGACCACCGGCTTGCCCTTGGACCACAGGCGCCCATCCGGACCGACCACCGTCAGCGACGGAAACGTCTGCTGCAGTTCCTCGTTGAAGGTGATGCTCGCGCGCGCCGGGCCTGCCTCGATCGACGAACCGTCCTCGGGAACGCTGCTCACGGCACCGGAGTGCGCGTTCGCGATGCCGGTCGCGCCGAAGATCAGGGCGAACAGGCCGGCGACAAGGGTGACGGCGAACCGCCGCGCCAGGCGCCGCCGCGCCGACCGATTGATCTCGGCCACCACCTCGTTCGGCACGACGGTGTGAGGCGGGGTCTGTCGCGAGCGCCCGGACACCGCAGGAGTCTGACAGCGTTCCATCACGACTTCCTCGACCGCGCGACGAGTCCGAGACCGAGCGCGGCGGCGAACAGGCCGAGTGCCAGGCCGATACCGCCGGTCCAGCGAGCCACCGAGTCGGACTCCGCTTCGGCGGGCTCGTCGGTGGCGACGTGGTGGTCACCGCCGTCGGAACCACCCGATGCGCTGAGTGCCAGTGTGGGCGCGGGGTATTCGGGCTCCGCGCCGCCCGTGCTCGGCTGATCCCAGGCGACGACCTTGCCGTCGCTGTAGGTCTGCCGCGCGGGGAAGGTCACCTCGTCCTGGGTGGGCAGCGGTCCGAGCGAGAGCACGAAACGCTGGAACTGGCCCGGTCCGACACCGGGGTTGCCCGGCTCGGCGGTCCAGGCGACGGTCACCGCCTCGCCCTTGTCGTTGCGTTCGATGCGTGAGGACCAGCCCGGCATCGGTTCGGTGCGAACGCTTTTCAGGTTCGGCACGGTGACGCTCACCGAGGTGGTGGAGGCGGTGTCGGATTCGTTGGGCACCTTGAAGGTGGCAACGGTGTACTTGCCCTTGGCGGCGCCGGGCGCGTCGACGGTGACGTGCGCCGCCGCCGAACCGCAGGCGGCTAGCACGAGTGCGGCCGCGAGACCGGCCGTCGCCGTCCCACGGGTGATGAAGTTGTGCATGGAATGCCTTCTGTCCGAAGAGTTCTGATGTCGAGTGAGATCAGGCGGACAGCGGCGGTGCGCGCGGACATCGCACACCTTCCAGGCGGGTGCCGAGGACGATGTCGACGGTTTCCGTCCAGCGCGCGGCACGGTGCGTGACGTCGAGTCGTGGAACGGTGAGTACCGCCCGGATCACGCCCGACGCAACGAGATACAACCGTTCGGCGACGAGAATAAGTGCGGCACAGACGAACGCGGCCAGCAGATGCGCCACGACCATCGGCGCACTCGGCAGATGCAGCACATCGAGAACGCCGCCGTGATGATCGAGCGTCCCGGTCAGCGCGTAGTGCCCGGCCCATTGACCGCCGAGGAGTGCCCCCGCTGCCCGCACCCATCCGGCATCGGCACGACGCGCGAAAGTGGGAAGAGCCCGGCCCCCGGCGATCGCGCCCGTAGCGAGCGAAACCAGCAGCAACAGCGCTACTTCCGCCGATCGCGGCACCCCACCACCGGCCATACCGTGCGCGGCGACGGCGAGTGCGCCGACGAGTACGCCGCAGCCACCACCGCGCAGGCGGGAGGTGAGCTGCGGCGTCGTCACAGGTTCAGCGCACGCCGAGGCGGGCCAGCGCGTCGTTCTCCAGGACCGACAGTTCGGTGGAGATGGAGGTGTGCACGGCCTTGCGGCGCGCCGCGGGCATCTGCTCGGCGGTGCGCACGGCGACGGTGAGGTCGGTCAGCCGCGAACGGGCCGCCTCGACGAACTTCTTGGTCTCGCCGTCGGGGGAGTCGGCCGCGATCTTGTCCAGCGCGTTCTCGGTGTTGGTGATGCGGGCCTGCAGGCGGGCGCCGTGGCCGCTGAACTCGCCGAGCTGGTCCAGGCCGATGCCGAGCTGCTGTGCCTTGCGCGCGTCGAGCTGCCCACGCACCAGGGTGGCGCCACGGTAGGCCAGCGGCGCGAGCACCGGGATCAGCACCCGCGCCACCCCGATGTACTTGCGGATCTGGGCCGCGCTGAACAGTTCGCGGTCGGCCTTGGCTGCCAGCTTCTGTGCCGCCTTCTCCTCGGCCTGCAGCGCGGCGATCTGCGCCTTGGCCACCTTGGCCTCGGTGCGGGTCTGCGCCTTCAGCGCGCGGCGGGTGGTCCGCTCGCCCGCCTTGGCCGCCTTGCGCTCGTTCTTGGCGCTGAGTTTCGCCTCGACGGCGGCTTTGTGCTTGAGCGCCTTCGCCTCCGCGCGACGACTTGGCCGCCGCTTACGCTTGCTGAACAACCCCATGAGATCAGGCCCTCCGTCATGCTCGCCAAGTCACGAGGCAGCGCCGTCCGGACCGGCCTGCCGTACTTCGTAGCGTAGTGGGATCAGGGTAGCGATTGGGCAATGTGTCGGGGGTAAGGACCATACTGCTGGTGTGCGTGCAGCCGAGGAGAACTTCGACAGCGGGCCGGTGACGATCCCGGCCCCGGCTTCCGCTGCGCTCGAAACCGAGCCCACAACGGCCACTTCGGCCGCTCGCGGCGGCTCCCCGGCGGCCTTCCTCGACGCGCGCTCGCTCATCGGCTGCCGCCACCGGCTGCGCCTGGACGCCGCCAACCCCGGCATGCTCGCCGAGGTCAGGGAAGACCCGGGCGTGCAGCAGCGGCGCGAGGCGGCCACCGCGTATCGCACCAAGGTCCGCGACGAACTGGTCGGCGCCGCCCCGGACGACTGGGTCGTGATCGATCCGGCGCTGCGTGCCGGTGCGCGCGCCGACGCGACCATGGCCGCGATGCGGGCGGGCGCGTCGCGTATCTGGGGTGGCCTGCTGCCCCAGGAACCCGACACCGGCCGCCGTGGTGGCGCCGAGTTCCTGCTGCGCGACGCCGATCGCGGCGGATATATCCCGATCATCGTCGTCAACCACAAGGTCACCGACCCGCGCCGCCCCGACCCGGCCGATTTCCACCCGCTCACCTCTGACCTGTTCCGCTGGGAGCCGCGCCGCGACAAGCACGTGAAGCTGCGTCCCCAGCCGCGCGACCAGCAGCGCCTGGCCCACCTCTACCGGATGTTGCAGCGCCACGGGCTGGCCAGTCCCGCGCTGGTCGGTGGGGCCATCGGTCTCGCGTTCGACCGCATCCTCGTGCACGACCTCACCGGTGTGCTCGCCGACTACGACCTGCGCTACGCCGACCGCATCGCGGTGGTGCGCGGCGAACTGCCCACCCAGCCGTCGAAGGTGCCCGAGTGCAGGCAGTGCCCCTGGTGGGTGCGCGGCCCCGATCCGGCGCAGCGACCGGCGGGCCCGGAGGAGGTAGCGGAGCGTGACCACGCAGGGCCCTCGGGAGCGCAGCAGGCAGGCACTGCCGAGCCCGGGTGCGAGGGCGCGTTGGCGGCGATGCGGGACGTGAGTCTGGTCGCGCCCGGCTCGCGGGCCGAGGTGCTGCGCGTGCACGGCGTGCAGACCATCGACGAACTGGCCGCGTGGGTCGGCGAGGAACCCGACGACTGGCAGCACGGCCCGTTCACCGAGACCGTCGTCACCGCGCGCGCCTGGATCGCCGGCGCGCCGCTGGTCCGGCGCTTCGACACCGTCAGCGTGCGCCGCGCCGACGTGGAGATCGACGTCGACCTGGAGAGTTACCAGGAAGACGGCGCCTACCTCTGGGGCACCCTGCTCGACGACGTGTACCGCCCCTTCGTCACCTGGGACCCGCTGCCCACCGACGACGAGGGCCGCTCCTTCGGCGAGTTCTGGACCTGGCTGATGGCGCAGCGCGCGCAAGCCCACGCGGCGGGCAAGACCTTTGCCGCCTACTGCTATTCGCGCACCGCCGAGGACAAGTGGCTCTACGAGTCGGCGCGCCGGTTCGCGGGCAGGCCGGGCATCCCCACCCACGAGGAGGTGCGCGCCTTCGTCGACTCACCTGAATGGGTCGACATGTTCCAGGCCGTCACCGACCAGTTCATCTGCCCGAACGGCAAGGGCCTCAAGAAGATCGCGCCGGTCGCCGGTTTCGGCTGGCGCGATCCCGAAGCAGGTGGTGAGGCATCGATGGGCTGGTACCGCCGCGCGGTGGGTTACGACGCCGACAGCGACATGTCCCAGCGCACCCGGCTGCTCGAATACAACGAAGACGACGTGCGTGCCACCCAGGTGCTGCGCGAATGGATGACCACTAGAGCTGTAGTTGAGGTTCCCTCGCTCAAGGACTTCGCCCGGTAATAACATTGTCGGCGTGACAGAAGCAGTCGAAACACTCGAGTTCCAGGCCGAGACCCACCAGCTCCTCGAGCTGATGATCCACTCGGTGTACTCCAACAAAGACACGTTCCTGCGGGAGCTGATCTCGAACGCTTCCGACGCACTGGACAAGCTCAAGCTGGCCACGTTCCAGGACAAGGACCTCGTCGCCGACACCGCCGATCTGCACATCGAGCTGGAGGTCGACCGCGACGAGCGCGTCCTGACCGTGCGCGACAACGGCATCGGCATGTCCCGTGCCGAGGTGATCGATCTGATCGGCACCCTGGCCAAGTCCGGCACCGCCGAGCTGCGCCGCAAACTCACCGAAGCCAAGTCCGACGCCGCGGCCGAGGAGCTGATCGGCCAGTTCGGTATCGGCTTCTACTCCACCTTCATGGTCGCCGACAAGGTCACCCTCACCACCCGCAAGGCGGGCGAGAGCGAGGGCACCCGCTGGGAAGCCGCCGCGGGCAGCTCCACCTACACGATCGACACCGTCACCGACGCACCGCAGGGCACCTCGGTGACGCTGGCGCTGAAGAAGCCCGACGAGGACGATCACCTCTTCGATTACACGCAGGAATGGAAGCTGCGCGAGATCGTCCGCAAGTACTCCGACTTCATCGCCTGGCCGATCCGCATGCAGGTCGAGCGGACCGTGATGGAGGGCGAGGGCGAGGACAAGGTCGAGAAGACAGT
This sequence comes from Nocardia sp. JW2, assembly GCF_051843015.1. Classification (NCBI taxonomy): domain Bacteria; kingdom Bacillati; phylum Actinomycetota; class Actinomycetes; order Mycobacteriales; family Nocardiaceae; genus Nocardia; species Nocardia sp. JW2. Next base: position 146,425 of record NZ_JBPXLK010000014.1, read on the forward strand.
CGTCGAGGACCAGACGCTGAACTCGCAGAAGGCGCTGTGGACGCGCCCGCGCAGCGAGGTCACCGACGAGGAGTACAAGGAGTTCTACCACCACGTCAGCCATGCCTGGGACGATCCGCTCGAGATCATCCCGATGAAGGCGGAGGGCACCTTCGAGTACCAGGCGCTGCTGTTCCTGCCGTCGACCGCGCCGTTCGACCTGTTCACCCGTGAGCACAAGCGCGGCGTGCAGCTGTACGTGCGCCGGGTGTTCATCATGGACAACTGCGAAGAGCTGATGCCGGAGTACCTGCGCTTCGTCAAGGGTGTGGTCGACGCGCAAGACCTCTCGCTCAACGTGTCGCGCGAGATCCTGCAGCAGGACCGTCAGATCCAGATGATCCGCAAGCGCCTGGTGAAGAAGGTGCTCTCGACGGTCAAGGATCTGCAGTCGGCCGAGGATCAGACCAAGTACCAGACCTTCTGGACCCAGTTCGGCCGGGTTCTCAAGGAGGGCTTGCTGTCCGACACCGACAACCGCGAAACCCTGCTCACCGTCTCGTCTTTCGCCTCCACCGCCTCCGAGTCCGAGCTCACCACGCTCGCCCAGTACGTGGAGCGGATGAAGGACGGCCAGGACGCGATCTACTACATGACCGGCGAAAGCCGTGCGCAGGTGGAGAATTCGCCGCACCTCGAGGCCTTCAAGGCCAAGGGGCTCGAGGTGCTGGTGCTCACCGACCCGGTCGACGAGATGTGGGTCGGTTCGGTGCCGGAGTTCGACGGCAAGAAGTTCCAGTCCATCGCCAAGGGCGAGGTCGACCTGGAAACCGAGGAGGAGAAGAAGGAAACCGAGGCCCTGCGCGAACAGCAGGACAAGGACTTCGCCGACCTGCTCACCTGGCTCGGCAAGACCCTGTCCGATGTCGCCAAGGAGGTGCGCCTGACCAACCGGCTCACCACCTCACCGGCCTGCCTGGTCGGCGACGTCTTCGACTTCACCCCGATGCTCGAGCGCATGTACCGCGCCTCGGGTCAGGCACTGCCGGAGTCCAAGCGCATCCTCGAGCTCAACCCGACCCACCCGCTGGTCACCGGTCTGCGCGACGCCTACGACGCGCGCAAGTCCGACGCCGACGAGGGCAAGGTCCCCGAGCTCACCGAGACGGCCGAATTGCTGTACGGCACGGCCGTTCTCGCCGAGGGCGGCGAACTCAAGGACCCCGCCCGCTTCGCCCACCTGCTCACCGAGCGTCTCACCCGCACCGTGTGACACGATGCCGCCCTCGGCGTGACTGCTTGTGCCGCGGCACAGCAGCTCTCGTCGGGGGCGGCTCCTCGCCTGGGGTGCGGCGGGAGCTCCCGCCGGCGGCTGAGGCCGTGGTCTCACGGCTGGATGGTCGCCTGCGGCAGACGGCCCCGTGCTTCGGCGGTGTTGTGACAGTTCCCAGTCGTGCGTGCGCCGATATATGGCCTCGGGCAAGGACAGTCGAGCCGGATTACGGTTCGGCGCCCGGCTCGTAGGCTCGCGACAATGGTGGACGTGAACACCCATTACGACGTGCTGATCGTCGGATCGGGTTTCGGCGGCAGCGTCACGGCGCTGCGGCTGGTGGAGAAGGGATACCGGGTCGGCGTGCTCGAGGCGGGCCGCCGGTTCGCCGACGCCGATTTCGCCGCGACCAACTGGGACCTGCGCCGCTACCTGTGGGCGCCACGACTCGGCTGCTACGGCATTCAGCGCGTCCATCGCCTGCGTGACTGTTTCATCCTGGCCGGAGCCGGTGTCGGCGGCGGGTCGCTGAACTACGCCAACACGCTGTACAAGCCGGGGGAGGCGTTCTTCGGTGACAAGCAGTGGGCGGGTATCACCGACTGGGAAGCCGAACTTTCCCCGCACTACGAGCAGGCCACCCGCATGCTGGGGGTGGTCCGAAATCCGCTGCACACCCCGGCCGACACCGTCATCAAGGCGGTGGCCGAGGAGATGGGCGTCGGGCACACCTTCGTGCCGACTCCCGTCGCGGTGTACTTCGGCGAGCCGGGCCGCACCGACGCCGACCCGTACTTCGGCGGTGTCGGCCCCGCCCGCACCGGCTGCGTGAAGTGCGGCGAATGCATGACCGGCTGCCGGCACGGCGCCAAGAACACGCTGGTCAAGAACTATCTCGGGCTGGCCGAGCAGGCCGGGGCCACCGTGCTGCCGATGACCACCGTGACGGCCCTGCGTCCGCAAACCGACGGCACCTGGCTCGTCGACACCGAGCGCACCGGCAGCTGGATCCGCAAGCAGCGCACCACGTTCTCCGCCGACCGGGTGGTGCTCGCCGCAGGCACCTGGGGCACCCAGCGACTGCTGTTCCGCATGCGCGACCACGCCGTCCTGCCCGCGCTGTCACCGCGCCTCGGTGTGCTCACCCGCACCAACTCCGAGGCCATCCTCGGCGCGGGCCGCACCACGGTGAATCCCGACATCGAGGTCACCACCGGGGTGGCGATCACCTCCTCGTTCCACCCGACGCCCGACACTCACGTGGAACCGGTGCGCTACGGCCGGGGTTCCAACGCGATGGGCCTGCTGAACACCTACCTCGTCGACGGCGACCAGCGCACACCGCGCTGGCTGCGGGTGCTCGGCATCGCCGGCCGTCACCCGATCCGCACCGTTCGCCTGCTGCGCACCACACGCTGGAGCGAGCGGACCCTGATCCTGCTGGTGATGCAGAGCCTGGACAACTCCATCACCACCTACACCAAGCGTGGGCTGTTCGGTCGCCGCTACACCAGCAAGCAGGGGTACGGCCACCCCAATCCGTCCTGGATTCCGGCCGGGCACGAGGTGACCCGAAGGGTCGCCGAGAAATTCGGCGCCACCGCGGGCACCACCTGGCCCGATGTCTTCGGTGTTCCGATGACCGCGCACTTCATCGGTGGATGCGCCATCGGCGCCGATCCGGCCACCGGCGTGATCGACCCCTACCACCGGGTGCACGGCTATCCGGGACTGAGCATCGTCGACGGCTCGGCCATTTCGGCGAACCTGGGCGTCAACCCGTCACTCACCATCGCCGCGCAGGCCGAACGCGCGGCCGCGCTGTGGCCGAACCGGGGCGAGGCCGATCCGCGGCCGCCGATGGGTGAGCCGTACCGCCGGATCGCGCCGGTCCCACCGCGTGCGCCCGTTGTGCCCGCCGGTGCCCCCGCGGCCCTGCGGCTACCCATCGAACCGGTTGACCGGTCGGCTGTCGGCGCGTGAACCGGATCGAACACCGTGCCGAATAAGCGATTTCGGTCCACCATGGACATATGGGTGGGCACGAGATCCGGCGAGCACGTCCCGAGGACTACGACGAACTGATCGGGGTGGTCGACGACTGGTGGGGGCGGGCCGTGACGCACAACCTGCCGCGCATGTTCCTCGACCACTTCCATCGCACCAGCCTGATCGCCACCGACGACGCCGGAATCTCCGGATTCCTCATCGGTTTCGGCTCACCCGCACACGCCGACGCCGCCTACATCCACTTCGTCGCCGTGCGCCCCGACGCCCGCAAATCCGGCCTCGGCCGCACCCTCTACGACGAGTTCTTCACGATCGTGCGCGCCGACGGCCGAAAACTGGTGTCGGCCATCACCTCACCGTCGAACTACACCTCGATCGACTTCCACCGCAGCCTCGGCTTCACGGTGACCGGACCGGTCGCGAACTACAACGGACCAGGCCGCGCCCTCATCACCTTCGAGCGCGTCCTGTAGAAACGCCGAACGGCGCCTCTCGAAAAGGAAGGCGCCGTTCGGTATTCGAACTGCTTACCTGGGCGCCATGCGCAGGGCGCCGTCCATGCGGATCGTCTCGCCGTTGAGGTAGTCGTGGCGGGCGATGTACTCCACCAGCTGGGCGTACTCGTCGGGGCGGCCCAGCCGCGACGGGAACGGAACGCCCGCCTCGAGGTTCTTGCGGTAGTCCTCGGTGACGCCGGCGAGCATCGGGGTATCGATGATGCCGGGGGCGATGGTGTTCACCCGGATACCGAACTGGGCCAGGTCACGCGCGGCGGGCACGGTCATGCCGTGCACGCCACCCTTGGACGCCGAGTACGCGATCTGACCGATCTGGCCCTCGAACGCCGCCACCGACGCGGTGTTCACGACCACGCCGCGCTGACCGTACTCGTCCACCGGCTCGGTCTTGGCGATGGCGTCGGCCGCCAGCCGCATCACATTGAAGGTGCCGAGCAGGTTCACGGTGATGACGGTGCGGAACAGCTCGAGATCGTGCGGGCCGTTCTTGGACAGGATGCGACCCGCCCAGCCGACACCGGCACAGTTCACCACGATGCGCAGCGGCGCCGGGCCCTCGGTCACCTGGGCGACGGCAGCGGCGACCTCGTCGTTGCTCGTCACGTCGGCGGCGATCAGGGTGACACCGTCGGGCACGCTGTCGCCCGCGCGCTCGATGGACTGCGGGATGTCGAGACCGAACACGGTCGCACCCGCCTCGGCCAGGCGCTTGGCGGTAGCGGCGCCGAGACCGGACGCGCCTCCGGTGACGATTGCGGCGGAACCAGAAATCTCCACAAAATCTCCTGTGTTATTGGCGGCTGGCGCCGCGGGTCTCGGCGCTAAGCGCCGCCTCTTCCCTCCCTACGGGCACTCCTTCGTCGCACCCTT
>NZ_JBPXLK010000015.1:0-142216 GCF_051843015.1 Nocardia sp. JW2
ACCCTGACGGGACTCGAACCCGCGACCTCCGCCGTGACAGGGCGGCGCGCTAACCAACTGCGCCACAGGGCCTTGCTTTTCCTACACTACAGTCCGAAGACTGTACCCCCTACGGGATTCGAACCCGCGCTACCGCCTTGAAAGGGCGGCGTCCTAGGCCGCTAGACGAAGGGGGCTCGTTCCGAATCTCTCCGGGGCGGCTTCAACGTTTCCGTTGGGAGCTCGCATAGCTTATGACACCTCGGTGCACTCTTCCAAATCGCCTGGTCAGGCGCCCAAACCGAGGTCGTCGAGGCGGGCTTGGGCGCGCCAGCCGTCGGTGCGGAAGTGCTGTATCCACAGCGGCGTCGCCATGGCCTCGACGATCACCTCGAGCACCTCGGCGAAGCGGGCACGCAGATCGGCGGCCGAACCGGTGCCGATCGGGTCGACGAGATACCGCTGGCCCGCGAGCGCCGCGGCGAGGGTTCTGGTGAACCGGTCGGGGTCGGCGTCGGCGCGCAGCTGACCGTCGTCGATCGCGCGCACCGCGAGCACCCGGGTGGCCCGGCCGAGGATGCGGCCACCGCCGTTGCCCGCGTCGCGATGGAAGTCGGGTTCGATCACCAGGCGGTACTCGGCCTGCACGATGGTGTCGTGCTCGAGCCGCAACGCGACCTCGTCGACCATGCCGTGCAGCACGTCGAGCGGGCCGAGGTCGGTGCGGGCCAGCCAGCGCTCCGCGCACAGCCGGTACCGCTCGACCGCGGTGTCGAGCACCGCGCGTGCGAGGTCTTCCTTGGAGTCGAAGTGGAAGTACATCGCGCCCTTTGTCGCGCGCGAACCTTCCAGAATGCGGTTGAGCGATGCCGCGGCATACCCGCTCTTCCCGAACTCGACGGCCGCTGACTTGATTATCGCGGCGCGTGTGCGGCGCGCCCGCTCTTGCTGCCGTGCCATGCTCGAAACGCCTCCGAACCTTCTCGTCGCCGCCGATCAATGACAGACCCGCGGCGCGAATTGTGGTTATTTTTCATACTTTTGGTATGTAAACTCGCCGAATGCCGGTACCCCTCCGGCTGGTATAGTTCGCCGGCCCGGGTGCGCCACAGGGGGTGCACACTCGGGCTCAATACCTGTGAGAACCGCCTCCTCCTGCGGTAGCGACTGCCCCTTTGCGAGGAGTTCGCGCGCCTTCGCGTTCACCCCGGCACATCGAACCCCCGATGAATTCCGCGACACCGCACCCACCACCGGGCGCCGGAAAGTGCGGCCCCGGTGATTGTTTCGAAATTCACCAGGTAATCACCGTACCCGCATTCCCCGAACGGCAACATGCGAATGGGACACCCGGTCCGTTTTTCCGGACAGGCAAACCGGGCGCAACCGTGAGCCGTGGCGCCGAATGCGAAAACCGCACTCGCACAGCATTGTTGGCCTGTCCAGCGCCCCCCTGCGGCGCACTCGCGGACCCCGGTATCACCCACACACTCCTGTTGTTCGAAAGCTGTTGACCCACAACACTATTCGATGACACGTCGCGACGGGAAGTGGGAACGGCGATGTGCTCCAGCCCGTCAGCCGGGCATCGCGCCGGGGCGCGCCGCCGTTACCGGGGCCGACCGGACCATGTGCGCCGGAAGCCCGGCTGATGGGGGACACTATTCGGCGTCGCGGCGCGGTGTCGGTTAGACTCCGCTGCGCGCCCCTTTAGCTCAGTTGGTAGAGCTGGTGACTTTTAATCACTAGGTCGTAGGTTCGAGTCCTACAGGGGGCACCATCACTTCACCGTGACCACTGTCACGTGGCACTTCCCGGCCGCGCCGGAAGAGCCGGCCGTCATGGCCCCTGAACAGGCGAACGACCTCGCCGACAGCACTTCCCGCCGCCGCGACACCGAGTGTTCACCCGGTAGGCGCTAACGCCGCCGCCACTACAGCGATAGTCCCTACGCTGCGGACCGAAGACCTAGACTCGTCAGTACGTCCTACCGGCAGCTGCCGATGTTGTGGCGTTGTTCAACTTCATCGGCTTTACGCTCAGTTGCGTTTCGCATCACACCTACGGTGCCGTAAGGTATGGCCGCATCGCGACGTTCGACCGCAAGCACGACAGCGAAGGGTTTTTACATGGCAAGGGATCTGACTCAACTCGAACTGCTCACGGAGTTGGAGCCGGTTGCCGAGGAAAACGTCAACCGGCACCTGTCGCTGGCCAAGGAATGGCATCCGCACGACTACGTCCCGTGGGACGAGGGCCGCAACTTCGCCGCCATGGGCGGCATCGACTGGGATCCTGAGCAGTCCAAGCTCAGCGAGGTGGCCAAGGCCGCCATGATCACCAACCTGCTCACCGAGGACAACCTGCCGTCCTACCACCGTGAGATCGCCGAGAACTTCTCCCAGGACGGCGCCTGGGGCACCTGGGTCGGTCGCTGGACCGCCGAGGAGAACCGCCACGGCATCGTGATGCGTGACTACCTGGTGGTCACCCGTGGCGTGGATCCGGTGGCCCTCGAGAACGCCCGCATGATCCACATGACCAACGGGTTCGCCTCCCCCACCGAGGTGGACGCCGGCTTCCTGCACTCGGTCGCCTACGTGACCTTCCAGGAACTGGCCACCCGCGTGAGTCACCGCAACACCGGCAAGGTGTGCGACGACCCGATCGCGGACCGCATGCTGCAGCGCGTCGCCGCCGACGAGAACCTGCACATGATCTTCTACCGCAACCTCTGCGGCGCGGCGCTCGACCTGTCGCCCGACCAGGCGATCGAGGCGATCTCGCTGATCGTGGAGAACTTCCAGATGCCCGGCGCCGGGATGCCCAACTTCCGGCGCAACGGTGTGCTGATGGCCAAGCACGGCATCTACGACCTGCGTCAGCACCTCGAAGAGGTCGTGCAGCCGGTGCTCAAGAAGTGGAACATCTTCGAGCGCACCGACTTCACCGCCCGTGGCGAGGCCACCCGCGAGCGCCTCGGCGACTTCCTGGAGAAGCTGAGCCAGGACGTCGTCAAGTTCGAGGAGCAGCGCGACCGCATGCTCGCTCGCGAAGCCAAGAAGCGCGAGATGGCCAGCGTCTAGAACTCACGAAAAAGCGCCGCCGCCGGGATTCCGGTGGGCGGCGCTTTTTCGTACAGCCGGTTACTTCATCGGCAGGGCACCGTCGGCGCTGCCGACATCGGTGATCTTCCAGTCCTGCCCGGCATCGACGGTGATGTTGTAGGTGACGGTGTTGCGCAGGCCGTCGGGGTTCTGCGCGTTGGTGGTGCTCACGTCGACGAACGCGGCGACCTTGTACACCTGGCCCTCGCGCTCGAGCACCTTCGCGGTGATCGGGGTGGCGGTGGAGGCCCAGCGCAGCGGGACGACGATGTCTTCCAGCTTGTCGCCGGTGACGTCGAACTTGCCCGCGAGCTCGGTGGACGTGCCCGCCTTGAGCTTGGCCACCCAGGCGTCGACGTCCTGGTAGTTCAGGGTCGCCGAGCCGACGGAGTAGTCGAGGGCGATCTGTTCGGCCTTCGCGTCGTCGGCGGCCTCGGCACGCAGGTCCGAGACATCCGAGCGCGCCGAGCCGTACAGCATGCCGAGCACGACGGCGGCGACGGCGAGCACGGCGATGGCGGCACCGCCGACAAGCGACGAGACACTGATCGCCACGGTCGCCTTACCGGGCGCGGCGGGGGTGGTGGTCGTGGCGTCTTCGGCCATGGGGGTCTTCTCCGATGATGTGGGGACAGCGCGCCGCCGGAAGCGGCAAGCTCAGGCTACTGAGCCGACGGACATATCCCGAACGTCGAGTACCACATAAATGCTGTCGCGTGCGTCCCGATCGGGCCGTGACCCGGCCGAAGTCGCCGGTACGCGAGATCGATCACATCCGGGTGGATGCGAGAATGGCAGACGTGACTATCACGATGCCCCAGGCACCGACCACGCTGCGGATCGGGCCCTACCCGGTCGATCCGCCCGTCGTGCTCGCACCCATGGCGGGCATCACCAACCTGGCCTTCCGCAAGCTGTGCCGCGAATTCGGCAGCAAGACCGCCATCTACGTGTGCGAGATGATCACCGCCCGCGCGGTGGTCGAGCGCAACGAGAAGACGCTGCACATGATGTCGTTCGACGCCGACGAGCATCCGCGCTCGATGCAGCTCTACGGTGTCGACCCGAAAACGCTCGGCGAGGCCGTTCGCATCGTCGTCGGTGAGGGCTGGGCCGACCACATCGACCTGAATCTCGGCTGCCCGGTGCGCAAGGTCACCCGGCTCGGCGGCGGTTCCGCGCTGCCCTACAAGCGCAGGCTGTTCGCCAATATCGTCAAGGAGATGGTGAAGGCCGCCGAACCGGCGGGCGTGCCGGTGACGTTCAAGTTCCGCATCGGCATCGACGACGAGCACCACACCTACCTCGACACCGGCCGCATCGCCGAGGCCGAGGGCGCCGCCGCCGTCGCACTGCACGCGCGCACCGCATCGCAGCTGTACTCCGGCACGGCCGACTGGTCGGCCATCGCCCGGCTCAAGGAAGCCGTCACCACCATTCCCGTGCTCGGCAACGGCGACATCTTCACCGCCGACGACGCGCTGCGCATGATGAACGAGACCGGGTGCGACGGCGTGGTCGTCGGCCGTGGGTGCCTCGGCAGGCCGTGGCTGTTCGCCGAGCTCAGTGCCGCCCTGCGCGGCGAACCGGTCCCCGAGGGCCCGACGCTGGGCCGCGTCGGCGAGATCCTGATCCGCCACGCCACCCTGCTCGCCGAACACGACGGCGAGGACAAGGCGATGCGCGATATCCGCAAGCACATGGCCTGGTACCTGATGGGCTTCCCGGTCGGCTCGCAGCTGCGCCGCAGCTTCGCCACCGTGTCGGCGCTGAGCCAGATCGAGGACCTCGTCGCGCAGCTCGATCCGGACGTGCCCTTCCCCACCGACGCCCTCGGCCCCCGCGGTCGTCAGGGCTCGCCGCAGACCAAGGTCGTGCTGCCCGACGGGTGGCTCGACGACCCCGAGGACGACACCGTGCCCACCGCCGCCGATGTGATGCACAGCGGGGGGTAAAGCTTCGGCGCTGGTCAGCGCGTCGCAACCGGATTCCGTGCGAATCTGTTGTGCACTGGAGTGGCTACTCGTGGCGGAATCGTTATCATTGCGGACATCGTTCGGCTCCGGTTCGACCGAGCAGCCGAACGATGACGCGTATGCGGCAGATAGAGAAGTGAGGTTCGCTGGTGGGTGACGATCGGCGCGGGCGTACGCCCCGGCCCGGAGGTCGCGCCCCGTGGGAGCGCTATCCGGCTGCCGAACCGCCAGCACAGAAAGACAGCGGTTCCCGCCGATCACGGCACGCCGACGCCGATCCCGACGCGGCCCCGCTCACCGTCCAGGACCTCGTCGACCGGGTCGACAGCGAACGAACCAAACGCAGCCGCCGCGCCCCCGCCGATCCATCGGGTACTTCCCGCGCCGGCCGCCGCGCCCGCGACCAGGCACCCCGCCCGACCCCCCGCCCCGATATCGCCGCACGCGCCGACGGTTCGCCCGGCGACGCCCCCGCCGCACCGCATCGCGTCGACTCCCCCGCCGACCGCATCGCGACGACCGCGATCCCCGCGCAGGGCAAGACTTTTCCCACGCCGGGCAAGACCGCCGCCCAGGGCAAGACCGCCCCGGCGAAGGGCAAGACGGTCCGCACGGCACCGCCCGCTCGTCGGGTCGACGAGCAGGTCACCGATATCCTGCCCGCCGTCACCGAGACCCCGGCGGCCCCGCCGAAGCGCGTCGAGCCCAAGCGGGTCGAAACCAAGACCGCCGCCGCCCGGACACCCGAACGGCGCCGCGCGAAACAGGCACGCCTCGCGGGACGGGTCGCGGTCACCTTCTTCGCCGTGCTGGCGCTGGTGGTCACCGGCGGTGGCTGGAGTTACCTGCGGGCCACCAACAACGGCTTCACCCAGGTGTCGGCCCTCGACGGTGCCACCGAGGACGTGCTCGACGGTGACATGCAGCTCGGCGACGAGAACTACCTCATCGTCGGCACCGACACCCGCGCGGGCCTGAACGCCGACATGGGCGCGGGCTCCACCGTCGACGCCGAAGGCGCGCGCGCCGACACCGCGATGCTCGTGCACATCCCCAAGGACCGCTCCCGCGTGGTGGTCGTCTCCTTCCCGCGCGACCTCGACGTCACCCGGCCGCAGTGCGCGGGCTGGGACAACGACAAGGGCAAGTACACCGACCAGAAGTTCCCGTCGGCCATGGGCGACAAGCTCAACGCCGTCTACGCACTCGGTGGCCCGCGCTGCTTGACCGACGTGGTGCGCAAGATGTCGGGTCTGAGCATCGGCCACTTCATCGGCATCGACTTCGCCGGGTTCGAGGCGATGGTCGACCAGATCGGTGGCGTGGAGGTGTGCTCGACCAAGCCGATCATCGACGGTGTGCTCGGCACCGTGCTCGAGAGCTCGGGCAAGCAGCGCGTGAACGGCGAGACGGCCCTCAACTATGTGCGGGCCCGGCACGTGGTCGGCGAGGAGCGCAGCGACTACGACCGCATCCACCGGCAGCAGACCTTCCTCGCGGCGCTGCTGCGCGGCGCGCTGTCGGGTCAGGTGCTGCTCGACCCGGCCAAGCTGCAGGGTTTCGTCGAGGCGTTCCGTCAGCACACCTTCGTCGACGGTGTCGAGACCAAGGACCTGATCCTGCTCGGCCGGTCGCTGCAGAAGGTCAACGCGGGCGCGGTCACCTTCATCACCGCCCCGACCGCGGGAACCACGTCCTACGGCAACGAGATTCCGCGCGAAGCCGACATCAAGGCGATCTTCCGCGCGATCATCGACGACCAGCCGCTGCCCGGCGAGCAGACCGCCCCGCCGATCACCAACCCCAGCACACCCGCGGCCCCCACCCAGGCGCCCAAGATGTACGCGGTGAGCCCGGCGTCGGTGTCGCTGCTGGTGACCAACGGCACCCAGACCGCGGGCATGGCTCGGCAGGCGGCCAACAAGCTGTCGAACTTCGGTTTCGGCATCTACAACGTCGCCAATGCCACCGAGTACACCGACACCACCGAGGTGCGCTACGCCGAGGGCAACGAGGCGGCCGCCGCGACCGTGGCCAGTGCCATCCCCGGTGCCGTCCTGCAACGCGACGACGACCTCAGCGGCATCATCGAGGTGGTCGTCGGCTCGGACTACACGGGCCAGGTGCGTACCCCGACGACGGTCGGCGCCGAGCTGCCCGCGGTGTCGCTCGGCGAGCCGGTCTCGGCCGCGCCGGTGCGTCTGCCGTCGGATCTCGAGCACATGAACGCCGCCGACACCAGCTGCGACTGAGCTGCCCGATTCACGACGTGCGCTGAGCTGGCACGACTGTGCCACACGGCATTAACCCGGTGTTGGGTGACAGGGGTACCGGTACCCACTAGGGTCAGCCATTATGCGTGTCATCTACAACGAGCAAATGGCCGAGCTCGCCAATCTGCTCGGCGAAATGGCCGGTCTCGCCGGCCAGGCCATGGAGCAAGCCACCCAGTCGCTGCTGCAGGCCGACCTCGCGCTGGCCGAGCAGGTCATCGGTGAGCAGGATCGGATCTCGGTGATGATCGCCGAGGCCGAGGAGAAGGCGTTCGCGCTCCTCGCGCTGCAGGCCCCCGTCGCGGGCGACCTGCGTCAGGTGGTCAGTGCCATCCAGATCGTCGGCGATGTGAACCGCATGGGCGCGCTGGCCCTGCACGTCGCCAAGGTGACCCGCCGCCGCCACCCCAACCACGCCCTGCCCGAATCGGTGAACGGCTACTTCGCCGAGATGGGCCGCATCGCGGTGAACATGGGCGCCGGCGCCAAGGAGGTGCTCGAGACCCGCGATCCCGAGCGCGCCGCCCAGCTCAACCAGGACGACGAGGCGATGGACGACCTCCACCGCCACCTGTTCACCCTGCTGATGGACCGGGAGTGGAAGTACGGCGTCGCCGCCGCCGTCGACGTCACCCTCCTGGGCCGCTACTACGAGCGCTTCGCCGACCACGCCGTCGAGATCGGCCGCCGCGTGATCTTCCTGGTCACCGGTGTGCTCCCGGACGGCGAAATCGAAAGCTGAAGCAGTACAACGAGAAAGCCCCCGCCCTCCCGAAGGAGTGCGGGGGCTTTCTCGTCGGATCCCTTATCCGAAACGGCCCGAGATGTAGTCCTCGGTGGCGCGCTGGGTGGGGTTGGAGAAGATCTTCTCGGTGTCGTCGATCTCGATGAGCTTGCCGGGCTTGCCCTGGGCCTCGAGGTTGAAGAAACCGGTCTGGTCGCTCACGCGGGCGGCCTGCTGCATGTTGTGCGTGACGATGACGATCGTGAACTCCTTCTTGAGTTCGGTGATCAGGTCCTCGATCGCGAGGGTGGAGATGGGGTCGAGGGCCGAGCAGGGCTCGTCCATCAGCAGCACGTCGGGCGAGACCGCGATGGCGCGGGCGATGCACAGACGCTGCTGCTGACCACCCGACAGACCACCACCGGGCTTGTCGAGGCGGTCCTTGACCTCGTTCCACAGGTTCGCACCGCGCAGCGAGCGCTCGGCGACCTCGTCGAGTTCCTTCTTGTTGCGCACACCCTGCAGCTTCAGCCCGGCCACCACGTTGTCGCGAATCGACATGGTGGGGAACGGGTTCGGGCGCTGGAACACCATGCCGATGGTGCGGCGCACACCCACCGGGTCGATCGCCGAACCGTAGATGTCCTCGCCGTCGAGCAGCACGGCACCTTCGACGCGGGCGTTCGGGGTCACCTCGTGCATGCGGTTGAGCGAGCGCAGCACGGTGGACTTGCCACAACCGGAGGGACCGATGAAGGCGGTGACGCTGCGCGGCAGCACGGTCAGGTCCACGTTCGACACGGCGTGGAAGCTGCCGTAGTAGATGTTGAGATCTTTGACGTCGATCCGCTTGGCCATGGGAGTTTCCGTTCGCTTCTATCGGTTCCGGGTGAGCAGCTTGTTGACCGCGGCGGCAGCCAGGTACAGCAGCGCGATGAGCAGGATCAGCGTGAGCGCCGCACCCCAGACACGCGCGCGACCGGCCGGCTCCGGGTTGGCCAGCTCCTGGTAGATCAGCAGCGGCAGCGAGGCCATGTTGCCGTCGAAGATGTTCTGGTTGATCGACTTCGAGTAACCGACCAGCACCAGCACGGGCGCGGTCTCACCCATCACGCGGGCAAGGGCGAGCAGGATGCCCGAGATCATGCCCGGCGCGGCGGTGGGGATGACGATGCGCAGGATGGTCTTCCACTTGGGCACGCCGAGCGCGTAGGAGGCCTCGCGCAGCTCGTCGGGCACCAGCTTCAGCATCTCCTCGGTGTTGCGCACCACCACCGGAAGCATCAGCAGCACCAGTGCCAGCGACACCGCGAACGAACTCTGCGGCATGCCGAGCGTGGCGATCCACAGCGCGAAGATGAACAGCGCCGCGACGATCGAGGGCACACCGGCGAGGATGTCGACCATGAAGGTGGTGACCTTGGCCAGCTTGCCACGACCGTATTCCACCAGGTACACAGCGGCCATCACGCCGAGCGGCACCGCGATGACGGTCGCGATCAGCGCCTGCACGATCGTGCCGTAGATCGCGTGGTACACACCGCCGCCGGACTGGTCCGGCAGGATGCCCTTCTGCGAGTTGAACCACCAGTCGGCGGTGACGATCGAGCCGATGCCCTTCACCAGGACCAGGCCGAGCACCCACACCAGCGGGATCAGCGCGATCACGAAGCAGAGGGTGACCAGACCGGTGGCGATGTTGTTCTTGATCCGCCTGCCGTTGGAGACGTGGCGGAACGTCGGCGCCTTGACCGGCTTGTCGAGGGTCGATGTGGTGGTCATCAGCCGTTCACCTTTCCACCGGAGGCCAGGCGGGCCAGTGCGTTGACGACGAAGGTCAGCGCGAAGAGGACGAAGCCGGCGGCGATGTAAGCGCCGGTCGGCAGCGGGGAACTGAATTCCGAGGCGGCCGAGGCGATCTTGGAGGCGAAGGTGTAACCACCGTCGAACAGCGACCAGGTGCCCGCGTTGCTCGCGGTACGGAGCACGACGAGCACGGCGATGGTCTCACCGAGCGCGCGGCCGAGACCGAGCATGGAACCGGCGATCACACCGCTGCGGCCGTAGGGCAGCACCGTCATCCGCACGACTTCCCACTTCGTGGCGCCGAGCGCCTGGGCGGCCTCGATGTGGGCACGCGGGGTGAGCGCGAACACCTCGCGGGCCACCGAGGTGATGATCGGCAGGATCATCACGGCGAGCACGACACCGGCGGTGAAGATGGTGCCGCCACCGGCGATCGAGACGTTGCCGTCGGAGAACAGGAAGAACCAGCCGAGGTTGGAGTTGAGGAACTCCTGCACCGGCGCGATCTGCGGGGCGAGCACGAGGAAGCCCCACAGACCGAACACGATGGACGGCACCGCGGCGAGCAGGTCGATCAGCATGGTGAACGGCTTGCCCAACCGCGACGGCGCGTACTGGGTGAGGAACAGCGCGATGCCGACGCCGATCGGCACCGCGACGATGAGCGCGAACACCGAGCTCAGCACCGTGACCATGAACAGGTCACGGATGCCGAAGCGCAGGTTGTTCGCGTCACCGGTGGAGAATTCCGTGCTGGTGAAGAAGTTGGCGTTGTCGGCCATGAGCGAGGGGACCGCGCGGATCAGCAGGAACAACGCGATCAACGCGATGGCCGCGACAATGGTCGCGCCCGCCGCGGTGGCCAGCCACCGAAAGATCGTCTCGGCGTTCAGGCGCCCGGAACGACCCTTCTCCGGGGCCTTGTCGAATTTCGGTTCGGTCGGCATATGCGAAGTATCTCCGGCCGCCCGCGGGCCCGTCGAATCCGACGAGCCCGGTGCGGTCACCTCAGGGTGCATGGTCATGGCCTACGCAGCGATCAGGAGATGGCGTTGATCGCGGTGGTCAGCTTGGTCTTGAAGGCATCCGGCAGCGGCACGTAGCCGGCATCGGACAGACCGTTCTGGCCGTTGGTGACGACCGAGGTCAGGAACGCCTTGACGGCCTTGCTGGTCTCGGCGTCGGCGTACTTGGAGCACACGATCTCGTAGGTGGCCATCATGATCGGGTACGCGCCCGCGGCGGTGGGCTTGTAGAACGAGCTGGTGTCGAGCACCAGGTCGTTGCCCTCGCCCTTGATCTTCACGCCGTCGATGGACTTGCCCGCCGACTCGGCCGACAGCGCGACCGGGTCCTTGCTCGCCGAGGTGATGATCTGGGCGATCGACAGGCTCTGCGCCTTGGCGAAGGACCACTC
This sequence comes from Nocardia sp. JW2, assembly GCF_051843015.1. Classification (NCBI taxonomy): domain Bacteria; kingdom Bacillati; phylum Actinomycetota; class Actinomycetes; order Mycobacteriales; family Nocardiaceae; genus Nocardia; species Nocardia sp. JW2. Next base: position 11,283 of record NZ_JBPXLK010000015.1, read on the forward strand.
GTTGTAGGTGATCGAGTTCTTGGTGTTCTTGATGGCGGCCGAGGTGCCCTCGTTGCCCTTGGCACCCTCGCCGACACCGCCGTTGAACGACTTGCCGCCGCCCTTGCCCCAGGCACCGTCGGACGCGGCGTCGAGGTAGAGCTGGAAGTTGTCGGTGGTGCCCGACTCGTCGGAGCGGAAGATCACGGCGATCTTCTCCGAGGGCAGCTTGGCGTTCGGGTTGAGCGCCTTGATCTCGGGGGCATCCCAGGTGGTGATGGCGCCGTTGAACACCTTGGCGGCGGTCGGGCCGTCGAGCACGAGGTCGGTGACGCCGTCGACGTTGTAGGTGATGGCGATCGGGCCGAAGACGGTCGGCAGGTTCCACGCCGGGCTGGCGCAACGCTCCTGGGCCTTGGCAGGCTCGTCCTTCTTGGAGCTCAGCGGGGAGTCGGAGCCACCGAAGTCGGTCTGGCCGCCGATGAACTCGTTGACGCCCGCGCCGGAGCCGCTGGAGGTGTAGTTCAGGGTGTAGCCGTCGCAGTTGGTCTCGTAGGCGGCGACGAAGCGCTCCATCGCGTTCTTCTGCGACGAGGCACCGGACGCCTTGAGCGCCTTCTTGCCGCCGCACTCGACACTGGTGTTGGCGTTGTTGCTGGTGTCGCCACCGGTGTTGTCGTCGCTGCCACAGGCGGCCAGAGACATGGCACCCGCGGCGAAGACGCCGACCAGGGCGCTGGTGCGCTTGAAGTTCACTTTTCCTCCGACATTGCTGACGAACTCGCTCGGTCCCTCACCGGCCCGGGCGAGTTGGGTGGTGCGGATCGCGGGGGAACGCGAGCACCAGGCGACGACTGTGCCGCCCAGAAGTAACGTAGGTTCGCCCGGTTGACAGTTGGCCCGAGGTGGGTTAACGGAGAATGAACAGCCCGGCGCGATTAGACCGAGCGTGTGATGTTTGCCCCAGTTTTACTCGTCGGTACCCGGTCATCCTCACAATATTCAGGGTTGCCGAGGAACTGTGAGCTGTCTCGCAGCCGGTCAGCTCAGCGCGTAGGCGACGTCGATATGGGCGGGTGCGAAGCCCAGTTTGGTGTAGGTCCGCACGGCGGCGTGGTTGTCGGCCTCGGTGTAGAGCAGCACCTCGGTCAGGCCGGTGTCGCGCAGGTGGTGCAGTCCGGCCAGGGTGAGCAGTCGGCCCAGGCCACGGCCCTGCGCGGCGGGGTCGATGCCGACGACGTAGACCTCGCCCGCCGGGGCGGCGTCGGGGTGCGCCTTGGTCCAGTGGAACCCGAGCAGACGGTCCGGATCGGCGGCGTCGAAGGCCAGGAAGAGCCCGGCCGGATCGAACCAGGATTCGGCGCGGCGGGCGGCGATGTCGCGCTCGGTCCAGCCGCCCTGTTCGGGGTGCCAGGCGAAGGCGGCGTTGTTGACCCGCAACAGTTCGGCGTCGTCGGCGGGGCCTTCGTAGGTGCGCAGGACGAGGCCTTCGGGGACCTCGAGTGGCGGTAGCTCAGGGGTTGCCAGGCTGCGGCGCATCTGCCAGAGTTCGCGTGCTGTCGTCAGTTTCAGGGCCGCGGCGAGGGCTTTGGCGGCGGGCAGATCGCCGTGTGCCCAGACGCGGGCGCCCGTGCCGCCTTCGGAGAGAGCCGTGCGGACGAGATCGGTGCCGATGCCGTTGCGACGCACGTCGGGGTCGACGGCCACTTCGGCCATTGCGGGGTGTTCACCATGTGCCGCAACGAGATTCGCGTACCCGACGAGTTCACCGTTTCGTTCGGCGAGCAGATGCCTTGTGCCGGGATCGGTTTCGGTGAGCGACAGGACCGCTTGCTCGGAGACGGGGGCTACGCCGTCGGCGGACTTCGCGCGGTCGAGCAGGGAGCGGATGTGATCGGCGGTGGTCGGGTCGACCCGTTCGGTCCACGTCAAGGTTGCTGTCTCGGGCATGGGGGCCTCCTCCTCGCGGGCGATCGCCGACACGATCGAACCGAGGTTACTGCGTGCTGCCGTTGACCGGTGTCAGGTCCTCGCCGTCGACGTCTTCGTCGGTGAAGGCGGGTGGTTCGCCCTTGGCGGCGGTCGAGCGGGCGGGGCGGACGGCCTTGTAGCCGACATTGCGGACGGTGCCGATGAGGGATTCGTATTCGCTGCCGAGTTTGGCGCGCAGGCGGCGGACGTGCACGTCGACGGTTCGGGTGCCGCCGAAGAAGTCGTAGCCCCACACCTCTTGCAGCAGTTGGGCGCGGGTGAAGACCCGGCCTGCGTGCTGGGCGAGGTACTTGAGCAGCTCGAATTCCTTGTAGGTGAGGTCGAGCGGGCGGCCGCGCAGACGGGCGGTGTAGGTGCCCTCGTCGATCACCAGTTCACCGAGGGTGATCTTGCCCGTGTTCTCGGGGCTGGCCACGCCGCCGTTGCGGCCGACGAGCAGGCGCAGGCGCGCGTCGAGTTCGGCGGGGCCGGTGCCGGGCAGCAGGATGTCGTCGAGGCCCCAGTCGGCGTTCACCGCGACGAGTCCGCCCTCGGTGAGCACGGCGACTACGGGCACCGACGAACCGGTGCTGCCGAGCAGCCTGCACAGCCCGCGCGCGGCGGCCAGGTCGGTCCGGGCGTCGACCAGCGCGACGTCGGCGCTACCGGCCTCCAGCAGGGACGACACCTCGGTCGGTGCGGGGCGGACGTTGTGCGCCAGCAGCGTCAACGAGGGCAGCACCGCATCCGGGTTGGGGTCGGAAGTCAGTAGGAGCAGCTCCACCGGGCTCTCCTCCTATCTCGTGTCTGCGCGACGAGAGCAGCCGCACAGCTACGTCGCCGAAACACAGGGTTAGTCGGTGCAACATTAGCGCGTCACAGGCCATGACCTCGCAACACGGGCACACTTACGAGTGTTCGGCCGATACCCGGGCACCCGGCACCCACGTGCGTGGGCGCTACTCTCACCTCATGCGCAAGCTGATCATCGGGCTGCTGTGCCTGGCCGGGTTGGCGGTGGTGATCGATTTCGGCGCCGCCGCCTACACCGAGTACCACGTGTCGCGGCAGCTGCGGGCGGGCGCCGACCTGTCGGCCGATCCCGAAGTGACCTTCCACGGTTTCCCCTTCACCGCCCAGGCCCTGGCCGGGCGCTACGACAACGTGGCGATCCGGGCCCGAAGCATGCGCCCGGACATCCCCGGCGAGATCGGCATCGAGGCCACGCTGAACGGTCTGCACGCACCGGCTGGTGAGCTGCTCGACGGTGCGGCGCGCTCGGTGCAGGTCGACCGGGTCGACGCCCGCATGCGCATCGAACCCACCGAGCTCGGCAGGCTCTTCGGCATCCCCGACCTGCAGGTCCACACCCGGCCGGCCGACAAGTCCGACGGCACGGGCGGTTCGGGCGGTTCCGGCATGACCACCGGCGGCGCGCTCGTGCTCACCGGCACGCTGCCCACCGCGCCCAACGGGCGCATCCTCGGCGCGGGTGTCACCCCGTCGAGTTCGGCCAAGCGCGTGCCGGTGCAGATCCAGGCCGACCTGCTGCTCGACGGCGACCTGGTCCGCATCCAGGCCACCGGCTTCTATCACGACAAGAACAGCGGCCCGGCCGACACCGCCAAGACCAGCGAATCGGAGATCCTCGAGGCCGATCGCGGCGCGGTGCTCGAGCGCTTCAGCCGTACGATCGATACCAAGGAGTTGCCGTTCGGGGTCCGGCCCACCGAGGTCGAGGCGCTGGGTGGGCACATCGTCGTCGAGGGCGTCGGCCGCAACGTCACCATCGACCTGGACCGATTGCAGCAACCATGATCGAACTCGCCGTACTCGCCGCCGTCGTGCTGGCCGCCGTCGCGGTCGGCCTGCTGCTGCGCCGCAACCAGGGCCGGGTCCGGCCCGCCACCCTCGACCCCGACACCGAACAGCGCGCCCGCCTGCTCGACGCGGCCGGTGTGTCCGGTTCGGTGCCCGCGGTGCTGCACTTCTCGGCCGACTGGTGCGGGCCGTGCGACGCCGTGCGCCGGGTCGTCGCGGGCGTCACCGCGGAACTGGCCGATTCGCCGAACGCACCGCGCGACATCGAGATCGACATCGACGCCGAACCCGCGCTGGCCCGCGAACTCAACGTGCTCTCCCTGCCGACGACCTTCGTCTTCGACGCCGAGGGCAAGGAGCGTTTCCGCATCTCCGGCGTACCGAAGGCGGGCGACCTGCGCACCGCCCTCGAGCCGCTCACAGTGTGACGTTGTCCCCGGTTTCGAGGGGGGCCTGCCCATTTCCCGGGAAGACCGGGTAAACTCTTCATCGTGCAAACCGACCACGAGCTGATGCTCACCCGACGCCGCACAGTTGACCTGTGTCGCCTCGGTGGTTGTTGCTGCCTGTGCCGCTGACCGGTCGGCTTCTCTCCCGAGATTCCTGACGCCGACCTCTGTTCGCCGCGCGAGTGATCGTTTCGATCCCCCGGCGAACTGGCAGATCCCACTGAATCGTCTCAGCGCAGGAGTTCGCACCATGACCTCGTTTTCTGATTCCCCACCTCGCGTCGATGTCCGCGGGCCGCGTTTCGTGGCCTGGGTGACGACCGGGGTGCTCGTCGCGGTGCTGCTGGTCGCGACCGTTTCCCCCGTCGCCGCCGCGATCCTGATCGGCCTGCAGGCCGTGGTGTTCGCGATCGGCGCGACGGCCGGTCCCGCCAAGCACCCTTACGGCCGGATCTACGCGGCGTTCCTCGCGCCGCGACTCGGCCCGCCCACCGAGACCGAACCCGTGCCGCCGCTGCGTTTCGCGCAGGCGCTCGGCTTCGTGTTCGCCGGTGTCTCCCTGCTGGGCTTCGCGCTCGGCTCCCCGATCGTCGGCGCGGTGTTCGCCGGCTTCGCCCTGTTCGCGGCGTTCTTGAACGCGGCGTTCGGGGTCTGCCTGGGCTGCCAGATCTATCCCCTGGTAGCCCGCTTCCGCCGGTCACCTGCCCCGGCACCGAACTGACCCACCCTGCACGTCTGTTGAAAGGAACAACATGGCTCGCTCCGATGTCCTGGTCTCCGTTGACTGGGCCGAAGAGAACCTCAACGCCCCCGGCGTCGTCTTCGTCGAGGTCGACGAGGACACCTCCGCCTACGAGGGTGGCCACATCGAAGGCGCCGTTCGCCTGGACTGGAAGAACGACCTGCAGGATCAGGTTCGTCGCGACTTCGTGAACCAGGAGCAGTTCTCCGACCTGCTCTCGGCGCGCGGCATCGCCAACGACGACACCGTGGTGCTGTACGGCGGCAACAACAACTGGTTCGCCGCCTACGCCTACTGGTACTTCAAGCTGTACGGCCACAACGACGTCAAGCTGCTCGACGGCGGCCGCAAGAAGTGGGAGCTCGACGGTCGTCCGCTCTCGCGTGACGCGGTCGTCCGCCCGGCCACCCAGTACAAGGCCTCGGCTCCCGACCTGAGCATCCGCGCCTTCCGCGACGAGGTCATCGCCGCCATCGGCACCAAGAACCTGGTCGACGTGCGCAGCCCCGACGAGTTCTCCGGCAAGATCCTGGCTCCCGCGCACCTGCCGCAGGAGCAGAGCCAGCGTCCCGGCCATATCCCGGGCGCGATCAACGTGCCGTGGAGCAAGGCGGCCAACGAGGACGGCACCTTCCGTTCCGACGAAGAGCTCGCCGAGCTCTACAAGGATGCGGGCCTGGACGGCGAGAAGGAGACCATCGCCTACTGCCGCATCGGCGAGCGTTCCTCGCACACCTGGTTCGTGCTGCAGGAGCTGCTCGGCCACCAGAACGTCAAGAACTACGACGGCAGCTGGACCGAATACGGTTCGCTCGTCGGTGCACCTATCGAGTTGGGAGCGTAATCAATATGTGTGCAGCACCTACCCAGGGTCAGGCCATCCCGGCCGGTGTCGATGTGGAGAAGGAAACGGTCATCACCGGCCGTGTCCTGAGCACCGACGGTCAGCCGGTCGGCGGCGCGTTCGTGCGTCTGCTCGACGGCAACGGTGACTTCACCGCCGAGGTCGTCGCCTCCGGCACCGGTGATTTCCGCTTCTTCGCCGCGCCGGGTTCGTGGACCCTGCGCGCGCTGTCGGCGTCGGGCAACGGCTCGGCCGAGATCAGCCCCGAGGGCGCGGGCATCCACGCAGTGGACGTCGCGGTCGCCAAGTAAGAAACCTCACAACGGCCCTGGTAGTTCCTGTGCGGGAACTGCCGGGGCCGTTTTCGTATCTTCGTTTCGGACTCGCTAGACTCCGAAACGTGGTCCTCTTCTTCGAGATTCTCCTCATCGCCGTGTCGATCCTCATCGGCTGGTTCGGCCTGTACGTCTTCTACCGGCTGTTCACCGAGTCATGAGCGGGCTCGCGAGCGAAGGTTCCGATCCGGCCGAGCGAGCGAGTGACGTGCAAGACGCTTCGGCACAGCGTCGCAGTGGCGACGAGGCGGTGAATGTCGCCGCCGAGCGTGCGAAGGAAACCGGGGTCCGAAACATTTCGGTCCTCGGCGGTCTCCCCATTCCCGAGGACACCGCGAATCTGCGCGAGGGTCCCGATCTGAACCACGCCATGCTGGCGTTGCTGCCGCTGGTCGGTGTGTGGCGCGGCGAGGGCGAAGGCCACCACCCCGCCGACGGCGACTACCGCTTCGGTCAGCAGATCATCGTGTCCCACGACGGTGGCGACTACCTGGTCTGGGAATCGCAGACCTGGAAGCTCGACGCCGAGGGCGGCTACGACAGCCCCGACCTGCGCGAGAGCGGGTACTGGCGAGTCGGCACCGATGCCGACACCGAGATGCTCGAACTGCTGCTCACCCACAGCTCCGGTATCGTCGAACTGTTCTACGGCACCGCCCGCACCCAGTCGTCCTGGGAACTGGCCACCGACGTGGTGATCCGCAGCCAGTCCGGCGCTGTCGTCGGCGGCGCGAAACGCCTCTACGGCATCGTCGAAGGCGGCGACCTGGCCTACGTGGAAGAACGAGTCGATCCCGACGGCGCGCTCATCCCCCGCCTCTCGGCGCGCTTGCAGCGCTACATCGGCTGAGATCCCGATCGGACGCCCCGCGGTTTCGCGGGGCTTTCGTCGTTTGTGCGCCAGAAATGGAGCGACCCCCGAGCCATACCGTCCGTTCCGGGGAACGTGGCGGTCCCGGGTGGATAGTCCGGGGGCTCGGGGGCCGGGTGTCTGCCTGGGATTCGCTCAGCGCACCGCTGGGGAATCTCCCGCAGGGGTGCTGCTAGCGGGCAGCCACCTCACGCATCCGTTGAACATACATTCTTCAGACCACCTCCTCTCTTGTGTACCGATGAATCTATCGGGCTGTCGCGAGGTCGGCAATTGATTTTCCGAGGGGCTCTGAGCTGCGGATATTCATTGGCGGCAGGCCGCTCGGCACGCGCTCAGGAAGGCTCGCGGTCGACGTGGCAGGCGCCGTTCGGGTCGACGGTGACCACGGTGTCGGCGCGATGGCCTTCGGGGAGCTGATGGGTGACGACCACGACCCACCGCTCCGGGTCGACCAGGCCGCTGTCGCGGTCGAGCAGGTCGCGCAGCAACTGCTCGCCCTCGGCGGCGGCGAGATGTTCGGTCGGTTCGTCGAGCAGGAGTGTGCCCGCGGACGAGACGAGCGCGCGGGCGAGCAGCAAGCGCCTGCGCTGACCGCCGGAGACGGCCGCCGCACCCGCGGTGAGGCCGGTGCGGATCCCGTCCGGCAGGGTGTCGAGCCAGGGGCCGAGCCCGACTGCGCGCACGGCGCTTTCGGCTTCCTCCTCGGTCAGGTCGCCGCGCGCGACCCGCAGGTTCTCCAGAATCGACGTGTCGAACAGGTGCGCGTCCTCGGCGAAGAACGTGACACCGTCCAAAGGTGTGTCGAACAGCCCGGCCCACGCCATCAACAGGGTCGTCTTCCCGGCGCCGCTCGGTCCGACGACGGCAACCCGGCGCCCCTCCGGCATCGGGATGCGCCCGGGCATCGGGTCGATGACAGCTTCGGTGACGCCGAGCGAGCCGGCGGACGGTGCGCGCAGCCGGTGCAGGGCCGCGCGGGCCGTCGTGCGCGCGGTCCGCTCGTCCGTGCGCGGGGAGGGCGCGCCTAGCGGTGTGGGTGAGAGAGCGCGCAGGCGGTGCAGAGCCGCCCGGGAGGTGGTGAGGGTGGTCGCGGCGGCCGGGAGCGCGCCGACGGCCTCGAAGGCCGACAGCGGGACGAGCACGAGGACGGTCAGCGCCATCGGACTCATCCCGCCGGGCGTCCCACCGGTGGCGCCGTAGGCGACGATGCCGACAAGCAGGGCACCCAGCGCGCTGACTCCGATCGACAGCGGGGTCGCCGCCGCGGCCCAGGCGCTGCGCGCGGCCGCGCTGTCCTCGGCGACCACCGCGCGGCCCGCCGTCTCGTCGGCGTGGGTGAGCGCGGCATCCAGGCGACCCGCCACCCGCAATTCGGCCGCGTGATCGAGCACGGTGAGTGCCTCGGCGGTGAATTCGGCGCGGTCGTGGCGCACCGCGCGTTCCTCGTCGCGAGCGGCCACGGCCGACAGCCACGGCGCGAGAATGCCCGAGACGGCAAGGGCCACAGCGAGAATCACCGCCGCCGGTACCGAGATGACGGCGATCAAGCCGACCGCCGCCACCGACAACACCACCGCGACGGCCACCGGAACGAATACCCGGACCACCACCGCGCCGAGATCGTCGATATCGGCGCCCACGCGCACCAGCAGGTCTCCCCGGCGCAGTTTCCGTGCGGCCGCGCGGGCGTCGTCGGTGCGCGCGAGTTCGGTCCCGCGTCGTTCCCGCCACCACCAGATGTCGGACCGGGCGAAGGTGCGATACACCTCGGTGCGCGCCGTCGTCATCGCCCGCAACGCCACGTCGTGGGTGGCCAGCCGCTCCAGATACCGGCACACGCCACGCGAGATGCCAAGCGCCCGAACGGCGGTCACCGCGACGCCGATGTGCAGCACCGGCGGCATCTGCCAGGACCGTGCGATCAACCACGCCGCCAGCGCAGCCAACGCCAAACCACTGCCGAGCGCGAGGACGCCCCACGCGATCGCCACCGCGACCCGCCACGGGGACAGCCCGAGCAGCCGCCACATGTCCCGCAGATCCGTGATCACGGCGCCGCCTCCGCGCTGCGATCAGCGCGCACACAGTCCGCGCCAGGCCCGGCGGCGACTTCGATCACCACGTCCGCGGCGGCGAGCACGGTCGGCCGATGACCGACGACCACCACGGTGGCTCCCGCCGCGGCGATGTCGCGCAGCGCAGCCAGAACGCGCCGCTCGCTCTCCGCGTCGAGGTGGGCGGTCGGTTCGTCGAGCAGCAGGATCGGCCGGTGGGCGGCAAGCACCCGGGTGAGGGCGAGGCGCTGCCGCTGCCCCAGCGAGAGACCGGTGCCGCCCTGGCCGACGACGGTTTCCCAGCGTTGCGGCAGACCGTCGAGCACCTCGTCGAATCCCGTTGCCGCGCTTGCCCGGTCGAGGGCGGCGCCCCCGCTGTCGCCGGCGCTGAGCAGGTCGACGTTCTCGCGCAGTGTGCCCGGCACCAGCACCGGCCGTTGGGGCAACCAGGCGATGCGCGCCCACCAGCTTTCCGGAGCCATGTCGCGGACATCGCGTCCGTCGACGAGCACCGCACCGCGATCGGGCTCGATCAATCCGAGAATCGCCTGCAGCGTGGTCGATTTGCCGCACCCGTTCGGTCCGGTCAGCGCGGTCACCACGCCGGGTCGCAGCTCGGCGGTCAGGTGATCGGGGGCGTTGCCCTCGCGCGCGGCGACCGTCAGCTCGCGCAGTTCGACGACCGCGCCCGCCGCGCCGGGAGCCGGTGCGTGGGCCGCCTCCGACGGGCTGGCCGGGTCTGCGCGGTCGAGCACGGCGAACGCCCTGTCGGCCGCCGCCATTCCGTCCTGGGCCGCGTGGAACTTCTCCCCCACCTGGCGCAGCGGCCAGTACACCTCCGGGGCGAGGATCAACGCGACCAGCCCCGCGTACAGGCTCATCTCGCCGTACACCAGGCGCAAGCCGATGGCCACGGCGATCAGCGCGACGCTCAGCGTCGCCAGACCCTCGAGCACCATCGAGGACAGGAAGGCCATCCGCAGCGCCTGCATCGTCCGCCTGCGCAGCGCGTCACCGAGCGCCCGCACCTGTCCCGCCATGCTCGACGACTCGTTTTCGCGCCCGAGTGCCCGCAGTGTCGGCATGCCCGCGAACAGGTCGAGGAGCTGATCCGAAAGCCGGGTGGTCGCGGCGAGCGTCGCCTCCGCCCGCCCCTGGGTGAGCAGACCGATGAGCACCATGAAGATCGGGATCAGCGGGAGGGTGATCACCGCGATCACCGCCGAGGTCGGATCGTGGAAGGCGATGACAACCAACACGATCGGCGGGACCAGGCAGGCCAGCAGCAGGGCGGGCAGATATCCGGTGTACCACCCGCGCAGGCCGCCGAGACCGTTGCCGACGACGACGGCGATCTCGGTACGCCGCGCGTCGAGTTCCCTCGGCGTCAGCTCGGCCCCGGCCCGCAGGACGGCGGTCTCGAGTTCGGCGACCACCGCGCTGCCCGCCCGGTGTGCCAGCCTGGCCTGCCACCAGCTCGCGGCGCCGCGCACCGCGACGGCCACGGCGAGCACGACCAGTTCCGTTGTCCACGCGCCGAGTGAGCGGCTGCCGGGATCGGTGATGACGCCCGCGAGCACCCGGCCGATCATCACCGCCATGACCACGATCGTCGCCGTGATCACCAGCGCGAGCAGGACCGCGACCACCAGGTGGGGCCGCGCCGAGCGCGCGTAGCGCCACAGGCGCGGGTCGACCGGTCCGCGGCGCGGCTTGCGCGCCACCGCGCCCGGGTCGGCCGCCGGGGTCACGCGCTCAGCCTTTGCCTTGCAGCGGCAGCCCGACCGGCGGCGGAATGTGCTCCACCCGGATCCGCTGCCGGAACACCCAGTACGTCCAGCCCTGGTAGATGATCACCACCGGTGCGGCGAAGGCGGCGGCCCAGCTCATCACCTTCAGGGTGTAGGGCGAGGAGGAGGCGTTGTCGATGCTGAGGTCGAACAGCGGGCTGATCGTCGAGGGCAGCACGTTCGGAAACATCGAGCCGACGATCAGCACCGTCACCGCGATCACCGTGACGGCGGTGCCCGCGAAGGCCCAGCCGTCCCGGCCCGCCACGGTGGCCGCACCGCCCAGCAGCAGGCCGAGCACCGCGACGCCCAGCGGCACCCAGGTCCAGCCGGCGCCGTAGGCGAGCTGGGTCCACAGCCCGAATCCGCCGACCACCAGTGTGGTCGGTACCAGCAGCGCCCGAGCGATTCGCCGTGCGTCGTCGCGGATCTCGCCGCCGGTCTTGAGCGCCAGGAAGATCGCGCCGTGCAACGCGAAGAGGACGGCCGTGGTCAACCCGCCGAGCAGGGCGTAGGGGCTGAGCAGATCCCACACCGATCCGACGACCTGGCGTTCTTCGTTCAGCGGAACCCCGCGCACCATATTGGCGAAAATCCAGCCCCAGGCGAGGGCGGGTACCCACGACCCGATGCCGATGCCGCGGTCGCACCAGGCCCGCCATTTCGGGTCGTTGATCTTGCCGCGGTATTCGATCGCGCAGATGCGCAGGATCAGCGCGACGAGCAGGACGAGCAGCGCGAGATAGAAGCCCGAGAACAGGCTCGCGTACCACTCCGGGAAAGCCGCGAACATGGCGCCCGCGGCGGTGATCAGCCACACCTCGTTGGCGTCCCAGACGGGCCCGATGGTGTTGAGCACCACGCGGCGCCGTGGATCGGAGCCCCGCCCGAGGATCGGCATCAACATGCCGACCCCGAAATCGAATCCCTCGAGCACGAAGTAGCCGGTGAACAGGACGCCGACCAGAATGAACCAGAACAGTTGCAGATCCATCGACGGCTCCCTAGTACGCGAAGGACAGTTGTTCGACCGGCTCGTTGCGGCTCTCCGGTTTCTCCGATGCCGGTTTCTCGACCCCGGCGACCACGTATCGGCGGATCAAGTAGAACCACACCACCGCGAGCACAGCGTAGAGGGCGGTGAACACGATCAGTGAGAACAACACCGTGCCGGGCGAATGGTCGGAAACCGCCTGCTGCACCGTCATCCGGATGGCCGGGTCGCCGGTCGGATTGGGCGCGACCACCCACGGCTGACGCCCCATCTCGGTGAACACCCAGCCCGCGCTGTTGGCCAGGAACGGGGTGGGAATGGCGAGCAGACTCAGCCAGGAGAACCAGCGCTGATCGGGCACGCGGCCGCCACGGGTGAGCCAGAAACCGGCCAGCAGCAACAACACCGACCCCGCGGCCAGGCCGATCATGGCCCGGAAGGACCAGTAGGTGACAAACAGGTTCGGCCGGTAGTCGCCGGGACCGAATTCCACGTTGTAGGTCTTCTGCAGATCGACAACGCCTTCGAGGGTCACGCCGCTGAATTTGTCCTCGGCGAGGAAGGGCAGCACGTACGGGATCTTCAGCACGTGGATCACGCTGTCGCAATTGTTGTGGGTGCCGACGGTGAGGACGGAGAAGTCCGGGTCGGTCTCGGTGTGGCACAACGATTCCGCCGACGCCATCTTCATCGGCTGCTGCTGGAACATCAGCTTGCCCTGGACATCACCGGTGACTGCGACGGCGATCCCGGCGAGCGCGACAACGACCAGCGCGGCCCGGCCGACGGGCCGCCACACGGTGCGCGCTTCCGCGAGTTTCGCCGCGTCCCCGCTGCGCGCGTTGCGCACCATCCACCAGCCTGCGACGCCGGCGACCAGGGTCCCGGCGGTGAGGAACGCACCTGCCACCGCGTGCGGGAAGGCCGCCATGGCGGTGTTGTTGGTGAGCACCGCCCAAATGCTTTCCAGCTCAGCGCGTCCGGTCTCGGGGTTGTAGCGCGCACCGACCGGGTGCTGCATGAACGAGTTGGCGGCGATGATGAAGTAGGCCGAGGCGTTGACGCCGATCGCCACGATCCAGATCGTCGCCAGATGAACCAGTTTCGGCAGCCGCGTCCAGCCGAAGATCCACAGGCCGATGAAGGTCGACTCCATGAAGAAGGCGATCAGTGCTTCCAGGGCCAGCGGCGCGCCGAAGACGTCGCCGATGAAGCGGGAGTATTCGCTCCAGTTCATGCCGAACTGGAATTCCTGCACGATGCCGGTGGCGACGCCCATGGCGAAGTTGATCAGGAACAGTTTCCCGAAGAATTTGGTGAGCCGGTACCACTTCTCGTCACCGGTGACGACCCAGGCCGTCTGCATCATGGCGATCAGTGGCGCCAGACCGATGGTGAGCGGTACGAAGACGAAGTGATAAACCGTGGTGATTCCGAACTGCCACCGGGAGATGTCCAAGGTGTCCATCCGGCCTCCATCCACTACTACGACGTCCTGTAGTAGAGAGTACGCGTACGGATACCCCTATGAAGGGTGACAACCGCCACGGCTCAGCGCAGGGGCGCGCCCACCCGCGCCCCACAGGCGCTCACCAGTCGCCGATGGTCCCCGGCCGGTCGATCCCCGCGTCGACCATGTCGATGATCTCCTGAGCATTGTCGGGCGCGGACAGCCGCACACCGTCGAGCTGATTCACCCTGGCCGCGAGCGTGACGCTCGACAGCAGCCAGATGCTGTCGCAATCGAACAGGTCGGCGGTGAAGATCGACTGGTACTTGCACTCCCAGCCCTTCTTCTCCGCCACCGTGAACAGGGCCCGCTGCGTGACGCCCGGCAGTACGCCGATCTTGGCGGGCGGGGTGATGAGCTGCTTGTCGCGCGCGATCACCACGGTCGAGCGCGGGCCTTCCAGCACCCGGTGTTCGGTGCTGTGGAAGATCACGTCGTCGGCGCCCATCCGCCGGGCGAACCGCAGCGCGGCCATGTTCGTCGCGTACGACAGCGTCTTCGCGCCGAGCAGCTGCCACGGCGCCGCCTGCGCCAGGTCGACGGAGATGCCACGGGCCAGCGACATCACCTTCACGCCTTCGGCACGCGCCTGCGCGACCCGCGCGGGCACCGGGGAGACGAGCACGTACGCGGTCGGTGTCGGCTCGTCGGGCACGAGACCCGAGCCGGGCGCGTCGAATTCGGAATCGCGGCCGCGGGTGTAGATCAGGCGGAGCACACCCTCTTCCTCGGCACCCCACTCCTTGACCGCCAGCTCGACCGCGCTGCGCCATTTCGCCAGCCCCGGCTCGGGCAGTTCCAGCGCCTGGGCCGAGCGGCGCAGCCGGGCCAGGTGGAATTCCAGCGCGGTGGCCGTGCCGCCGCGCACCAATATCGTTTCGAACACACCGTCGCCACGCAGTGCTCCGATGTCGTCGGCATAGAGCGACGGCGTGTTCGCGTCAGCGACCACACCGTCGAGTGTCACAAGAACCCGTTCTCCCATGTGACGAGCGTAGGCGTTATAGCTCTGTTATGCCTACGGCTGCCGTGGATCCGACGCGGCGCGACCGCCCACCCTCGGCGCGTGCGGGCGGACACGCCTACAGTGGTGGTGTGTCCGTGGACGTCGCCCCCAGTCCTGTTCTCCAAACCCCTGGCGCCGTCGCGGGTGCGCCGGGCTCCCCTGATGCCGCGGTCGCCTGGCACTACGGCGACCCGTTCGGCGAGCAGAAGGCCGCCGCGCAGCGCGTCGCCGTCGTCGACCGGTCGCATCGCAGTGTGTCCCGCATCACCGGCGCCGAGCGGCTGAGCTGGTTGCACACCATCACCAGCCAGCACATCGCGAACCTGCCCGACGGCCACAGCGCCGAATCACTCGACCTGGACCTCAACGGCCGCGTGCTGCACCACTTCGTGCTCACCGACCTCGACGGCACCCTCTGGCTCGACACCGAGGGCGGGCACGGCACCGAGCTGCTCGGCTTCCTGCAGAAGATGGTGTTCTGGGCCGATGCCAAGCCCGAGGCCGCCGACTTCGCCGTCCTGAGCCTGCTCGGTCCGGAGACCGACACGCTGCTCCCCGCCCTCGGTCTCGGCGAACTGCCCGGGCTGTACGCGGCCGCGGCGCTGCCCGGCGGCGGATTCCTGCGCCGGATGCCCGGCGACTCCTTCGACCTGCTCGTCCCCCGCGCCGACCTCGCCGCGTGGTGGACGAAGCTCACCTCGGCCGGTGCCCGGCCGGCGGGCATGTGGGCCTACGAGGCGCTGCGCGTGGCCGCCCTCCGCCCGCGCGTCGGCGTCGACACCGACGAGCGCACCATCCCGCACGAGGCCCGCTGGATCGGCGGTGTCGAGGAGCAGGGCGCGGTGCACCTGAACAAGGGCTGCTATCGCGGCCAGGAAACCGTTGCGCGCGTGCACAATCTGGGCAAACCGCCGCGCAATCTGGTGCTGCTGCACCTCGACGGTTCCGCCGACGAACGGCCCGCCACCGGCGACGACGTCACCGCGGGCGGGCGCGCCGTCGGTCGCCTCGGCACCGTCGTCGACCACTACGAGCTCGGCCCGATCGCGCTGGCCCTGGTGAAACGCTCCGTCCCGGCGGGCACCGAACTGGTGGTCGGTTCGATGGCCGCCGCCATCGACCCCGACTCGGTCCCCTCGGACGAGGGCGTGCAAGCCGGGCGCGCCGCCGTCGACCGCCTGCGTGGTCGATGAGCCGCCCGCCATTGCGCGCCGGTGACACCGGCCGTGTCGAGGCCGTGTGCGTGGTGCACGCCGAACTCGAGATGCGCACCCGCGTGGGCCGCAGCGCCATCGACAAGCGTCCGGTCGCGGGTCGCGTCGGGGTGCGCGCGCTCGGACTCGACGGCGACCACGTGTGCGACACCGTCAACCACGGCGGCGTGCATCAGGCCGTCTACGCCTACGCCGAAGAAGACGCCCTTCGCTGGGCCGAGGAACTCGACCGCGACCTGCCCGCGGGCTGGTTCGGCGAAAACCTGCGGGTGACCGGCCTACCGCTCAGCGACGCGGTGTTCGGTGCCCACTTCGCGATCGGCGACACCCTGCTCGAGGTGAGCGCTCCCCGCGTTCCGTGCGCGACCTTCCAGCAGTGGTCCGGCGAGAAGCAGTGGGTGAAACGCTTCGCCCTGCGCGCCGACACCGGCACCTACTTCCGGGTGCTCACCGAGGGGACCATCGGCGCGGGCGACGAGGTACGGGTGGTGCACGTCCCGGCCCACGGCATCACCGTGCGCGACCTGTTCACCGCCACCGATCCGGCACTGCTCACCCGGCTGCTCACGGAGGAGCCGACCATCTCCGACGACATCCGCATGCAGATCGACCGGCACAACAGGAAACGAACCGTGGAGGTCCGCGCGTGAGCGGTCAGCGCCCGGAGCCGGCAGCTCGCGTAACCGCGCAGGGCGCCCGATCACGCCGAAAGGACACAGTGTGAGCGTCGAACTGGTCGAGGTGGTGCGGTCCGGGTTCCGCGAGTGCGTGCACCGTGGTTCGGTCGTCGTGCTCGACGCCGACGGCACCCCGACCGTCGAGCTCGGTGAGGTGCACGGCCCGATCTTCCCGCGCTCGACGAACAAGCCCATGCAAGCACTCACCCTGCTGCGCAACGGCTTCGACCCCGTCGACGACGACGAACTCGCCATCACCACCGCCTCCCATTTCGGCGAGCCCGACCACATCGCCCTGATCACCCGCCTGCTCGACCGCTTCGGCCACACCCCGGCAGACCTCGCCTGCCCCCCTGACCTGCCGTTCGAGGAGAACGCCCGCGCCGCCGCCATCACCGGCGCGGGCCGCAGCCCGCTGTACATGAACTGCTCCGGCAAACACGCCGCGATGCTGGCGACCTGCGCGATCAACGACTGGCCGCGCACCGGATACCTCGATCTCGAACACCCACTGCAGCAGGCGGTTCTCGCCACCATCGCCGACGTCACCGGCGAACCCGAGACCGACCTGGGGATCGACGGCTGCGGCCTGCCGATCGTCCCCGTCTCGCTGATCAACCTGGCGCGCGCCTTCGCGGCGTTCACCACCGCCGAGCCCGGCACCGCCGAACGCCGGATCGCCGATGCCGTGCGGAGCAATCCGCGAGTGATTTCCGGCACGAACGGGCCCGATCTCCAGGCGATGTCGGCCACGCCCGGACTCTTCTGCAAAATCGGCGCCGACGGCGTGCACGCGGGTGCGCTCCCGGACGGACGCGCCTTCGCCTACAAGATCGACGACGGTCACGACCGCGCCCGAATGCCCCTGACGCTGGCAATTCTGCGCAAACTCGGCATCGATTGGACCGACGAACACACCGACCTCGCGGCCACCGCGGTCCTCGGCGGCGACGCCCGCGTCGGGGTGATCCGGGCGATCCCCGGAGTGCTCTGACACCCGTTCGACAGCTCTTCACCCACTCCTGGGAGCGCGACCGCCGGACACACGCTAAAGTGTCTGTCAGGAAGAGTATTAATTCGAACGGGGCCGCCAACAAACCCCAGGCCGCCCCGCAGTGACGCGAGGGGGTCAGCCATGGGCCGTGGCCGGGCTAAGGCAAAGCAGACCAAAGTCGCACGTGAGCTCAAGTACAGCTCCACGCCGACCGACTTCGCGAGCCTTCAGCGCGAGCTGGCGGATAGCACTCCACTCCACTCCCGAGGGAGTGGCGGCTTGCTATCCGACGAGCACGACGCGGATGATTCGCCGTCCCGTTGGAACAACGAGGACGACGACTACGACAGCTGGCGTCGCTGACCGAACGCCGGTGAAGGGGGAGGCTCGTGGTGGCCTCCCCCTTCAGCCGTTGTTCCGCGCAGCGTCGCAGGCTCGCAGCAGCAGTACGGCGAACATCCGAATACACGACGAGCGTCCTGTGCACACACAGGACGCTCGTCGTGTTCGCCGGACTCGAGACCCCGACCTCCTCGAGGTGGCGGACCCTACCTTCTTCGGGTAGCCGCGCGGGGGCGTCGGCAAACCCCTGAACACGACAAAAGCCGGGCCGCGCGTTCGCGACCCGGCTGAGTTGTCGGACGATCAGAACCTGGGGTGGTCGCCCAGCAGCACCGCGCGCGGCGCGTCGGCGTCGGCGGCCTTCTTGACCTGACCCAGTGTCCAGCAGTCGATGTGGCGGGCGGTGAGCACCGCGAGCGCGCGGTCGGCGTCCTCGGGGGCGACGATCGCGACCATGCCGACGCCCATGTTGAACGTCTTCTCCATCTCGAGCCGTTCGACCCGGCCGCGCTGGGCGATCATCTTGAACACCGGCGCCGGGTTCCAGGTGCCGCGATCCAGTTCGGCGACCAGGCCGGCGGGCAGCACGCGCGCCAGGTTGGCGGCCAGACCGCCACCGGTGACGTGCGAGAAGGTGCGCACGTCGGTTTCGGCGATCAGCGCCAGGCAGTCCTTGGCGTAGATGCGGGTCGGCTCGAGCAGTTCCTCACCGAGGGTGCGGCCGAATTCCTCGACGTGCCCGGTGAGCGACATGCGGTCGATGTCGAGCAGCACCTTGCGGGCCAGGCTGTAGCCGTTGGAGTGCAGACCCGAGGAGCCCATCGCGATGACGACGTCGCCCGGGCGCACCCGGTCGGGGCCGAGCACCGAGTCGGCTTCGACCACGCCGACGCCGGTGGCCGACAGGTCGTAGTCGTCGGGGTCCATCAGCCCGGGGTGTTCGGCGGTTTCGCCGCCGAGCAGCGCGCAGCCCGCCTTGATGCAGCCTTCGGCGATGCCGGAGACCAGTTCGGCGACCTTCTCCGGGACGACCTTGCCGATGGCGATGTAGTCCTGCAGGAACAGCGGTTCGGCGCCGCACACCACCAGGTCGTCGACGACCATGGCGACCAGGTCGAGCCCGACGGTGTCGTGCTTGTCGAGCGCCTGGGCGACGGCGATCTTGGTGCCCACGCCGTCGGTGGAGGCGGCGAGCAACGGCTCCCGGTACCCACCCTTGAGCGCGAACAGTCCGGCAAATCCGCCGATCCCACCCTGCACCTCGGGTCGGCTGGCCTTCTTCGCCAATGGTCCGAACAATTCGACGGCGCGGTCACCGGCTTCGATGCTCACGCCCGCGGCGGCGTAGGAAGCGCCTGCACCGCTGGGTGTCTGTTCAGTCATTGTGGGGAAAGCTCCAAACCGAATCGGCGGATAGATGCCTGTTAACTCTAAGTGATCCGCCAGTCCCCCCGCCGTCCGGCTCCTCGCACGTACAACGCGGGCCTGCGGGTGGTCGACTCGCCCCACCCGCGGGCCGCTCGGTGCGGTTACCGGCGGCCGGCCTCAGCCGGTGGCGAGTTCGGTACGGCGTCGCCGCTGTTCCACCGGGTCGGGGACGGGAACGGCCGCGACGAGCCGGCGGGTGTAGTCGTGCCGGGGATTGCGCAGGATCTGTTCGTTGTCGCCTTCCTCGACGCAGATTCCGTCGCGCAGCACCATGATCCGGTCGGCCAGTTGGTCGACGACGGCGAGGTCGTGGCTGATGAACAGGCACGCCCAGCCGCAGCCGCGCTGCAGTTCGGCGAACAGCTCGAGGACCGCGGCCTGCACCGACACGTCAAGGGCGCTGGTCGGTTCGTCGGCGACGAGCAGGTCGGGGTCGAGGACGAGGGCACGGGCCAGGCTGGCCCGCTGACGCTGCCCGCCGGACAGTTCGTGCGGGTACCGGTTCTCGGTGCCCGCGGGCAGGTGGACGTCGTCGAGCATGTGGCGCACCCGTTCCCGGATGCTTGCCTTGTCACCGACCCCGTGCACCAGCAGCGGTTCGGCGACGCATTCGCCGACGGTCATCCGTGGATTGAGCGAGCCGGCCGGGTCCTGGAACACGAACCCGAAGCGTCGCCGGATCGGCCGCAGCTTGCGCGGGGACAGGCCCGCGATGTCCTGGCCGCGGATCAGCACGTGCCCTTCGGTCGGCCGTTGCAGGGCGGCGACGCACCGCCCGATGGTCGACTTGCCCGAGCCGGATTCGCCGACCAGGCCGAGGGTCTCCCCCGGCCGGATCTGCAGGCTCACCTTGTCGACGGCCCGGAACGGCGGCCTGCCGAACGGTCCGGGGAACGTGACGACCAGGTCGCGCACGTCGAGCACCGGCTCGACGGTCCGGTCCGGCTCCGGTCGCGCCGTCGCCGACCCCAGGTGCGGCACCGCGTCGAGCAGCGCCCGCGTGTACTCGGCCTTCGGACTGGCGAACAGTTCGTGCACCGGGGCCTGTTCGACCACCTCGCCCGCGCGCATCACCACCACCCGGTCGGCCAGATCGGCGACGACACCCATGTTGTGGGTGATGAGCACGATCGCGCTGCCGAGCCGGTCGCGCAGATCACGCAGCAGTTCGAGGATCTCGGCCTGAACCGTCACATCCAGCGCGGTGGTCGGTTCGTCGGCGATGATCACCTTGGGTTCGCACGAGATGGCGATGGCGATCATCACGCGCTGCTTCTGCCCGCCGGACAGCTGGTGCGGGTAGTAGTCGACCCGGTGCTCCGGATCGGGCAGCCCGACCAGTCGCAGCAACTCGACGGCCTTGGCCTTGGCGTCCTTCCGGCTCATCCCGCTGTGCGCCCGCAGCGCTTCGCAGATCTGGAACCCGACGGTGAACAGTGGGTCGAGCGCCCGGGCAGGCTCCTGGAACACCATCGACACCGCACCGCCGCGCAGGGCGGTGAGCTGCTTCTCGGTCATCGAGGTGACCGGTCGATCGCCGATCGTCACCAGACCGCGCACCGACGCGGACTGCGGCAGCAGCCCGATCGCGGTGCGTGAACTCACCGACTTGCCCGACCCGGACTCGCCGACGATGGCGAGCACCTCACCGGGAAACACCTCGTAGGACACATCGCGTACCGCGTGCACCGGGCCCGCATCGGTCGTGAAGGTGACCGACAGGCCCGAAACGGCCAGTGCGGCAGTCTTCTCACTCATCGACGGACTCCTTCGAAGTGACCGCACGCCTGGTACGCAGCAACGGATTCAGCGATTCGTCGAGACTCTCCCCGACCAGGGTCATGCCGAGCACCACGAGCACGATGGCGGTGCCGGGGAAGATGGAGGTCCACCAGATCCCGTTGGACACATCGTTGAGCGCCTTGTTCAGGTCGTAACCCCATTCGGCGGCCTGGGTCGGTTCGATGCCGAACCCGAGGAAGCCGAGCGCGGCGAGGGTGAGGATGGCATCGGCCGCGTTGATGGTGACGATCACCGGCAGCGACCCGGTGACATTGGACATGATGTGGCGGAACATGATTCGCGCCGTCGACGCGCCGGTCACCCGCGCGGCGTCCACGTACGGTTCCGTCTTCACCGCCACCGTCGCGTTGCGCACCACCCGGAAGTACTGCGGCACATACACAACGGTGATCGCGATCGCCGCCGACAACATGCCACCCAGGCTGCTCGACGTGCCGCCCGCGATGACGATCGAGACGACGATGGCGAGCAACAGCGACGGGAACGCGTAGATCGCGTCCATCACCATCACCAGCACCCGGTCGACCCACCGGCCCACATAACCCGACAGCAACCCGAGCGGCACCCCGATCAGCAGCGACAGCGTCACCGCGATCGCGATGACGAGCAGCGCGGTGCGGGCGCCGAACAGCACCCGTGACAGCACGTCCTCGCTGCGCACCGAGGTACCGAACCAGTGCTCGGCCGACGGTCCCTGCTGCGACGCGAAAGCCACACCGTCGGAGGTGTTCTGCGCCAGATCGTAGGGCGCGAGCAGCGGCGCGAACGCCGCGACCAGCACGAACCCGGCCACCAGAATCAACCCGGTGATGAGCGTGACCCGCTGCATCCCAACAGTTTTCGACAACAACTCGGCGCCGGGCAGCCTGCGTTTCGTGACTGCCATCAGAACCTCACCCTCGGATCGATCAGTGCGACAACGGCATCCACCAGGAAGCTCATCACCGCGACGAGCAGTGCGATGAACGCCACGATGCCCTGCACCGCGATGAAGTCACGGGCCCGCAGGTATTCGGCCAGCTGATAGCCGAGGCCCTTCCATTCGAACGTGGTCTCGGTGAGCACCGCGCCGCCGAGCATCATCGCGATGCACATGCCCATCACCGTGATGATCGGGATGAGCGCGTTGCGCACCGCGTGCCGCCCGGTGACCACGCGCGAGGACAACCCGCGCGCCCGCGCCGCCTCGACATAGTCGCTGCGCAGGGTCTGGATCAGGTTCACCCGGACCAGCCGCAGGAAGATGCCGCCGGTGAGCAGGCCGAGCGCCACCGCGGGCAGCACCGCGTGTTCGAGCACGTCGAGCACATAGGACGGTTCGCCGTAGAGGATCGAATCGATGAACAGGATGTTCGTCTTCGGCGACACGTGCTGCAGCGCCAGCTCCACATCCGTACTCGCCCGGCCACCGACCGGGAACCAGCCCAGCCACACCGAGAACACCAGCTTCAACAGCATGCCGACGAAGAACACCGGCGCCGCGTAGGCGAGCACCGCCGAGAACCGCAGCACCGCGTCTGCGGGCGTATCCCGGTGTGTCGCAGCGTATCTGCCCAGCGGGATACCCACCGCGAAGGCGACGAGCAGTCCCCAGAACACCAGCTCGAAGGTGGCCGCACCGTAGGTGACGACCACATCGGCGATGGCCTCGTTGTCCTGGGTCCGCCCGAAGTCACCGCGCAGGAACCCGGTGATGTACTCCCAGTACTGGGTCAGGATCGGCCGGTTCAGCCCGGCCGCGTCCTTGCGTTCCTCGATCTGCTCCTGGGTCAGCCGGCCACCCATGGCCGCGCTGATGGGGTCACCGATCACCCGCATCAGGAAGAACACCACTGTCACCAGCAACCACGCGGTCGGCACGATCAGCAGGAGCCGGATCAGCAGGTACCGCAGCAAAGCCACCTGGCGGGAACCCCCGCCGCGCATCCACCCGAAACGTCGCGCCCGGACCGGTGATCCGGGCGCGACGGGAACGTCACTCACTTGCTCAGTACCGTGAACCGGAACTTGAAGGAGCCGTCGAGGGTTTCGTCCACACCGGTCACACCGGGCTTGGACACCGCGACCTGCTTGCCCGAGAGCAGCGGCAGCGTCGGCAGGTGGTTCTGCGCCAGGTCGGCCTGGATCTTCTTGATCAGCTCCACCCGCTTGACCGGGTCGGCTTCGGTGAGCTCGGCGGTCAGCTGGGCGTTGATGCCCGGGTTCTCGAAATGCGACTGCAGGAAGTTGTTCGGGCCGAAGAACGGCGCCAGGTAGTTGTCGCCGTCCGGGAAGTCCGGGTACCAGCCGAACTGGTACATCGGGTAGCCGTCGGAGGCGCGTTCCTTCTGGTAGGTGACCCATTCGGTGGACTGCAGGTTCACCTTGAACAGGCCGGACGCCTCGAGCTGGGACTTGACCGCCGCGTACTCCTCCGAGGAGCTGGAGCCGTAGTGGTCGGGGTTGTACTGCAGGTTCAGCGTCACCGGGGTGGCCACGCCCGCGTCGGCGAGGAACTTCGCCGCCTTGTCCTTGTCGGGTTTGGCGCCGTAGAGGTCCTTCAACGGCTCGGCCGCGCCGATCATGCCCTGCGGCACATAGCCGTACGCGGGCTGATAGGTGCCCTTGTACACACCGGCGGCGAGCGCCTCGCGGTCCACCGAGGACGCCATCGCCTTGCGCACGGCCAGCTTCTGCTCAGGCGTGCTGCCCGGCATGGTGTTCATGTTGAACACGATGTAGCGCAGCTCGCCGCCGGGCCCGTCGGTGACCTTCACCTTGGAATCGGCACGGAGGCTGTCGATATCGGTCGGCGTGAAGGAGCGGTAGCCGACGTCGATGGCGCCGTTCTGCAGGTCGAGCTTCAAGTTGTCGGAGGTGGCGTAGTACTTGGTCGAGACCGACTCGTTCTTCGGCTTGCCGAGGATGCCGTTGTAGTCGGCGTTGGCCTTGTACTCGACCAGCTTGTTCTTGTCGTAGGTGCTGATCGTGTACGGGCCCGAATAGCCCTTGGCGGCAACGACTTCCTCATCGGTGGCGACCTTGTCGGCCGGGAACACCTTCTCGTCGACGATGGGTCCGGCCTGGGTGGGCAGGATGGTCGGGAAGGTCTGATCGTTGGCGACCTTCAACGTGAACGCGACGGTGAGATCGTCGACCACATCGGTCTTGTCGAGGTTGCCGAGCAGCGCGGCGGGACCGTGCGGGTCGTTGATCGCGACCATGCGGTCGAAGGAGAACTTGACGCTCTTGGCGGTCAACGGATTACCGTTGGCGAATTTCAGCCCGGATTTGATCTTGCAGGTATACACCGTCGGTGCGGTGAATTCGCATTTCTCCGCCGCATCCGGCTTGGGCGTGGTATCGCCGGGCGCGAAGTTCAGCAGATACGAATAGATCTGGTTCTCCACGAGCAGCGACCCGTTGTCGTAGGCCGCGGCCGGGTCGAGGGCGAAGATCTTGTCCGTGGTGCCGACGACCAGCCCCGCGCCGGAGCCCGCGTCATCGGTGCGTCCCGACCCACAGGCCGCAAGCGAGGCGGCGACAACAGCCGCAACACCCACTGCGGCAGCTTGTTTCGCGCGATTCTTGCGAGCGCTCTTTGCACTGTTCAACATCAGATCCCATTCTCGAACGCCGCGATGTCGCCGCACCCGGATCACGGGAGCGGCGACGACGCGGTGAGCTAGCGATATAACGAGGGACCGTACAGGCGAACCATTACCGCCCAGTTTCAAATCGAGCGAAAAATTACGCGGATGTTATGAACAAATCTTACGTAATTCGGATAGGCCGGAAAATTGTAGGTACACAACACAAAAGGGACCGATCAGGTTTATCCTGACCGGTCCCTGGTGCGCGGAGGTTATGGGCGGCTGAGCGCGTCGACGTTCACATTGCCGCCGAGCAGCGCGGCCTCGGACTGGCCCGACAGCATCCCCTCGAGCACGTTCTTGCCGATGGCGGCCTCCTGCGGCAGCTCGATCGGGTACTCGCCGGTGAAGCAGGCGGTGCACAGCCGCGAGGCGGGCTGTTCGGTCGCCGCGATCATGCCCTCGGTGGAGATGTAGCCCAGCGAGTCGGCACCGATGGAGCGGCGCACGTTCTCGACCATCGCCTCGTAGCTGTCGTCGGAACCGCCCGCGCCGTTGGCGATGAGCTCCGCGCGCGAGGCGAAGTCGATGCCGTAGAAGCACGGCCACTTCACCGGCGGCGACGCGATGCGCACATGGATCTCGAGCGCACCGGCCTCGCGCAGCATCCGGATCAGGGCGCGCTGGGTGTTGCCGCGCACGATGGAGTCGTCGACGACGATGAGCCGCTTGCCGCGGATCACCTCGCGCAGCGGGTTGAGCTTGAGCCGGATACCGAGCTGACGAATGGTCTGGCTCGGCTGGATGAAGGTGCGGCCAACATAGGCGTTCTTCATCAGACCCTGGCCGTACGGAATGCCGGAGCCCTGGGCGTAGCCGACCGCGGCGGGCGTGCCCGACTCGGGCACCGGGATCACCAGGTCGGCCTCGACCGGGTTCTCCTTGGCCAGCTTGCGGCCGATCTCCACGCGGGTGGAATGCACCGAACGACCCGCGATGGTGGTGTCGGGCCGCGCGAGATACACGTATTCGAAGACGCAACCCTTGGGTTCGGGGTTGGCGAAGCGCAGCGAGCGCACACCGTCGGAGTCGATGGCGAGCAGCTCACCCGGTTCGATCTCGCGGACGAACGCGGCGCCGACGATGTCGAGCGCGGCCGTCTCCGAGGCGACGACCCACCCGCGATCGAGGCGGCCGAGCACCAGCGGACGCACACCGTGCGGGTCGCGCGCGGCGTAGAGGGTGTGCTCGTCCATGAACGTCAGGCAGAAGGCGCCGCGCAGTTGCGGCAGCAGTTCCATCGCGGCCTGCTCGATGCTCGAGTCCGCCGAGGCGTGCGCGAGCAGCGCGGTGACGATGTCGGAGTCGGAGGTGGCACCGGTCATCTGCGGGCGGCCGTTCACCACACCCGCACCGATCAGGCCGAGTTCGCGTGCGCGCCCGGCCAATTCGGCGGTGTTCACCAGGTTGCCGTTGTGGCCCAGGGCCAGGCCGGAGCCGACGGCGGTGGTGCGGAAGATGGGCTGGGCGTTCTCCCAGGTGACCCCACCGGTGGTGGAGTAGCGGCAATGGCCAACGGCGATATGGCCGGGCATCGCGCCGAGCGTCTGCTCGTCGAAGACCTGGGACACCAGGCCGAGATCCTTGAAGACCAGGATCTGGGAGCCGTCGGAGACCGCGATACCGGCCGCCTCCTGTCCGCGATGCTGCAGCGCGTACAGGCCGTAGTAGGTGAGTTTGGCCACGTCCTCGTCGGGAGCCCAGACGCCGAAGACGCCACACTCCTCGCGAGGCTCGTTCTCGGGCTCGTCGGAAATGGCGGATGTTGTGTCGATCGTCGGATCGGCGTCGGTCACCGTTTGCTCCCTGTTCGGGCGGGCTGGGGGCACTCGTCAGTCTACGGGTGAATCGCCGGTGCGTACCACGGGTGCTCGCATCCCGGCAGCAATCTCCGCGCGGAACACCCTGATCGGCCGCGTGGAGCTGTTACCGTGCCGGTTGTGACGACGGACGACAGTGCAGACGTTGCAGCCGGTGAATCGCGTTCGAACAGTGAAAACGCCAGGTCGACGCCGAGTGATTCCCGCACGACGTCCGCCCGTGGAGCGATGTTCGACACATCGACGCGCCCTCGGCGTCACTGGGCCAAGATTGTGTTCGCCCCGACACTGGTGCTCGCCGTGCTCACCGGTCTGCTCGGGGTGATGTACCTGGGTTATGTGGCCGATCCGGAGAAGAATCTGCACGATTTCCCGGTCGCGCTGGTGAACCTCGATGTGGGCGATGTCCTCGACACCGGTGGTGAGCAGCGCCGCGTCGACTTCGGCAAGCAGGTCACCGACGCGCTCGTCGCGAACGTGCCCGCCGACAAGATCGACCTGCGGGTGGTCGGCAAGCCGGAGTCCGAGCAGTTGCTGCGCACCGGCCAGGTGTACGGCGCGATCATCATCCCCGGCGACTTCAGCAAACGCCTGGGAATTCTCGGCGCGGGCTCGATCGTGCCCGGCGAGATGGAACAGCCCATCATCACCCTGCAGACCAATCCGCGTATGGGCGCCTACGGTGACGCCATTCTGCAGCGAATCGGCGAGCAGGCGCTGGCCGAGGTCGACAAGCAGGTCGGTGTCCAGCTGGTCGACCAGGTGCAGGCCACCCTCGCGCAGACGCCGGAGGGCGCGCCCGCACCGCAGATCTCCGGTGCGGCGATGCTGAGCCTCCAGAGTCCCATCGACACCGTCACCCAGGAGTACCGGCCGCTGCCACCCGGCACCGGTCAGGGCCTGACGGCCTTCTTCTACGCCCTGCTCCTGCTGCTGGCGGGAATGGTCGGGGCGATGGTCATCCACACCATGGTCGACGCCCAGTTCGGTTTCGTGCCAACCGAGTACGGGCCGTGGTTCGTGCACTATCCGACGTCGTCGATCTCCCGGTTCCACACCCTGCTCGTCAAGTGGGGCGTGTCGACGGTTGTCGCGGTGGTGGTTTCGGCGGTGTTCCTGCTGGCGGCCAAGCTCGTCGGCATGCCGATCGACAATCCGCTGGCCCTGTACCTGTACTCGGTGCTCGCCATGGTCGCGGTCGGCTGGACGGCGCTGATGACGCTGGCCGCGCTCGGCACGGCGGGCCTGCTGGTGAACCTGGTGTTGTTCGTCATCCTCGGCCTGCCCTCCTCTGGCGGCACCGTGCCCATCGAGGCGACCCCGACCTACCTGTCCTGGCTGGCCGAATTCGAACCGATGCACCAGGTGTTCCTCGGCGTGCGCTCGATCCTGTACTTCGACGCGAACTACTCGGCCGGCCTCGATCGCGGCATCTGGATGGCACTGCTCGGCATCGCGATCGCCGTCGTGGCGGGCACGATCATCACCCGCTACTACGACTACAAGGGCCTGCACCGCAAGAACCACTCCGACTGACGACGCGCGCGACGGGGAGTCACCGTGCGGTGCGGGGACCGCACCGGTCGCGCAGGTCCGGCCACGTCTCGGTTCAGCGCGGTGCGGACAAGGGGACGATCGGCAGCCAACCCGCGATCTCCGCGGCCCTGGTCCCGGAAGCCGAGACCGCGCCCGAAGCCACGGCGTCGTCGAACTCCAGCAGCCCGGTGGCCAGCAACAACCACGTCCGCGCATCGGTCTCCACCACATTGGGCGGATTCCCCCTGGTATGCCGAGGCCCCTCGATGCACTGCACCGCGACGAACGGCGGCACCCGCACCTCCACCGAATGCCCCGGCGCACTCGCCGCCAACGCCCGCGCCGTCCCCTTCACCGCCGCCCCCAACTCGGCCCGCCCCGGCGCCGCCACACCCGCGTCCCCCAACCACTGCGCCACCGCCAACACCGCCGCCCGCACCTGAGCGGGATCGACCACATTCCGACCAGCCATGACACGCAACGCTACCGACCGCCCCCGACAGCAATCGACAGACCGTATGTCCCGAGTTACCGGACGCGCGGAGAAGGCCGAAACCGCCGCCCAAGCATCGCGGTCCGTGACATCGCGGCCGCCCCTAGGGCTGGATGGTCATCGGGCCTCGCAGTCGGCCGATACCTGATCCGGCGGCAAGTCGGGTCTCGACGTAGGTGGCCAGGGTGGGCAACAGGGCGCCGCCCGCGTTGATCGTGAGGTGCAGGAGGGCTGGGGCGGTGGCGCTGTCGGCGCGGCGGCGCAGGGCGCTGAAGATCAGGCCGGCGACGGTGGTCGCGGCCAGGGTGACGGGGAGGGAGTCGCCCGCGGTGCGGGCGGGGTGGATGTGCCAGAGGGCGAAGTCGGCGGCGCCGACGACGGGCGGGCAGCCGCGGGAATCGAGGAGCGGGTCGAGGGTGGCACGGAAGACGGCTTCCTCGGCCAGGACCGTGCCGACGGGAATGTGGACGGCGATCCATTCGAGGGTGGAGGTTTCGGGGACGCGCACCGCGACTTCGGCGGGCAGCTTGCGCAGCGCCGGAACGGCCAAGACCACGCCGTAACCCGCGAGAACCACCGCAGAACTACCGAGACCCCACCGTAAACCGCTGGCGGACAACCAGTTCGGGCGACCACGGAACACCCCGGTGTACGCGCCGGCGAACACCACGTTGGCCACCGATCGTCCGCGCAGAGGCAGACCGAGGGCAGGCAGCACCCAGTTGTTCCACACCGGCGGTATACACAGCGCCACACCGACTTCGACCACTCGGCGCACTCGAGTGCTCCGCGCGCGTGCCCGGCGCCGCATGAACGCGCGCCCGGCTCTCACTTCACCTCCCGCTCCAGCTTCTCGGCGGATTCCACTGCCACCCTGGCCTTCTCGACCACATCCGCGCTCACCGAAAGCCCCGTCACCGCCAACCACCCGTCCAGCACGAGACTCCCGTACCGATGCCCGTGCCCGTCCGACACCCCTTGCGCGTTGGTCAGATCTGCCGTGACCTGCCAGAACGTCACGAACGGCGCCCACCGCATCTGCGTCGACACATCGTCACCGCGCGGTTCACGCAACCAGTCCGGCCGGGTGAAGATCAGGTCCGCCGACCACCACACGATCGGGTCGGACGGATGCTGCAGGTAGGCGATGCGGGGCTCGCGCCATACCTCCGGCGAGTCGAAATCCATTGCATCATCGGCGAACCGGACGACGAGCCCATCGGCATAAACCGGCGCCACCTCTCGCGACCCCGGATCGCGCCGAGCCACGAACTGCCGCCACAGCCGATTGGAATTGGGCGGCCCCACCCACAGCGCCCCGTCGACCTTCTCCCGCAGATCGGCCAACCCCTCGAAGGCCTCCTCCGACCCTTGCGACCCGAGACTCTCGCCGTACACGAACAGCTTGGGCCGCAGCTCTTCCGGTTGCGCCGACCACCGCCGGTACACCGCGTCGAACAGCTCACGGCTCGCCGCCGCGGCCTTCTCCCGGTCGGACAGAAACGACAGCACGCTGGGCAGATACGAGTACTGGGTGGCCACGATCGACGTGTCACCTCCGTAGAGGTATTCGAGCGAACCGGCCGCCATCCCGTTCACCCACCCGGTGCCGGTGGTCGTCACCACCACCATCGCCGCCCGCTCGAAGGCCTTGGTCCGCTCGAGTTCGGCCACCGCCAGCTCGGCCGCCGTCTGCTCCCCGCGCACCGATTCCAACCCCACATAGGCCCGGATCGGTTCGCGCGCGGGCTTTCCCGTCACCGCGGCGATGTCGGCCGCGTCGGGACCGTTGGCGACGAACCACCGCCCTTCGAAACCGAGTGTCTCCCAGGGCGCGAGCGAAGCCGGGCTCCCGGACTTCTCCGGCGCCACCGGCTGCACCGCGTACTCGGTGGTCCGGTCGTTGCGCACACTGAACGCGGAGTTGGCGACGGCGAAGAACGCCCGCGAGGCCACCCCGTTGAACACCGTCACCGCGAACACCACCAGCACCAATGCCCCGGCCGATGGCGCCAATTCGCGCGGCACCCGCACCCACTGGTTGAGCTGACGGGCCAGCACGAGGATCAGCGCGCGCACCGTCCGGTACACCGCGACCACCGCCACCCCAACCGCCACACTGAGCAGCCCGGTCCGCAGATACGCGGGGGTGGTCGTACCTTCCATCCCCATCAGCGAGGTGATCTCGCGCTGCCAGCGCGCCGACTGCACGAGCATCCCGGCCGCCACGACCGCGCACACCACGAGCACCACGGCCTTGATGGCGTATCGCACCCGGTCAGGGGGCCCGGCCAGCGGAATCCGTGGCCGCACCCACCGCCGCAACGCCCACTCGAGCACACACCCGAGCCCGTACCCGATGGCCGCGTTGATCCCACTGATGAGCCCCTGGAACAACCAGTCGCGCGGCACCAGCGACGGCGTCACCGACAGTGCGAAGAACAGGGTGGCGACGACGAGCCCCGGATAGTTCAGATCGACGATGTCCTCGACGCGCCGCACCACCCGCTTGCCGCGCGTACGCAGCGTGACGAGGGTCGACCCGGTCGCAGACACCGATCAAGTATGGCTGGCGGGCGCGCCGGGGGCAGACGTTGTGAGTGGTGGGTCGGTCACTTTCGGCAAACTACCCATCGCCGGTGAGTAGTTTCACGCGCCCGCGCGAAACCCCCGCCGCCCATGCTTGTTCCATGAGCACACCCAATGCCAAGCCGAAGAACACCACGGCCTACATGGCCCAGGCCGCGATCGCCTTCGCCGTCAGCCTGTTCGGCACCGGCGCGGGCATCGCCTACCTGCCGCTGGACGGCTGGCAGCGCGCCTTCCTCGCCATGTCGGGCCTGTTCCTGGTGACGAGCTGCTTCACCCTCGCCAAGGTGGTGCGCGATCAGCAGGAATCCCAGACCGTGATGAGCCGCCTCGACGAGGCACGCATCGAACAGCTGATCGCCGAACACAATCCGTTCAAGTCGGTCTCGTAGCCGGAAGTAGCCGATCGAGGGGTTCGGCTACTTCAGCTGATGCTCGGTGGCAGCGGATTCTTCGAGGAACAGCCGGATCCGCTGCGCCAATTCCGGTGTGTAGTCCGGTGGTTGGGCGATCGCCGCCCAGGCATCGGGCACCAGGTTGCCGTAGTTGTGGCCGTGCCCGTTCGAGACCGACTGCGCCCGTGGCAGATCCGCCGCCACCTGCCAGAAGGTGACGATCGGATACCACGACATCGCCGGTGACACATCGGGACCACGCTTCTCCCCGAGCCAGTCGGGCCTGCTGAACAGCAGGTCGGGCGACCACCACACCACCGGGTCCGAGGCGTGCTGCAGGTAGACGATGCGCGGATCGGTCCACTTGTCCGACGGCCGGGCGAGCTGATCGGCACTGGCGGCGAAGCGCACCGAGAGCCCGTCGGCGAAGATGGGGGTGATCTCGTCGGTCCCCGGATCACGGCGGGCGACGAATTCCGACCACAGCCGGTTGGAGTTGGGCGGGCCGACCCAGAGCACACCGTCGGTGCGGTTGCGGATGTCGGCCAGCCCGGAGAACGCGCCCTCCGACCCCTGGGAACCGAGACTTTCTCCGTAGACGAGCAGCTTGGGCCGAGCGTTCTCGGGCAGCGTCGACCAGCGTTCGTAGACCTTGTCGAACAGCATGCGGCCCATGCTCATCGACTTGTCCCGGTCGGACAGGAACGACAGCGCACTCGGCAGGTACGAGTACTGGGTGGCGACCAGAGCGCTGTCCCCGCCGAACATCAACTCCACCGATTCGGCGCTGGTCGAGTCGACCCAGCCGGTGCCGGTGGTGCTGATCACCACCAGCACCTTGCGTTCGAAGGCCTTGGTTCGTTCGAGTTCGGCCACGGCCAGGTCGGTTTGCGCCTCGAATCCGTCGGCCGATTCCAGCCCCGCGTATACCCGGATGGGTTCGCGGGCCGGTTTGCCGGTGACCTGGCTGATCGCCAGCGCGGTCGGTGCGTTCGAGACGAACCAGCGGCCTTCGGAACCGAGGGTTTCCCACGCCGCCAGCGAGCCGGGGCTGCCGGACCGTTCGGGCAGCGTCGGCTGGATCGCGTGCGCGGAAGTGTGGCTGTTGCGCGCGCTGAACGCCGAATTGGCCACGGTGAAAAAGGCTTTCGCCAGCACGCCGTTGAACAGGAGCACCGCGCCGATCACCACGATCAGCACCCCGAGCGGTCGCGCGAACGACGCGGGCACCCGAATCCACTGATTGAGACCGCGCGCCACCGCACGCACCAACTTGCGCACTGCGCGCGCGATCCAGATCAGCAGCCCGACCACGGCGGCACCGAGCAGCACTGTGCGCGCGTAGGAGTCCGAAACCGGCGCCATCCCCATCAGATCGGTGATCTCGCGTTGCCAGCGGCCCGATTGGATCGACATCAGCACCGCGAACACCACGCAGGCCACCACGATCAACGCCTTCACCGCCATCAGCGTCCACCGCGGCCGCTGCGCCCATCGCGCGGCGATCTGCTCCGGCACCGTCACCCGCGGCACCACCCACCGCCGCCAAGCCCAGGCCAGCCCACACCCGAGGCCGTACCCGATCGTGGCATTGATGCCGCTGACCAGGCCCTGGAAGAACCAGTCGCGCGGCAGCAGCGACGGTGTGAGCGACCAGCCGAACAACATGGTCGCCACGAGCAACCCGGTGTAGTTCGGGTGGAAGAACCGCTCCACCAGGTGCACCCCGCGCAACAACGGGTTGTCGGCGGGTGCAGCGGTGGCGCCGGTGGGGGCCGAGCTCGTCTCCGATGTGGTCAAGCTCGGCTCCTCCTGCTCTAGGTGTGCGCTCCGAACAGCTTAGGCAGCGTGCCCTCGAAAACCTCACGCAATTCCGTGAGCGTCACCGAGAACTGGCCCTGCACCTCGATCGAATCCGAACCCTGGTCGACCACGCCGATGCGCACCCACGGCAGCTGCCGCGCGTCGCACATCTTGGTGAACCGGGTCTCCTCCGAACGCGGCACCGCGACGAGCACGCGTCCGGCCGACTCGGAGAACAGCTGCACGAACGGGTCGCTGCCCTCGGGAAGCACGATGCGGCAACCGGTCTCGCCGGCCAGCGCGGCCTCGACGACGGTCTGCGCGAGACCACCCTCGGACAGGTCGTGGGCCGCCGAGATCATGCCGTCGCGCGAACCGGAGACGAGCACCTCCGACAGCAGCTTCTCCCGGGCCAGGTCGACCTTGGGCGGCACACCACCGAGGTGCCCGTGCACCACCTGCGACCAGATGGAGCCGTCGAGTTCGTCGTGCGTGTCGCCGAGCAGGATCAGCGATTCGCCCGGTTCGAGGCCGAGACCGGTCGGGATGCGACGGTGCACGTCGTCGATCACGCCGAGCACGCCGACCACCGGGGTTGGCAGGATGGCGTCCTTGCCGGTCTGGTTGTAGAAGCTCACGTTGCCGCCGGTGACCGGGATGCCGAGCGCCGCGCAACCGTCCGCGAGACCGCGCACGGCCTGCTGGAACTGCCACATCACGCCCGGGTCCTCCGGCGAGCCGAAGTTCAGGCAGTTGGTGACGGCCTTCGGGGTCGCACCGGTGGTCGCCACATTGCGGTAGGCCTCGGCCAGCGCCAGCTGGGCGCCGGTGTAGGGGTCGAGCTTGGTGTAGCGGCCCGAGGCGTCGGTGGCAAGGGCGATGCCGCGCCCGGACGTCTCGTCGATGCGAACCACACCGGCGTCGGCGTGCTCGGCGAGCACGGTGTTGCCGCGCACATAGCGGTCGTACTGCTCGGTGATCCACTTGCGGCTGCACAGCTGCGGGCTGGCCAGCATCGTCAGCAGGGTTTCGCGCAGCTCGTCGGCGGTCTTGGGCCGGGGCAGGTTCGCGGTGGTGTCGGCGATCAGCGCGTCCTGGTAGTCCGGGCGCTGCACCGGGCGCTCGTACACCGGGCCCTCGTGGGCGACGGTGCGCGGCGGCACGTCGACCACGGTCTCGCCGTGCCAGCTGATGACGAGGTGGTCGCCGTCGGTGACCTCACCGATGACGGTGGCCAGCACGTCCCACTTCTTGCACACCGCCATGAACGCGTCGACGTTCTCGGGGGTGACCACCGCGCACATGCGCTCCTGCGACTCGCTCGACAGGATCTCGGCGGGGGTCATGTGCTTGGCGCGCAGCGGCACCTTGGTCAGGTCGATGTGCATGCCACCGTCGCCCGCCGCGGCGAGTTCGGAAGTGGCACAGGACAGTCCGGCGCCGCCGAGGTCCTGGATGCCGACCACGAGCCCGGCCTTGTACAGGTCGAGACAGCACTCGATGAGCACCTTCTCGGTGAACGGGTCGCCCACCTGCACGGCGGGCAGCTTCTTGCGGCCGGTGCCGGACTCGTCGCCGGAGAAGCTGTCGGAGGCGAGCACCGACACACCGCCGATGCCGTCGAGGCCGGTGCGCGCGCCGAACAGGATGATCTTGTTGCCCGCGCCCGAGGCGAAGGCAAGATGCAGGTCTTCCACGCGCATCGCGCCCGCGCACAGCGCGTTCACGAGGGGGTTGCCCTGGTAGGAGGCGTCGAACACCGTCTCGCCGCCGACGTTGGGCAGACCGAGGGAGTTGCCGTAGCCGCCGATGCCGCGCACCACACCGTCGACCACGCGACGGGTGTCGGGGGCGTCGGCCGCGCCGAAGCGCAGCTGGTCCATCACCGCGATCGGGCGCGCGCCCATGGCCATGATGTCGCGCACGATGCCACCGACGCCGGTGGCCGCGCCCTGGTACGGCTCCACGTACGACGGGTGGTTGTGGCTTTCGACCTTGAAGGTGACGGCCCAGCCGTCGCCGATGTCGACCACACCGGCGTTCTCGCCGATACCGGCCAGCATCGAGGCCTTCATCTCGTCGGTGGTGGTCTCACCGAAGTAGCGCAGGTGCACCTTCGAGGACTTGTAGGAGCAGTGCTCGCTCCACATCACCGAGTACATGGCCAGCTCGGCGTCGGTGGGCCGACGGCCGAGAATCTCCTTGATGCGGGCGTACTCGTCGTCTTTGAGACCGAGTTCCTTGTACGGCTGCGGAGCATCCGGGGTGGCTGCGGCGGTGGCGACGGTGTCGACCTGCAGTGTCACGGGAGACCAGGGTCCTTTCGGCCGGGGGGGAACTTGGCTCCGAGTCTATCGGTAGGGCCGTCGCGGCCCGCCGCCTGTACTCCCCGGCCGCCGGTGGTGCGCGGATCCGGTCTGATCACACTTGCGGTTCGCCGCGGTGAGCACCCGTTACGCTGGCGCCGTGAACGAAAGTCCGGGGGTTGCCGAGCAGGTAGAGCCGCCGTTTTCCGCGCGCATCGCGTCGGGTGCCCGGGATCGGGAACAGAACTCGCGGCCGGGTCGGCAACGGCGCCTGCTGGTCGCCGCGATCGCGTTGTTCGTGGTCTCCGGCGTGATCGCCTTCGCCGCGAACTGGTGGACCGCCTTCATCGACCTGCAGGTGTACCGCACCGGTGCCCGCGTCTGGCTCGACGGCGGCGACCTGTACGGACCGATGCCGCCGGTGCGCGGGCTCGGGCTGCCGTTCACCTATCCCCCGCTGGCCGCGTTGTTCTTCGTCCCGCTCGCCCTGCTGCCGCTGGTCGCGGCCGAGGTGCTCGTGCTCACCACCTCGTTGCTGAGCCTGGCGATCGCGCTGTGGCTCGTGCTGATCCGGGTGCGGCCCGAGTTCGACCGGATCACGGTGCTCGCGGTGGTGATCGCCGGTCTCGGCTTGGCGCAGTTCCTGGAACCGGTGCGGCAGACGGTCAATTTCGGGCAGATCAATCTGATCCTGATGGCCGCGGTCACGGTCGACATCCTGGTGCGCAAACCGTTCTGGCCCCGCGGAATGCTGATCGGCATCGCCGTGTCGATCAAGCTGATCCCGGCCGGTTACCTGCTGTACTTCCTGCTGCGCCGCGATTGGAAAGCCGCGGCGACGCTGGTGGTTTCGGCCGCCGGTGCCATCGGCGTCGGCTTCCTGCTCTTCCCGAGCGACTCGGTCCAGTACTGGTTCCACACCGTCACCGACACCGGCCGCATCGGCACACCGTATTTCGCCGGGAACCAGTCGATCAAGGGCACCCTGTACCGGCTCGGCATCGACTCCTCGGCGGCCACCGCGCTCTGGATCCTGCTGTCGGCGTTGACGATCACCCTGGCGGCGGTGTGGATGTACCGGCTCATCGAAGCGGGTCGTGACGTCGCGGCCATGCTGGTGAACGCCGCCGCGATCCTGCTCGTCTCGCCGGTGTCGTGGTCGCATCACTGGGTGTGGGTGGCGCCGGCGCTCGTCGTCGCCGTCGACCTGGCGGTGCGCAGGCGTTCGCGCGCGTTCACGACGCTGGTCGCCGTGTTCACGGTGGTGTTCATCATCGGCCCGCAATGGTTGCTGCCGCACAACCGCGATCACGAGCTGGACTGGGCGTGGTGGCAGCAGATCATCGGAAGTACCTACGTGTGGGCCACTTTCGCGGTCCTGGTGTACGCGGTGATCACCTATCGGCCTCAGTCCAGTGGCGTCGGCGTGAGGAAGGCGGCCAGCGCCGAGGCGTAGGCGGGGATGTCGGCGGCACCCATCAGTTCGCGGCAGGAATGCATGGCCAGCTGCGGTGCGCCCACGTCGACGGTGGATATGCCGGTGCGGGCCGCGGTCATCGGGCCGATGGTCGATCCGCACGGCAGGTCGGCGCGGTGCACATACCGCTGCAACGGCACCTCGGCCTGGGCGCACGCCAGCGCGAACGCCCCGGCACCTGCGGCGTCGGTGGCGTAGCGCAGGTTCTGGTTGACCTTGAGCACCGGCCCGCCGCCGACCTCGATCCGGTGCGCGGGTTCGTGCCGGTCGGGATAGTTCGGGTGCGTGGCATGGGCCATGTCACCGGAGGCGACCACCGAACCGGCAAGTGCGGCAAGGTAATCCGCGCGTCCGCCACCACGGGCGAGCACGATCCGCTCGAGCACGGCGGGCAGCAGATCCGATTGGGCGCCGCGATCGGACTGACTGCCCACTTCCTCGTGGTCGAACATCACCAGCACCGCCGTGGCCGCGCCGGGGTCGTCGGCGGCGGCGAGGAAGGCCTGCAGTCCGGCGTAACAGGTGCCCTGATTGTCCAGGCGCGGCGCGCTCACCAGGTCGTGCCGGCGGCCGACGATGGTGCTCGGTGCCAGATCGTGGGTCATCAGTTCCCAGCCGAGCACCGAGTCACCGTCCACCTCTGCACGCTCGGCCACGAAGTCCAGGAACGAGGCCGGCGAATCACCGATGCCCCAGATGGCGTTCACGTGACGCTGCGGGTCGAGCGTCACCCCGCGCCGGTCCTCGGACAGGTGGATCGCCAGCTGCGGCACCCGCAGAATCGGTTCGTCGACGCGCACCAGCACGTCGCGCATCCGCGCACCGTCGCGCACACTGAGCCGCCCCGAGATCCCCAGCTCCCGGTCGAGCCACGAATTCAGCCAGGCACCACCGTAGGGTTCGAGCCCGACCAGCTGCCAGCCCGACCCGGCCAGATCCGGATGCTGCTTCACCCGCAGATTGGGGCTGTCGGTATGCGCCCCGACCACGCGAAACGGGTCGGCGGGCGCCGCGTCGTAATCGGCCCAGGCGATCAGCGAACCGCCACGGACCACATAGTGTTTCCCACCCGCGTCGTCCCAGGACCGCGCCTCGGTCAACGGCGTGAAGCCATTGGCATCCAATTCCGCCGCGACCGTGGCGCACACATGGAACGGCGACGGCGAAGCATCGATGAACGCACACAATCCACTGGCCGTGGCCGCAGTCAGAGATACCGGCATAGGGCCGATCCTAGGGGCAATACCGTCGGCTCCGGCGGCCGAACGCCGGGACCGGCACCCGCTACTGGTCTGCGATGACGGCGAGGGCGGCTACGAGGTCGTTGTAGCGCCGGGCTCCCAGCCGCGCCTTCAACTCCTCTTCGGCCAGCTGTTCTTCCCGCCGGATCCTGGCCACGAGCTTGGCGCCGAGGCTGCTCAGCCCGATGAGAATCCGCCGTCGGTCATCGGTCGCCGCGACGCGGAAGATCAGGCCGCGCTCGGCGAGATTGTCGGCGTGCCGGGTGGCCGAGGACGGGGCGAGGCGGGCCTGCGCGGCCAGCTCCGACATGGTCACGCCGTGCTCGGTGGACAACTGGGTGAGAATCGCCCAGTGGTCGTCGGTGAGGTTGTCGGCCGACAGCGCCGCGTCTAATCGGCGCACCCAATTTCGCTCTGCCGAGCGCAGCGCGCCGTGCAGCGTGGAACAGCCACTTATGATGGACACCGATCGCATTCCCACCTGCCGAGAAATTCATTCGAACAATGCTGCTCGAGCTAGGCGATAGAGTACAGAATGCCCACCTTCGACGAGAGCCGGGATGAGACGATCGAGATTCTCTCGATCGTGCCCACCCAGGGCCCGGGTGGCATCATCGCACCGTCCTGTACAGCGGCGATATCGCTGGCAGTAGACGAAATCAACAGCGGCACAGGGATTCTCGGCCGTGAGATCCGGCTCACGACCATCGATGGCGGCCGCCCACCGAGCGTGGTCGCCACCGAAGTCGAGGCGCTGCTCGCCACCGGAATGGTCGGCGCGATCACCGGCTGGCATACCTCGGCCGTGCGCCGTGCGGTCGCCACCGCCGTCGACAGCCGGGTGCCGTATCTGTACGCCACCGACCACGAAGGCCTGCCCGACGAGCGCGCGGGCGTGCTGATGGTCGGCGAACATCCCGATCACCAGACCGTGCCCGCCGCCGCGTGGATGGGCCGGGAGCTGCGAGTGCGCCGCTGGGCGGTGATCGGCAACGACTACGTCTGGCCGCGCCAGACCGCACACGCGCTGCGTCGCGCGCTGCCCTCACCGGCCGATATCGTGCTGGAACGCTATGTGCCGATGGGCACCACGGACTTCGCGAACTTCCTGGACGAACCCACCCTGCTGTTCGCCGATGCCGTCCTGATCCTGATGGTCGGTGCCGACACCGCCCGGTTCAACAGGCAGTTCACCGCGGTGGGGCTGTCGGATTTCCTGCCGCGTCTCAGCCCGGCGGTGGACGAGAACGTGCTGCTCAGCGCGGGCCCCGGCGCCAACAAGAACCTGTATGTCGCCTCGAGCTTCTTCCTCGACGACAACGACGGCCGCCGCGCTCGCTATCGCCGCCACCAGGGGAAGTTCGCCCCGGTGCTCACGACGTTCGGCAACTCCACCTATGAGGCGGTGCACCTGCTACGCGGTGTGGCCGACACCGTCGGCACGCTCGACGTGCCGACCGTGCAGGCCCGGCTGGCCGAGGGTTTCGCCGTCGACGGCCCGGCCACCCGGCGCGGTTTCCTCGGCAATCAGGCCGTCGGCCCCACGCACCTGGCGCGGGCCGACGGGGTCGATTTCGACATCATCGACCGGTTGGACTGATTCAGGCGTTGACGAAGCTGTCGATCACGGAGAAGAACATCCCGAGACCGTCGTCGCTCGGCCCGGTGAGCGCCTCGGTGGCGTGCTCGGGGTGCGGCATCAGGCCGACGACCCGGCCGTTGGCCGAGGAGATGCCGGCGATTCCGCGCTGCGAACCGTTCGGGTTGTCACCGGAGTAGCGGAACACCACGCGGCCCTCACCCTCCAGCTCGTCGAGCACCTGCGTCGACGCCTGGAAACGGCCCTCACCCGATTTGAGCGGGACGAGGATCTGCGCACCCGGCTCGTACCGCGAGGTCCAGGCGGTGTTGGTCGCCTCGACCGTGAGCCACTCGTCCCGGCAGATGAAGTGCAGGCCCTCGTTGCGGGTGAGCGCACCGGGCAGCAGCCCGGCCTCGCACAGCACCTGGAAGCCGTTGCAGATGCCGAGCACCGGCAGGCCCTGACCGGCGGCCCGGACCACTTCGCCCATCACCGGCGCGAACCGGGCGATGGCGCCGCAGCGCAGGTAGTCGCCGTAGGAGAAGCCACCGGGCACGATCACCGCGTCGACATCCTTGATGTCGGCGTCGGCGTGCCACAGGCTCACCGCGTCGGCGCCCGCCAGGCGCACCGCGCGGGCCGCGTCGACATCGTCGAGCGTGCCCGGGAACGTGATGACCCCGATGCGAGCACTCATGCCTCCGCCTCGCTGACGCTCGGCTCCGGCATGAGCGCTGGGGCAGCTGTGCCCATTGTGAGCTCGCTCCGCTCCCTCATGAGACCCGGACGACCTTCCAGTCCTCGATCACCGTATTGGCCAGCAGCGCCTCGGCGATCTGTTCGAGCTGGGCGTCGGAGACGCTGTCGTCCACCTCGAGCTCGAATCGCTTGCCCTGCCGTACATCCGAGATGCCGGCGAATCCCAGACGTGGGAGCGCGCCGACCACGGCCTGCCCCTGGGGGTCCAGAATCTCGGCCTTCGGCATGACCTCGACCACGACTCGTGCCACGCAATGCTCCTCATGTGGTGTGGGGGTTACGCAGAAATCCTAGTTGACCCGGCCGTCGTGCCCGCGTTCCGGGGTCGGTGGCGCTGTGCTCGATGAGGCCGACCCCCGAGGACCCTGCGTGGACACGCTGCGCTACCTCCTCCGGGTCCGCCGGGATCGGCCTAGCATCGGGTCATGCGTATCGCCCACTTCGGCCATTCCTGCATCCTCGTGGAACTGCACGGCGCGAAAGTGCTGTTCGATCCCGGCACCTTCGCGCACGGGTTCGAGGGCATCACCGGTCTGGACGCGATCGCGGTGACCCACCAGCACCCCGACCACATCGACCCGAACCGGATCGCCGACCTGATCGACGCCAATCCGGGCGCGCGGCTGCTGTCCGACCCGCAGACCGCCCAGCAGCGCAGCGAGGGCTGGGAGCCGGTATCGGCCGGTCAGGTGCTCGACATCGGTGACTTACAGATCACCGGTGGCGGCGGCCGCCACGCGGTGATCCACCCCGAGATCCCGGTGATCGACAACACGGTCTTCCAGCTGGGCACCGCCGCCGACCCCGCCCAACTGGTGCATCCGGGTGATTCGCTGTGGGTGCCGCCGGTGCCGGTCGGCGTGCTCGCCATCCCGGCCGTCGCCCCGTGGATGCGGATCTGGGACACCGTCGACTACCTGCGCGCGGTCAACCCACGCACCGCCCTGCCGATCCATTTCGGCATCATCGATCGCTCCGCGCACGGCATCTACTTCGGCCGCCTCGCCGAGATGGCGCCGGCCGGTACCGAGTTCCGGGTGATCGACCCCGAGGACCAGGACCAGTTCTAGCGCCCGTAGGTACTCAGGAACAACGCCTCGGCCAGCGCCATGTGCTCGATCTCGCTCGGATCGACGCTCTCGTTGGGCGCGTGGATGAGGCATTTGGGTTCCTCGACCCCGATCAGCATGATCTCGGCCTTCGGGTAGGTGTCGGCGAAGACATTGCACAGCGGGATGGAACCGCCCTGACCTTCCGTCGTGGCCGGTCGGCCGTACGCGGTCGCCATCGCCTCGGACATGGCGTCGCGGGCGGGGCCGTGTTCGGCGGCGACGA
The DNA here is from genome assembly GCF_051843015.1 of Nocardia sp. JW2. Lineage (NCBI taxonomy): Bacteria > Bacillati > Actinomycetota > Actinomycetes > Mycobacteriales > Nocardiaceae > Nocardia > Nocardia sp. JW2. The sequence goes on from NZ_JBPXLK010000015.1 coordinate 53,078, forward strand.
ACGGTTCGCCGAGCCCCTCCAGTTCGATGTCGAGCCGCGCGTTCCACGGGGTATGCGCCCGCAGGTGCTTTTCCAGCAGTTCGTAGGCGTGTTGTGGGTCGGTGCCGGGCGGAATGCGCAGGTTGAGCCGTGCCCGCGTGCTCGGCTGGATCGCCGCCGACGAGCCGACCACCGCGGGCACGTCCATGCCCAGCACGGTCAGCGCCGGACGGGCCCACAACATGTCGGCGACGGTGCCGCCGCCGATCAGGTCCACGCCGTCGAGGACGCCCGCGTCGGCCCGGAAGTCCTTGGGTGGATATTGCACCCCGGTCCACTGCTGGTCGGCGGTGAGGCCGTCGACGGTGGTGTTGCCGTGCTCGTCGCGCAGGGACGACAGCAGCTGGATCATCGCCGCCAGCGCGTCGGGTGCGGGCCCACCGAACATGCCCGAATGCATCGGCCCGGCGAGGGTCGTCACGGTGACGACGACATTCACCTGCCCGCGCAGGGTCTGGGTGAAGGTCGGCAGGCCGACGGCGAAATTGCCGCAGTCGGCGACCAGGATGGCGTCGGCGGTGAGCAGCTCGGGATTCGCCACGACGAATTTCTCCAGCCCGCCGGTGCCCTGTTCCTCCGAGCCCTCCGACACCAGCTTGATGCCCACCGGGAAGTCGGGGCCGATCGCGCGCAGGGCCGTGAGGTGGGTGACGATATTGCCCTTGCAGTCGGCGGCGCCGCGACCGTACCAGCGGCCGTCCTTCTCCGTGAGCGTCCAGACCGGGGTTTCCCATGCCTCGTCATCGAGTGGTGGTTGCACGTCGTAGTGGCAGTACAGCAGCACCGTCGGGCTGCCGGGCGGACCCGGCCGGTGCCCGATCACGGCCTGGCTGCCGTCGGGTGTCTCGTGCAGGCCGACCGTCAGCCCGAGCTCGGTGAACGCGTCGGCCACCCACTGCGCGGCCCGCGTGCAGCCTTCCGCCGGGAACTGGCGCGGGTCGGCCACGGACCGGAACGAAACCAGCTGTGCGAGGTCGTTTTTCGCCTCGCCCATGAGTCCGGAAACCTTGGCGCGCAGCGCGTCGACATCGGGAGCCTTCGTCATCGGTGGCCTCACTTCGTCGTGTCGTCGAGATGCAGGGTGTCGAGATGTGCACGGTAGTCGGCCAGGTGTTGCGGGCAGTAGACGGCGATCGCCTGGCCGACCGCCTCGGCGGCCTCCTTCGAGCCGATCACCGGGCGCTGTCCGGGCCCTGATGCGCCATTGCTCAGCGCGGCTTGGTATTTCGCCTTGATGTGGGCGGCGTCCGGGTCCTGGCACACCGAACCACCGTCGTCACCGAGCGCCGAGGCGATGACATCCGGCTCGGGCGCGGGCAGGCCCGCCGCGAGCAAATTGCTGTGCAGCTGTTGGGCTTTCGCGGTCGCCTCGTTGTTCCGGTGGATTTCGTCGAAGGTGAGCAGCCCGATCAAGGCGAAGACGACGAGCAGCACGGCGGCCGTGAGGTATATCCAGATCCTGGCGCGATCGGGGGCATCTGCGGTACTCATCACTGAGCCTCCTGCGGAACGGCGATCTTCCAGCTTTCCCGGCGATTCCGATAGAACAGATAGGGAATGAGCAACCCGACGATGCCCATCCCACCGCCGACGATCGCGAAATACATCAGCGGATTACCGCTACCGAATTGCGAGGGCGGAACGAAACCGATGGCGAACGCCGCCACCGAGGACACCGACCCGAGCAGACACAGCGCGTACAACGCGGGCGCCCGGTAACCACGGGGATGATCCGGGTCGTCGCGGCGCAATTTCGCGGCCGCTGCGAACATCAGCACATACATGATCAGATACACCTGCGTGGTGATCACCGACAGGATCCAATACGCGCTCGACACATTGGGAATCAATGCGTAGAGCAGGGCGATGGCCGTGGTGAAAACGCCCTGGGCGACCAGCATGTTCTGCTGCACACCGTGCTTGTTGAGCCGGGTGAGAACCGGCGGCAGATAACCCTCGCTCCGCCCGATCAGCAGCAACCCCTTGGAGGGTCCGGCCAGCCAGGTGAGCATCCCGCCCAGCGCGGCGGCCACCAGGGCGATGCCGACGATCGGGGTGAGGAATCCGATGTGAAAATGACTGAAGAATCCGTCGAACGCCTGCATCACGCCGGCCGTCAGACTCAGGCTGGCCGAGGGCACCACCCAGCTGATCGCCAGGGCGGGCAGGATGAAGATGACCAGCACCAACCCTGCCGCCAATGCCATGGCCTTGGGGAATTCCTTGCCGGGATTGCGCAACGACGACACGTGGACCGCGTTCATCTCCATTCCCGCGTAGGACAGGAAGTTGTTCACGATCAGGACCAGGCTCGCCAGGCCGGTCCAGGCCGGTAGCAGATGCGCCGAGTCCATCGGTGCCGCCGAAGGATTGCCCTGGCTGAGGAACACCAGCCCGAGGACGACGAGCAGCGTCCCGGGAATCAGCGTGCCGATGATCAGCCCCATGCTGGACAGCCCGGCGACCGTCTTGGTGCCGCGCGAGGACACATACACCCCCGCCCAGTAGACGGTGATGATCACGATCGCCACATACGGACCGTTCGAGGCGAGCGACGGATGAATGATGTAGGCGAAAGTGCTTGCCACATAAGCCAGCAAGCTCGGGTAGTAGAAAATCGTCATGGCGAACTGACACCACACCGCGAGAAAACCCAGCGGTTTACTCAGGCCGTCGCCCACCCATTTGTAGACACCGCCGTCCCAGCCCGAGGCCAATTCCGCCGCCACCAGCGAGGTAGGCATGAGGAAGAGAACGGCGGGAACAATGTAGAGGAAAACACAGGCCAGTCCGTAGACGGCCATTGTCGGTGCCGAACGCAGACTGGCCACCGAACTCGTGGTCATCAGCGCCAATGTCACCCAGGACAGGTATTTCGTGGTTGTCGCGGCTTTCGTCGCGGTGCCCGTCATCAGCGCTGCCTCCTGCTGTGTTCACACAACTAGCGGAAACCCTCGAATTACGCTCGAGGATCGTAACCGTGCGGCAGCCGACCGGCGGCTTCGAAACGGGCACGATTGCAGCGCGAATATTCGGACAGCGAAGGCAGGGCAGCCGATAGGCCACCGCCGCGCGCGGGTGATCGCCGATTCGCGCGCGGCGGGGCCGGTCAGGCGGCCTTGCTGGCCGGGACCGGCTCCCAGCGGTAAACGGTGCTGCGGGCACCGTGGTAGAGCGCGAGGTCGACCGCGTCGAGCACGGCCTGACGCGGGCCGGAGCGCTGCAACTGCGCCCCCGAGATCGCCAGGCGAAGGACGCCGCCGCGCCGGGCCGTGCGGGCCGCGCCCATCACCAGCGCCCGGCACCACCAGGGTTCGGCCCGGAAGCCCTCACCGATGCCGTACACCCGCGAGCGCTGCGCCACATTGTTTTCCAGGTCGAGCATGGTGGTCAGGCCGAGAGCGAGGCGGAAACCCACGTCGGGGAGGGCTGCGAGCGCACCGGCCGAGGCGTCCCAGCGCGGGGCCGCGAACAGCCGGGTGCGCAACTGCACCTGCTCCATCACCCGGTCGGCCGCTTTGAGCCGCAGCGTCGCCTCGTGCCGGGGCAGCGTGGCGAATTCGGCCCGCCGCGACTTGGTGGCCGCCTGGTCGTAGCCGTGCAGCACGATGGCGTCACCGGCCAGCCGTCGCCCGCGCAACCACGATTGCGTCGCCGGGTCGTCGACCAGCCGGTATTTGCCCTTCAGCCGGGGCGCGACCAGCAACGACAGCCGCACCCCGCGCTGATCCATCAGCTCCGCGAACTCGATCGCGGCATCGCGCGTGGTATCCCGGATTCCCGACACCGAAACGATCAGCTCGCCGTTCATGTGTCAACGATGGCAGCCGGAGGTGACGCCCACGTGGTTGCGCGATGAACTCCTAGCGTCCGTCTATTTGTCGGCGAGGCCCACGGTGTCCAGCACCCAGGCGTACTCGAACGCGACTTCCTTCCACTTCTCGTAGCGGCCGCTCACCCCGCCGTGGCCCGCGCTCATCTCCGTTTTCAGCAGCACTTCGCTGTCACCGGTCTTGGTGGCGCGCAGCTTGGCGACCCACTTGGCCGGTTCCACGTACAGCACACGGGTGTCGTTGAGGCTGGTGATCGCCAGGATCGGCGGATAGTCCTTGGCCTCGACGTTCTCGTACGGCGAGTACGACTTCATGTACTCGTAGACGTCCTTGTCGGCCAACGGGTTACCCCATTCGTCCCACTCGATCACCGTCAGCGGCAGCGACGGGTCGAGGATGGAGGTGAGCGGGTCGACGAACGGGACATTGGCCAGGATGCCCGCGAACAGCTCCGGCGCCAGGTTGGCCACCGCGCCCATCAGCAGACCGCCCGCGCTGCCGCCGTCGGCGACGAGCCGGTCGGGTGCGGTGGTGCCCGCGTCGACGAGATGACTTGCCACGGAGACGAAGTCGGTGAAGGTGTTCATCTTCGACAGGGTCTTGCCGTGCTCGTACCAGAGCCGGCCCATCTCGCCGCCGCCGCGCACGTGCGCCACCGCGAACACCATGCCGCGGTCAAGCAGCGACAGCCGCGACACCGAGAACGACGGATCGATGCTCGCCTCGTAGGAGCCGTAGCCGTAGAGCAGCATCGGCTTGGGGCCGGGCGGCAGATCGCGCCGCTGGATCAGCGAGATCGGGATGCGGGTGCCGTCGGAGGCCACTGCCCAATCCCGGTGCTGCTCATACTCTTCGGCGTTGTAGCCGCCGAGTACCGGCTGCTCCTTGCGCAGCAGCAGTTCCCCGGTGGCGGGCACGTAGTCGAACACCTGCATCGGGGTGATGAACGAGGTGACACCCACCCGCAGCGTCGGCTGCTCCCACTCCGGGCTGGATCCCATACCGGCGGAGAACAATTCGAGCCCGAACTCGAGTTCGGTCAGCTCGCCGTAGCCCGCCGGGGTGAGCGGCCACACCGCGAGGCGGGGCAGGGCGCCGCGGCGGTAGCCGAGCACCAGGTGGTCGGCGAAGGCGTCGATGTCCTCGAGCCGCACGTCCTCGCGGTGCCCGATCAGGACCGTCATGTCCGACGGGTCGGTGGCAGGTGCTTCGGCGAGGACGAAGTTCTCCGCTTTCACGCCGTCGACCACGTCGTTGTGCAGGATCAGGAAACGGTCCGCACCCGCGATCACCGCGTGCTCGGCCGAGTACTCCACGCCCTCGCGCCGGGGCAGCAGCACCCGGAACTCGCCCTCGGGGTTGTCCGACTCCAGCACCCAGCCCTCGGTGGTGATCTTGGAACCGAGCCAGATCATCAGGTACTTCTCGGAGCGAGTGGCACCGACGCTCACCCAGTAGCGCTCATCCGGCTCGTGGAAGACCTTCACGTCGTCGGTGGACGCGGTGCCGACGCGGTGCCGCCACACGGTGTCGGGGCGCCAGGATTCGTCGACGGTCTGATAGAAGATGTGCGTCCCGTCCAGCGACCAGGTGGCCCCCGGTGCGGCGCCGACGACCTCGTCGGGCAGCAGTTCGCCGGTGCGCAGGTCCTTGATGCGCAGGGTGTAGCGCTCGTCGCCGGTGCTGTCGACCGAGTAGGCGAGCAGGTTGCCGTCGTGGCTCAGCGAGAACGCGCCGAGGGCGAAGAAGTCCAGACCCTCGGCGAGCACATTGCTGTCGAGCAGCACCTGCTCACCCTCGATGGAGGTGTCCACCTCGAGTTGCGGCGGCGTCCAGGCGTCGATGCCCTCGGCCTTGGCGTCGATCGGACAGCGGCAGTGCACGCCGTACTGCTTGCCCTCGAAGCTGCGCGAGTAGTACCAGTACTCCCCCAGCCGGGTCGGCACCGAAAGGTCCGTTTCCTGGGTCCGCGCCTTGATCTCGTCGAAGATCTTGTCCCGCAGGGGCTGCAGCTGATCGGTGCGCGCCGCGGTGTAGGCGTTCTCCTCCTCCAGGTACGCGATGACCTCGGGATCTTCCTTGTCCCGCAGCCACTCGTACTCGTCGACGAACGTGTCGCCGTGGTGCACCCGTTCGACGGGCACCTTCTTCGCGATCGGCGCCGACACCACCGTCTGATTCTCGCCAGCCATGTGTCCACCGTAGTCGCCGCCCCCGACCCCGGCCCGCCAACTCGGCCGTCACCGGGATCCGCCCCGCTCCGTGCGGTGAGTATTTCTGCGGATGGCGGCTCGGGGTGAGGTCCGTAACCTGCTCGCATGGGGATTCGCGGGACGGTTCGTTCGCTTGTTGTCGCCGGTGCGCTGCTGCTGGCTTCCGGTTCGGTTGTCGTCGCGCCCGCGGTGGCGTGTGCGTGTGGCGGGGTGGTGAGCGGCGACGGCTCGGCGCGGGTGGACAGTGAGACCGCCGTGCTCGGTTGGGACGGTCGACGCGAAACCATTCTGATGCGGTTGGGGATGCGGTTCACCGGCGCCGATGCGGCGCTCATCGTGCCGACCCCCACTCCTGCCACGGTGTCGGCCGGTAGTGCCGCGTCGTTCACCGAGTTGTCGCGACTCACCGCGCCGGAGGTGGTCGTCGACCGCTACTGGTTCGACAGCGACAGATACGAATCCTCCGCCGGCGCACCGGGTTCCGGGCCGGAAGTGCTCGGCCAGGTGCGACTGGGTCCGCTCGAGGCGACGACGCTACGCGGCGGCGACCTCACCGGTGTGCGGGAGTGGTTGTCCACCAACGGCTATCAGCTGCGGCCGGAGGTGAGCGCCACCCTCGAGCCGTATCTGCGCGAAGGCTGGTCGTTCGTCGCCATGCGGCTCACCAGCCCCGAACCCCTCGACGGCGCCCTCGACCCGGTGCGCCTCACCTTCGATTCCGATCGCCTCGTCTACCCGATGCGCATGTCGGCGGCGGCGACCACTCCCCAATCGGTACACCTCTACGTCTTCGGCGACCACCGCCTCACCCGTACCGACGCCGACACCGAATCCCAATTCACCACGACCGAATTCGCTTCACCCGTGAGCGCTCTCACCGACCCCGATCTGATCGCGCTCGCCGCGGGCAAGACCTACCTGACCGAACTGTCGGTCTCCATCCCCCGGCCCGCCGCCATCACCTCCGACTTCACTTTCGCCCCGGCCGACACCGACGCCACCGTGCGCGACCGCGTAGTCGAGAAGGAGTACGTCGAAATCCTCGGCTTCCCCGCCGGTTACGTCCTTGTCGCCGTGGTGCTTTCGATCCTGGCGGTGGCGGGCGGCGCATTGCTGCGCCGCCGCTCGACCCGCTAGGCCCCGAGAGCGGGCCCGATGGTGGGCCAGGAGTGGTGCAGGGCGTCCTGCCAGTAGCCCCAGGAGTGGGTGCCGACGGGGTGGTAGTCGATGTCGGCCCCGATGCCCGCGGCGGCCAGACGCTGGCCGAAGGAGGCCATGCAACCGTTGACGCCGACCTCGATGGGACCGCCGAGAACGATGTTCTCCGGCAGCTGAGGCTTGAGCTGGGCCTCGTGGTGGCCGGGGATACCGGTGCCGGTCGACATGTACAGCGCCTTGCCGCGCAGGTTGTCGAGCAGCTGGGCGGGGTCGTGTGCCGCCCATTCGGGGCTGCCCGGCGCACCCCACATATTGAGCGGGTTACCACCGCGGTTGGTGATGGAGAACATCATCGCGCCCGCCGCCATGCCCATGTCGGGGCACGCGCTGTAGCCTGCGACGGCCCGGTAGAGGCCGGGGTTGCGGGCGGCCAGGATGTAGGCCGCGTTGCCGCCCATCGACAGGCCACCGATGGCGTTCACGCCGTTGCCGTCGAAGCGGGCGTCGATCAGGCCGGGCAGTTCACGGGTGAGGAACGTTTCCCACTTGTACCGGCCGAAACGCGGGTCGTCGGCGATCCAGTCGGTGTAGTAGCTGGCCTGTCCGCCCATCGGCAGCACCACGTTCACGTGCTTGCCACGGAAGAACGCCTCGGCGTCGGTGGCATTGGTCCAGGTGCTCTGGCCGATGCCCGGATCGAGGCCGTCGAGCAGGTAGTACGTACCGCGCGCTCCGCCACCCGCCGGGTGCAGAACCTGCAGCTCGATATTGCGCCCCATCGCGGGCGAGGTGACGGTGATCGCGGTGCGGTTCGGGGTGAGCACACGCTCCCCGACGATGTCCGCGGCCGCGGCGGGTGCGGGCTGCAGAACGCCCGGACCGATGAACGCGATGGCGAATGCCAGCACTGAAGCAGCAACACCTGAACGACGCACGATCTACCCTCCATAACCGCATGCCAATGACAGTCCAAAGTAACCCACCGATGAACGTCGAGGAAGCATTCGGCGATTTGGGCGTTTCTTCGGCAAACTTTTGGGTATGTATTGCCCGCTTCGTCCGAAATCGCAGGTCAGCGGGTAAGAGCGCCCCGGATCGAGCCGGCGAGATAATCCAGATCGGCGCGCGCGGGCGAGGTGGGTCGTGCGCGCAATCCGAAGCCGTCACCGGGCGTTCTCGGAATGACGTGCAGGTGCACGTGGAATACCTCTTGGCCGGCCGTAACACCGTCGGCGAGAAAGAAATTCACGCCGTCGGCGGCCACCTCGCTGTCACGCAGGGCCGCCGCGATCCGCTGTCCCACCTGAAACAGCTTGCCGCCCAACACCGGATCGAGTTCGGCAAGGCTGGGCGCGGCCACCTTGGGCACCACGAGCACATGGCCGGGCGTCACAGGACGAATATCCATGAACGCCAGCACATCATCGTCCTCGTACACCTTGGAAGCGGGCGCCCGACCGGCGACGATGTCGGAGAAGATCGTGTACGGATTCATCCGCGCACGGTATCGAAAACGCACGAGAGCCCGCCACCGCCGCCGCAGGGCGGGCAGTGGCGGGCTCACGCGCACGGCTCTACAGAATCGGCGAGGGCGTGTACCGCGCGGCCTCCGGGTTGGCCTCGACCAGCTTCTGCACCTGGGCGATCACCTCGGACACCTGATCGGTGGCCGCACCGATGAACGCGGACTTGTCGGCCAGCGCGGCGTCGAGGGCGGCGCGGTCGAGCGGCATCCGCTCGTCGGCGGCGAGCCGATCGAGCAGATCGGGTTCGCGTCCCTGCTCACGCATGGCCAGGGCGACGGCGACCGCGTGCTCCTTGATGACCTCGTGCGCGGTCTCACGGCCGACACCGGCCCGCACCGCCGCCATCAGGATGCGCGTGGTGGCCAGGAACGGCAGGTACCGGTCGAGTTCGCGCGAGACGACGGCCGGGTAGGCGCCGAACTCGGCGAGCACGGTCAGGAACGTCTCCATCTGCCCGTCGATGGCGAAGAAGGCATCGGGCAGCGCGACGCGACGCACCACCGAGCAGAACACGTCGCCCTCGTTCCACTGCGCGCCCGCCAGTTCGGCGGCCATCGAGCCGTAGCCGCGCAGCACCACCTGCAGACCGTTCACCCGCTCACAGGACCGGGTGTTCATCTTGTGCGGCATGGCCGACGAGCCCACCTGACCCGGCTGGAACCCTTCGGTGACCAGCTCGTGGCCCGCCATCAGGCGGATCGTGTGCGCGAACGACGACGGCCCGGCACCCAGCTGCACCAGCGCCGAGAGCACGTCGTGGTCGAGCGAGCGCGGGTACACCTGGCCCACGCTGGTGAAGACGTTCTTGAAACCGAGGTGGGTGGCCACCTGCTGTTCGAGGGCGGCGAGCTTGCCCGCGTCACCGTCGAGCAGGTCGAGCATGTCCTGGGCGGTGCCCATCGGGCCCTTGATGCCGCGCAACGGGTAGCGATCGATCAGCTCGCGCAGCCGGGTGAGCGCGACGAGCACCTCGTCGGCGGCGGAGGCGAAACGCTTGCCGAGCGTGGTGGCCTGCGCGGCGACATTGTGCGAGCGGCCCGCCATCACCAGCGCCTGGTACTCGGCGGCCCGCTCACCGAGCCGCGCGGCGATGGCGACACCGTGGTCGTAGACGTGTTCGAGCGAGAGCCGGATCTGCAGCTGCTCCACGTTCTCGGTGAGGTCGCGGCTGGTCATGCCCTTGTGCACGTGCTCGTGGCCGGCCAGCGCGTTGAACTCCTCGATGCGGGCCTTCACATCGTGACGGGTGACCCGCTCGCGCTCGGCGATCGAGGCCAGGTCCACGTGGTCGATGACCCGCTCGTAGTCCTCGACCACCCCTGCGGGAACGTCGATCCCGAGCTGCGACTGGGCGCGCAGCACCTCGAGCCACAGCTTGCGCTCGAGCACGATCTTGTTCTCGGGCGACCAGAGCGCGACGAGCTCCGGGCTGGCGTATCGGGTGGCGAGGACATTCGGGACGAGGCTCACGAGCACTCAGTCTAGTTGCCTGACCCGTTCGCCCTGCTGGGGCATCATGTTGGGCACCACGGGCGGGGCCACGATGTCGATCATCTCGAGCAATCCGGCTCGGGCGGGGCGGCGCGGTTCGGGGTGTCCCTCGATCAGCGCGGCGACGACGGCACCGTCGACGACGGCGACGAGCCTGCGTAACTGCTCGGGGCGCACCACCCGGTCGGAGCGGCGCAACACGTCGGCGAGCAGGTCTTCGAGCTGGGTGCGTAGTCGTAGCTGCACCTCGCGTAGCTCGGGGTGCCGCGCGGAGGCGACCGACCGCTCGTAGCGGGCGATCAGTTGGCCGCGGGCGTCGAGATCGCTGTCGTCGGGGCCGACCAGCAGGTCGAGCACCAGGTCGACGGTCGCCTCGGTGCCGCGCCTGCGGTGGCTCACATCGCCGACGCGGCGGCGCATCGCGTCGAGTTCACGGGCGCCGCTGAACTCGACGGCGCTGGCGATCAGATCTTCCAGTGAGGCGAAGTAGTAGGTGGTGGACGCGAGGGGAAGATCGGCTCTCGAGGCCACCGAACGATGTCGCACGGCGTCGAAGCCGCCTTCGAGCAACAGTTCAGCCGCCGCCGCCACCAGAGCCTGGCGACGTCGTTCGCCTTTCGGAGTCGTCGCGGTGGTCACCGTGCCATCGTGCCAGTCATCATCAGTTCAACCGTGCGCAATCGTCATCGGGGAAACGCTGGGAATTCGGGATATCTGAGTTTTACCGTATCCCGGCACCGATGTGTTCGTACTAGGGAAAGTTGTTGGGGGACATCACCGTTGACAACCGGTCCAGCGCTGCGGAAATGTCGTTTGTGGCGCCTGCGAAGGAAAAGCGAATCGTGCGAAGACCGCGCTCGGTATCGAAGTCCAGACCCGGTGCCACCGCCACTCCGGTTTCGGCGAGAACCCGCGCGCACCACTCCAGTGAATTACTGGTCAAATGACCGATATCCGCGTAGGCGTAGAAGGCGCCGTCGGCGGGCGCCAGATCGGTGATGCCGAGCGCGGGCAAACCCTCCAACAGCAACGCCCGATTGGTCGCGTACCGGCGCACGTGCCCGTCGAGTTCGTCCTTGGCCTCGGGCCCGAAGGCGTGCACCGCCGCGTACTGCGAGATCGCGGGCGGGCACACGGTCATGTTCGACGCCAGCCGCTGCAACGCGGGACGCAGGTGCGCCGGCGCGAGCATCCAGCCCAACCGCCATCCGGTCATCGAGAAGTACTTCGACACCGACCCGATCACCACCGCGTCGCGGGAGAACTCCCAGGCCGAGGACGTCGGCGTGCTCGCGCCCGCGTAGGTGATGCCGTGGTAGATCTCGTCGGAGATCAGCAGCGTGCCGCGCGTTTCGCACCAGCGGGCGATGGCGGCCAGTTCCGCCGGGTCGATCATGGTCCCGGTCGGATTCGCCGGGCTCGCCAGCACCAGCCCCGCGGGCGGTTCGGGTAGCGCCTCGAGCATCGCCACTGTCGGCTGGAAGCGGGTCTGCGGGCCGCAGTCCAGCTCGACGACCCGGCAGCCGAGGGCGGTGAGGGTGTTGCGGTAGGCCGGGTAGCCCGGCCGGGCGACCACGACGGTGTCGCCCACGTCGAAGGCGGCAAGGAAGATCAGCGTGAACGCGCCCGACGATCCGGTGGTCACCACCACCTCGTCGGGGTGCACGTCGTAGCCGTAGGTCTCGCTGTGATGGCCCGCGATGGCCTCGCGCAGCGGCAGGATCCCGAACGTCTCGGTGTACCCGAGCAGCTCGTGGTCGATCGCCGCACGTGTCGCCCGCAACACCGGCGCGGGCGCCTGGGTCGACGGCTGCCCCGCCGCGAGTACCAGCACATCACCGTGCGACCTGGCGCGTTCGGCGGCCGCCTTCCACACGTCCATCACGTAGAAGGGAGGAATGGTCGACCGTAGCGATTCTGTGGACACCCGAGAGACGGTAGATCACCCGATCGCGCGCCTGCACAGATATGGTCGGCACAATGGCTCCGACAGCGAATACGCAGGCACCGACGCCACTGGAAGCGTGGCGCCGGGACAGGGTCGTGGGGGCGGTATGAGGCGGACCGAGGTGGACGGACTCGCGTCGGGTGAGGTGCGCGAGCCCGACCGCGACACCGCATCCGTCGACGACACACCGAACAGGTCGGGCACCTCACGTCCGCGTCGTTCGAATGTGAACGGCCTTGTCCTGCGCGCCAATTGGCGCGAGCATCTGCCTGCGCAGGTTCCGGTGCGGGATCGAGTGGCGGCGTGGGTCGGCAAGTATCCCGTACTCGGGGAGATCGCGGCCGATCTGCGGCGCGGTGACGTTCGGAAAGTGTTCTGGGAGCGGCCTTCTCGGCAGGCGACGGAACTGTGGTCGCGCAGGCCGAGCAGCGAGCGGGTGCGTGCGGTGCTCGTCGAGCGGCGTGTGCTCATCGCGGGCGTCGTGGTGGTCGCGGTGCTCGTGGCTTCGGACGGGCAGTTCGGCGGGCTCGTCGACCGACCGCTGGCACCGGGTGAGGCCCAGCGGGTCGCCATCGCCTATCCCCCGCAGATCCCGCCCAACCCGCAGTCGGTGCGCCGCCTGCTCGTCGCCATCGACAACGGTGAGAAGCGTCGCGAGGCCGCGGTGGTCGCCGCGGCGGCCCGCGCCACCCTGGAACGCGCCAAGGCCGAGGCGGCGGCCGCGTCGTCGGGACAGTGGCAGGACTGGATGGGTGAGCGCGCCCCCGTGGTGCCCGGCGTCATGGTTCCCGGTTCGAGCACCCCGTCGACGGGCGGTTTCAGCCTGCCTGCCAAGGGCCTGTTCACCTCAGGTTTCGGCTCACGCTGGGGCACCATGCACCGCGGCATCGACATCGCGGGCCCCATCGGCAGCCCCATCTACGCCGTCGCCGACGGCACCGTCGTCGAGGCGGGCCCCGCCCAGGGCTTCGGCCTGTGGGTCCGTATCCGCCACGACGACGGAACCATCAGCATCTACGGCCACATGTACGACTTCTTCGTCTCCCCGGGCGAACGCGTCCCCGCGGGTATGCAGATCGCCCGCATCGGCAACCGGGGCGACTCCACCGGCCCCCACCTGCACTTCGAGATCGTCCAGAACGGCCAGCACGTGGACCCGCAGGCCTGGCTGGCCCGTCACGGGCTCAGCCTGACCTGACCGGTTACCGCTTCCGTTCCGGGACAACGACTTCCGTGGCGCCGATGTCGGTGCGGAAGTGGCTGCCGGGGAGCTTGATCTTGGCGAGGCGGGCGTAGGCGCGTTCGCGGGCCTCGGCCAGGTCCTCGCCGATGCCGACGACATTGAGAACGCGGCCACCCGCGGAGACCAGTGCCTTGTCCTCGCGCAGGGCCGTGCCCGCGTGCAGGACGAGGGTGTCACCGTCGAGGGCGCCTTCCTCGGCGCCGGTGATCACATCGCCGGTGCGGGGACGGGCGGGGTAGTTCTCGGCGGCGAGCACGACCGTGATGGCCGAACCGTCCTTCCAGCGCGGCGGTTCGACCTCGGCGAGGCGGCCGGTGGCGGTGGCGTGCAGCAGCTCGGCGAACGGGCTGTCGAGCAGCGCGAGCACCGCCTGGGTCTCGGGATCACCGAAGCGGCAATTGAATTCGACGACGGCGGGACCGTTGGTGCCGATCGCCAGGCCGGCGTACAGCAGCCCGGAGAAACCGCTGCCGCGCCGAACCAGTTCGGCCGCAACGGGCTTCACGACATCGTCGACGATCTCGGTGAGCGTCTCGGCGGGCAGCCACGGCAGCGGGGTGTAGGCGCCCATGCCGCCGGTGTTGGGGCCCGCGTCGCCGTCACCGACGCGCTTGTGGTCCTGCGCGGGCAGCAGCGGCACCACGGTCTCGCCGTCGACCAGGCAGAACAGCGAAACCTCCGGCCCGTCGAGGAACGACTCCAGCAGCACCGGATGCCCCTGCTCGAGCAGCTCGGCACCGTGATCGCGGGCGGCCCGGCGATCGGCGGTCACCACAACACCCTTGCCCGCCGCCAGGCCGTCGTCCTTGACCACCCAGGTGGGGCCGAAACGGTCGAGCGCGGCATCCAGGTCGGCTGGGTTGTCGACGATCTCGCTGTGCGCCGTCCGCACACCGGCCGCCGCCATCACATCCTTGGCGAACGCCTTGGACCCTTCGATCCGTGCCGCGTCGGCCGACGGGCCGAACACGGGGATCCCGGCCGCGCGCACCGCGTCGGCCACACCGAGCACCAGCGGCACCTCGGGCCCGATCACCACCAGGTCGGCCGCGACCTCCCGGGCCAGCGCGGTCACGTCCTCGGCCGAGCAGGGATCGACGGGTCGCAGCTCGGCCTGCTGGCCGATACCGGGATTGCCGGGGGCGGCGATCACCGCCGTCACCGACGGATCCCGACGCAGCGCCAGGACGAGGGCATGTTCACGGGCTCCGGAACCGATGACGAGTACGCGCACCGCCACAGATTAGTCGCGCCGCCGCGCGCCCACTCGCGACCCCCTGATCCCGACATCCGCCCGTCCACCACCGTTCACCCTGGCCGAACCGGGTTCCGCTGGGCCACAATGGAACCAACAGCGGAACCGGGGGACGATCGTGGGACTACTCGACGGCATGATGGGCAACGCGGGTCGCATCGACCCCGCCGCCGCCCAGCAGGAATACGCCAAACTCTTCGGCCAGGGCGAGCAGGTGTACGCCGCATACCTCCTGGTCCGCGACGCGATGCTGTTCACCAACCGCCGCCTCATCATGATCGACAAACAGGGCGTCACCGGCCGCAAAGTCAGCTACCACAGCATCCCGTACCGCTCGATCACCCACTTCGCCGTCGAAACCGCGGGCACCTTCGACCTCGACGCCGAGCTCTACATCTGGCTCAGCGGCAGCCACGAACCGGTGAAGCAACGCTTCAACCGCCAGGTCGACATCTACGAGGTACAGGGCATCCTGTCCCACTACGTCGCCGTGTGACTCACTTGTAGTAATACCAGTATCCACCCAAGTGGACATAATTTGTATCACCACTGCCGATTCCATCCGGATTTCGGCCGGAGGGGATATAAATAAACCCGTTGCCAACACCCTGATAGCCCTTCGGAAAATGAAACTCGCATTCTCCGTCCGGCGCGTCTTCTATACGATGGAATTCGTACTGCCCGATCGGCGCGGCAGGATCGCCGGACGCCGCATTCCTGTATTGGGCGCCCAATCTTTCACATTCGGCTGCGGCACGTTCCATATCACCTCGCGCCATCTGCCAGCCGATTCGACCAGGTACATAGAACTCGATCAGCAACATGGTGATGATCACGCACAACGGCAGAACCGAACTCCAGCGCCACCACCCCGAATACCGCATGGCAGAAATGATCGTCGATACGAGCCACACCACGATCGGAACGACAGCGACCGCCCCTGCCCAAAACTTGACCTCGTCATCATCGAAAACCTTGTAGCACGCCCACGACAACCAGGCGCAGCTAGCGAGCGTTGCGACCGTGGCCACCGACATCGGAATTTTCCAAACCATCGGCAGAGGTGGCCGCTGGCGATCAGACTGTTCCATCGTTATGCCGATACTCCGTATTTCCGTTCGCCCAGTTCTCATTCACCAATGTGTAACGTAGAGGTGTCCGTTCGCCCGTGAACTGTAATGCACGACCCTCGACCCGTCAGGCGATGCTCAGGGTCGATCCGCCGGGGCACGTCGCAGGTCGATGTTGGGCGTGGCAGAGAGCAGCGGGAGGTGACCACTCGCTCTCGACGGCAGCAGTCGGGGGTGCCAGAGGGCAGATTAGGCTCGCTCTATGGCATCCGTTTTCAGCGCGATCATCGCAGGTCAGATTCCGGGTCGGTTCGTCTGGGAGGACGACGAATTCGTCGCCTTCCTCACCATCGCCCCCGTCACCCAGGGCCACACCCTCGTGGTGCCCCGCGCCGAGATCGACCAGTGGCAAGACATCGACCCCGACGTGATGGCCCGCCTGATGGCCGTCGCCCAGAAGATCGGCCAGGCCGTCCGCGCTGCCTTCGACGCCCCACGCGCCGGCCTCCTCATCGCCGGCCTCGAGGTCCCCCACCTGCACACCCACGTCTTCCCCGCCTACTCCATGGGCGACTTCGACATCTCCGGAGCCGACAACTCCCCCACCCCCGAATCCCTCGACGAAGCCCAGTCCAAGATCAAAGCCGCCCTCCGCGACCTGGGCTACGGAGCCAACGTCCCCGCCTGATCCCGATCGGTGCCCGTGCCAACGGGCACCGCCACGGCGAAAACTCGGTCGCCGCCGATACGGACACCGTGGATACGGTGGGCGAGCGGCTTTACGTCGCCCGGCCCAGCCGCAACGCTCGCGGGCCGCGGGAGGCTGACAGCGTCGGCCCGTCAACTCGAGGGGTTGGTCAGCAATGGAACCGGAATGGGTCGGCGTGCGTCTAAAGACATCGAGTGGTTCTGCGCGAAGAGGAGAGACGATGCGACTGGTGGGGATCGCCGTGGGGGTGGGCGTTGCGCTCGTGCTCTCGCCTGCGGAATTGAGGTCGCCGAACGAGTCGGCGTCGACCATCCTTCGGGTGCGCAGGGAGAGTGTCCGCAGGTCGGTGATGTAGTCCTCGCACCACTTCGCGCAACGCTCAGCAGCGTCGGATTCGATTATCAAGCGCCCGTCGGCGGCTTCACCAGCCAGTCGCTGAAATTCCTGTGCGGCAGCGTTAGTCATGGCAGTAGGCTCCTTTCGGCAGAGGGCGTCTACTGCGGGACGTAATCGATGAAGTGTGGGGCAGCATCCTCGGCAAGGACACATGGGTCGATAGTCGACTTACTGTCCACGAACTTTGTGGCGTTGATGAGCGCGCGGCCCTGCTGCGTTTCCACGGCAATTTCGCACTCGACCGGAACTGCTTCGTCGCCGATTGTGAATCGCAGGGCTTTTCGGTCACCTACCGTGACATCTTTGAAGTCGTGGTATCGATCGTTAGCGCGAATCTCTTCGATGGTGTAGACGGTGGACATGAACGAGATGAAGTGATCGCCGCCCCGCCACGCGCAGCCCTTCCACTCCGTACCCTCGGGAAGAAGTTTGCCGACCTCGCGGAGGGCGGGCCGGGAAGCGGATCCTACTTGGATGCGGTAACCCAACACATCGAGATCCTTACCCAAATGGCCGATATGTACCGCAAAGCCGGTGCCGCATTCAAAAACTGCGACGAAGCCTCTCAACTGGCGATCATGCAGCAGACCAACAAGCTCGACTGACTACTGGGGGAACCATGCCGTTCGTAGCTTTTATGACCGGACTGTCGAATCTACGCGCGGCCACGGATCGCGTCGGCTCACTGTTCGATTCCGATATCGCGCCGGCGCAGTCCGAACTGGACGCGCAGGCCGACGGAAACAAGGAGCGGAACCGCATCTACGGCGAGAACCAGGCCCTGGCCTCGGGTTTCTCCGGTGAGTACACCCAGCAGGTCGTGCCGCCCGTGATGGAATCTTTCACCGACATGTCGCATTCCCGCATCATGCAGTTCGTCGAGTCGATCGACATCGGCCAGATGAGTACAAGCATTCAAGGCTGGACCCAGTTGGCCAACGACACGACAGCCAAAGCGACCGCCTTCCACGACAACATCAGCAAGGAGATGGAGCGTGGATGGGCGGGTAGCGCTGCCACTCAGGCGCTGGCCAGTACCAAGGCGTATCTCGCGGATATCCACAAGGTCGATCAGGCCGCCAAGCTGATCGCCAACAAGATGGACGAGGCACGGTCGGGCTTTCAGCAGGTGAAGTACTCGGTCCCGCACGAGTCCGACGACCAGGGCGACAGCAAATTGGGGATTCTGGTGTCGGTTCTCTCGCCCGCCACCGGGAAGGTCATCGATAGCGCAAGCGCCGGCCGGGCGGAAGCCGCGCAGGCAGCCGCCCGTGAAGTCATGCGAACCGTCTACCAGCCGGTTGCCCAGCAGTCCGACACCCAGGTCCCCAAGGTGCCGGGACCGTCCAAACCGCAGCAGGACAACCCGGGGAACGGCGATCCCGGCGACGGCCCCGGCAGCGGAATCACCAACGGCGACAACAACAACACCGGTGGAACCCCGGGTACGAACCCGGCGAACACGACCACCGAGCCGGAAGACCCGACAACGACCGAGCCGGGCGACGACGAGGACAGCGGCGACGATTCCGCATCGTCGACGGAGGAACCCGCCGCCACGACACCCGAGGACACCACACCCGCCTCCACCCCGGCGACGAACCCAGCCGCAACCACGTCCGCAGGCACCACCCCGAACGGCCTGGGCTCAGGCGGCGGCGCAGGCGCGGGTGCAGGTGCGGGCGGCGGAAGCCCGAGCGTTCCCGGCGCGGGCAGCTCGCTCCCCGGCGCAGGCGGTGCCGCCCCCGGCGCCGGAGCAGGCCAGAAGCTCGCCGCGTCCGCAGGCGGGTCGGCCGGCCGGGCGGGGATGCCCGGTATGGGCGGCATGGGCGCACCGGGTGCGCGCGGCGGCAAGGACGACGAGAACGAACACGGTGCTCCCGACTATCTGCGCGGCGTGCACGAGGAATTGCTCGGTCCGGACCGGGCGCACGTCCCGCCGGTCATCGGTGGGGACGCATGACCGACAACTGGGAGCTCACCCAGTTCGAATTCTGGGTCGCCTGGGAAACTCTCGGCCGCGACCGCATGCCGTGGCCGCTGACCTTCACCGCGGGTGTGGAAACCCAGGCCGAGTTCGACCGGGAATGCCGCATCGCCGCAGACTCCCTCATCGCCAAGATCGGCGACGACGAGTCGCTGTACCACGCCCTGCACGCCTTGGCGCATCCGGAGATTCGCATCGAATTGTTCGGTCACCGTTTCGACGGCCGGACCCGCATGGTCCGAGCGTGTGCGACAACCGAGTCCACCATCGGTACCGTCGCGGCTCAACTCCCCGGCCCCGAATACGGCCAGGGCGGCAATATCCTCATCTCCCTGCGCCCCGCCCACGCCGTGACCCAGCGGCTGATCTCCATCCTGCCGACGGTTCCGCCGGGCACAAGCCAGGGTTTCGACCTGCACCGCGACGAATTCACCACCACCCCAGACCCTTACGCCACCCGTCGTACTCCGGCCGAACACGCCCTGGCGTTCCTCGAACGCCCGTTCCGCACCTACGCCGAATTCCGCGTCGACAAGGGCCCCGCCCTGGACGGATGGCAAGAAGGTGGCACAACACTCCAGGTCATCGACTACACCGACGACGGCCGCTATCTCCTTCGCGACGCCACCCGAGTCTCAGCCCACCCCCTGACCTCCGACCGCTTGACCAACGAGCTCCAAAACCTCATCGCCCGAGCGGCCGCCGATCAAAACCAGTCGGCTTGGTAGGCAGGCACTTTCACTGCGCGGTGTAGCCGCCGTCGACGAGGTGATAGCTGCCGGTGATGAAACTGGCGGCGTCGCTGGCGAGGAACAGGACCAGGTTGGCGACCTCTTCCGGCGTGCCGAGGCGGCCGATCGGATGCTTGTCTTCCAGGAACTTGGTGGTTTCGGGATCGTCGGCCAGGAGCGGGGTGCGGATGTAGCCGGGTCCGACGGCGTTCACACGGACATTCTGCCGCGCGTATTCGAGCGCACCGTTCTTCGTCAGGCCGAGCAGCGCGTGCTTGGCGATGACATATCCGGCGTATTCGGGATTTCCGACGCTGGCGAGGATCGAGGCCATATTCACGATCGCCCCGCCACCGTTCGCCGCGAGCACTGGCAATTGCTCGCGCATTCCGTAGAAGACGGAATCGAGATTCACCGCCATCACCTTGCGCCACCCCTCGATCGAATAATCACCGATCGCGTTGCGCTCCCCCGTGATCCCCGCATTGTTCACAGCGATCCCCAACGGCAACATTTCCTGTGCTGCGGCAACACTCCTGGCTACATCCCTCGGATCAGCCGCATCACCGGCCAAAGCCACCGCAGTCCCCCCGTTGACCACGATCTCGTCGGCAACCTCCCGCGCCGCCCCCTCGTTCAGATCGAACACCACCACCGACGCCCCGTTGCCCGCCAGCCCGAGCGCCACCGCCCGCCCGATCCCCGACCCCGCCCCACTCACCACAGCCGACCGATGCCCCACCTCGTAAACAGCCACGCCGATCCTCCATCCCGTTGCTACCGCACCGATGAATCAGGACGAGCTCACCATTTCACAGTAGACAGACAGTCGGACTGTCGAGCGATGCCGCACGAAAAAGCCCTGACCCGAACTTCGGGTCAGGGCTTAGAGAGCCCCCTGTCAGGATTGAACTGACGACCTTCGCTTTACAAGAGCGGTGCTCTACCACTGAGCTAAGGAGGCGGGTCCCCGGAGGGCAGCGACCATCATAGCCGGACACGTCCGCCGCGTGACACCGAGTTCGGTGTCACGCGGGGACGCCCAGCGAGCGGTCCCGGCGCAGTATTCGGAAGGTACCGGTCAGGACTGGGCGCGGGCGGCGTCGTCGGCGGCCATGGCGTCGCGCAGGCTCTTGGGACGCATGTCGGTCCAGTTCTTCTCGACGTACTCGACGCACGCGGCCCGGCTTTCTTCGCCGAACACGACACGCCAACCCGCCGGGACCTCCGCGAACGCGGGCCACAGGGAGTGCTGCTCTTCATCGTTGACCAGAACGAAGAAGCGGCCGTCCTCGTCGTCGAAGGGGTTGGTGCTCATTTCACCTCACTGGATACTGGCGCTGTGTACGGGATCGCTGAGGCCGGCAAGCCCCGAGCGTTGTGTCGACCCTAGCAAGCCATACGTTACGCGTAGGCGGTTACCTCAGCTCGCGAAGAAATCGAGCAGGATCTTGTTCACGGCCTCGGGCCGTTCGAGGTAGCCGAAATGACCCGCGTCGGGGATTTCCTGGTACCGGGCGCCGGGGATGGCCTCGGCGACCTCGCGCGACAGGTACGGGGGAATCATCCGGTCGTCGGCGAAACCGATCGCCAGACAGGGCACGGTGATCGCGCGGTAGGCGGCCACGCGGTCGAAGTCGTGGTCCATGGCGCGCTGGGCGCGGATGCCCGCGGTGGCCGGTCCGCCGGTGAATTCGAACAGGTCGAGCCAGTCGCGGGCGGCGTTGCGGTCGGCCATGGTGGCGGGCGACAGGTTCATCACCGCGGTGACGGCCGCCTCGAACTTGGCGGGCAGCTGCACACCCGAGGCGTCGAGGTCCTGCTCACCGGCCGACAGGGTCTTCTGGAACTGGTCGAGACGGCCGTGCCCGGCCATGAACACGGCCTTGCGCACGAGATCGGGGCGGGCGAGGGCCAGTTCCTGGGCCACCCGCGCACCCATCGACGTGCCGGCGACCAGCGCGGGACCCTCGTCGAGGAGTTCGATGAGCGCGGCGGTGTCGGCGACCAGCTCCTCGATGCGCATACCGCCCGCGGCCTCGTAGGACGGCGCGATGCCGCGGTTGTCGAAGGTGCAGACCCGGTATCCGGCCGCGACCAGCGCGGGCACCTGGTGCAGCTCCCAGACGCGTCCGGGGGAACCGGTTCCCATGATCAACACCACCAGCGGACCGCCGCCCTTGACGTCGGTGCCCTTGGTACGGTCGCCCTTGACCTGATAGTTCAGTGCGATGCCGTTCACCGTGGCCAGTGGCATGGGGAAACCTTTCGGTCGGGTTGACGAACCAATCCACGGTAACCGGCGCCCGATACTATTGACTACTCGCACGAAGAGCGTTGGAAAACCGGGAGGACGAACCACTATGGCCGCGAAGAGCACCGCCAACGACATCGCCGACGACGAGCTCGAGCCGCTGGCCGACGAGACCGCTCGTCAGGCGCAGCGCGTGGTCGCGGCATATGCCGAGGACGCCGACGAGTGCCGCATGCTGCTGTCGATGCTCGGCATCGGCCCCAGCTGAACAACCACCTACTACAACCTCAAAACGGCACCCTGCGACGCAAAGGATGCGTGAGTGGACCAGATGATCGATGAACAGTCCAACGACCGTCCGTCCGAAGAACCCGTGGCACCCTCGGGTGCGGGATCGGGATTCGTCGTCGTCGCCAACCGGCTCCCGGTCGACCTCGAGAAACTGCCCGACGGCACCACCCGGTGGAAGCGCAGCCCCGGCGGTCTGGTGACCGCGCTGGAACCGGTACTGCGCAGCAACAAAGGCGCCTGGGTCGGCTGGGCCGGGGTGCCCGATGTCGACGTCGAGCCGATCATCGAGGACGGGCTCGAGCTGTATCCGGTGCCGCTGTCGTCGCAGGAGGTGGAGGACTACTACGAGGGGTTCTCCAACGGCACGCTGTGGCCGCTGTACCACGACGTGATCGTGCGGCCCGTGTACGACCGGGCCTGGTGGGCGGCCTATGTGGAGGTCAACCGGCGCTTCGCCGAGGAGACCGCGAAGGTGGCCGCCGAGGGCGCGACGGTCTGGGTGCAGGACTACCAGCTGCAGCTGGTGCCGAAGATGCTTCGCATGCTGCGCCCGGATCTGACGATCGGGTTCTTCCTGCACATCCCGTTCCCACCGGTCGAGCTGTTCATGCAGATGCCGTGGCGCACCGAGATCGTCGAGGGCCTGCTCGGCGCCGACCTGATCGGTTTCCATCTGCCCGGTGGCGCGCAGAACTTCCTGTACCTGGCCCGCAGGCTGGCCGGTCAGCCCACCTCGCGGGGCACCATCGGGGTGCGGTCGAAGCTGGGTGTGGTCCAGGTCGGTTTCCGCACGGTGCGCGTCGGCGCGTTCCCGATCTCGATCGATTCCGCCGAACTCGACGAGCACTCACGACGCCGGTCGGTGCGTGAGCGCGCGGCCAAGATCCGCGCCGAACTGGGCAACCCCAAGAACATCATGCTCGGTGTCGACCGCCTCGACTACACCAAGGGCATCGACATCCGCCTCAATGCCCTCCAGGAGCTCCTGGAGGAGGGCCGCGTCGACCCGGCCGAGACAGTGATGGTCCAGCTGGCCACGCCGTCGCGTGAGCGCGTACAGAGCTACATCAAGATGCGCGGCGACATCGAACGCCAGGTGGGCCGGATCAACGGCGAATTCGCCCGCGTCGGCTACCCGGTGGTGCACTACCTGCACCGGCCGATCCCCCGCGACGAGCTGATCGCCTTCTTCGTGGCCGCCGACGCCATGCTCGTCACCCCGCTGCGTGACGGCATGAACCTGGTCGCCAAGGAGTACGTGGCCTGCCACAGCGACCTCAACGGTGCCCTGGTCCTCAGCGAATTCACCGGTGCGGCAGCCGAATTGCGGCAGTCCTACCTGTGCAACCCGCACGACCTGGACAGCGTGAAGGACGCGATCGTCGGCGCCCTCGACGACGACCGCGACACCAAACGCCGCCGCATGCGCTCCATGCGCCGCCAGGTCCTCACCCACGACGTGGACCGCTGGGCCCGCGCCTTCCTCGACGCCCTCTCCCAGGGCAATGTCGCCGGCTCCGCGCTACTCAGCGAGGACGACGACAACTACCCCGACACCAGCCGTTAGGACTCAGACCGGCGTGACCTGGGAAACCAGCCAGCGATCGCCGGTCTTGTCCAGCGAGACCCGGACGCGACTGCCCGAGGCGGTGCCCTGCGGCGCGTCCTTGCTCGTGGTCACCTGATTCAGGTACAGCAGCACCACCGCGTGCTCGGGTTCGGCGGAGATCACGCCTTCGGCCTGCGTTGTCGCCTTGACCGTGAGCTGCTTCTCCTTGGCGCCGGGCGCGATGGCTTCCTCGATGAGCCGCAGGTAGTCGTTGCGGAACGACTCGCTCAGGCCGTCGGCGGCCTTGGGCAGCTCGGTGTCGACCGTGACGTGTTCATAGCTGAACATGGCGCTCACCGTGCGGCTCGCCGTGCTCATCGCCTCGCCGCGGGCCTGCTCGGTGCGGTCGTGCTCCCACAGCTGGTAGCCGCTGACACCGAGCACGGCGGCGGCGATCAGGCCGAAGACGGCGAGGACGCCGAAAATGATCTGTGCGCTTCTGCGGCTCATCCGACGAACTCCACTTTCGACACGGTCATGCCCGTCTCACCGTTGCTCACGGTGATGCGGAATCGGTACTGACGCGATTGGGGTTCGGGCGAACCGTTGTTGGTCACCGTCTGCTTGGCGGCGACGAGCACCTGCGCGGATTCGAGGTCGGCCGAGACGATGGCCGACTCGACAACGCTGCCGTTGGACACCACGTTGGCCTGCTTGACGACATCCATGAACGGGTCGACTCGACCGTCGAACTCGGACTTGAAGTCGCCCGATGCCACGGCAAGGATGCGGTCGATGTCTTCCTTGGCGGATTCGGCGCGGATGGTCGTCAGGTTCAGCACGGCCTGACGTGCGGTCTCGGTGTACTCCGCACGCAGGTCCTCTTCGGCGTCGGTCGTGAACGCGGCGACAGCGGAGACCCCCGCGCCGACCATGAGCGCGAGCACGAGGACGGCCGCCGCCGCGACGGCGAGGACGCGACGCACGCGCGACTTCTTCTCCGCGTCGGGAACGCTCGGCACCGCCGCGTCCTCGGACTGCGCGATGCCGCCGGTGAACTTCACGGTCGGAGCGGACGAATCGACGGCGTCCTTGTCGATCTTCTCGGTCGGGGCGGCGGGCTCGACGGCATCCTTGCCGAACTTCACCGTTGGTGCGGCGGCGCCCTTCGTGAACTTCACCGTGTCCGCCGACTCGGCGGCCTCAGCGGCTGGTGATACGGATTCGCTCTTACTCACGGCCACCGTCACGGCCGCCTTCTCCTCGACCGGTGGCCCGGCCGAGCGTGCTGCCCGGCGACGCGGGCGGCGGTTGTCGTTGTCGTTCATCGTTGCTGCTCCTCCAACATCGCCTGCCAGCTGGCCGGAACGGTGCCCGAACCATCGGTGGCGATGTCACCTTGGCGGTAGGTGCGTCCATCTGTTCCCAGGTACGTACCCGTCGACGGATCATAGGGGCGCGCTGCGGCGGGCGTCACAGCGCCCGTCGATGCGCCTGCCGGTGCGGACGCCGGAGCGACCGGCTCGACCTCGCCGAACGGCGGGTTGTTGCCCTCGGGCACGAACCCGGTCCGACACAGTTCGGGGGTGGGTGCGCGGCGGCCGGGGAACTCCATGCACGGGGTGTTGCGGATGCCGCGGACCGCGATGTTCGAGTCCTGCGGGACCTTGCAGTACAGCCCGGGCGGGGTGTCCATGGGCGTCAGCTCGCTGGGCTGGCGCCACTGCTCCGCGGGCAGGAAGCCGGTGGTGCAGGCGGGCGGGTCGTTGAGCACGGTCATGAAGTCGACCATCACGCCGTACTTGGCCGGGCCGCGGATGGCGGTGCGCAGCGCCGCGATCAACGGTGGGAAGACGACCAGAAGTTGTTCCACGCTGGCGTTGTACGTCACGCCGACCTGCCCGAGGCTCACCAGGTTTCGCGCCAGCAGCGGCAGGGTGGGACGCAGATCCTGGAACTGCTTGTTCACCACCTCCATCGCGGAAGGGCCGTTGTTCAACAGGTTTCGCAGCGTCGGGTCGCTTTCGCGGAGCTGGTCGGTGATCGTTGCGAGATCGTTTGTCCAGGAACGGATATCGGCCTCGGACTCGATCTGGGTGTCGAGCAGCGGGCCGATCTGGTCGAGCAGCTTCTTGGTCGGTTCGATGTCGGTCTCGGCCTGCTGGATCAGCAGCGCCGCGGAGTCGATGAACCGTTGCAGGTCGGGTCCGGCGCCGTTGAACGCCAGGAACGCCTCGTCGATCACCTGGCGCAGGCGGGTGTCGGCGACGGTGGCGAGCAACTTGTCGGCTTGATCGAGCATCGCGCCGACGTCCTGCGGCAAGTGGGTGCGCTGCACCGGGATCACCGAGCCGTCGCGCAGGTGTCCGTCGGCGGGCTGTTCGCTCGGCACGAGGTCGACGTACTGCTCGCCGATCGCCGAGACACTGCGCACCCAGGCGCTCGAATCGGCGGGGACCTTGTAGTCGCTGTCGATCGACAGGTCCGCCTCGACGCCCGCGGGCGTGAGCCGCACCGCCTCCACCTTGCCGATGTTCTGGCCCCGGTAGGACACATTGGCCGTCGGGTAGAGCCCGCCGGTGGCGGCGAGCTGCACCGTCACCGCGTACCGACCGATGCCGAACATCGCGGGAACATGCAGGTAGCTGCCGCTCATCACGACCAGACCGATCACGGTGAGCACCGCGAAGATCGCGAGCTGGGCTCGCACGAACCGGGTGAGTTTCATCGACCCGCCCCTTCCTGGCCGGGCAGCGGCGCGGTGATACCGGGGATGGCGGGCAGGCCGGGAATGGACGGTAGCCCGGGGATGGCGGGCGCGGGGGCCGGTGCGGGCGCCATCGGCGCGGTGGCCGGGTCACCGGCATCCGTCGCGGTCGACGGCGCGAACGAGCCGACCACACCCTCGACACCGCCGAAGCGACCGCCGAGCGGCGTACCGGTGAGCCAGTTGCTGTCGAGGCGGCTGGCGGTCAGGTCGAAGGTGATGAACAGATTCAGGTAGTCGCCCATGATCGCGTTGTCGATATTCCTGATCGGGAACGGGAAGGTCGGCAGGATGCCGAGCGCCTGGATCAGGTTGGTTCCGGTGTCGGCCAGCGTCTGCAGCACGGGGCCGAGACTGCGCAGGTTGGCCACCAGGTCGTCGCCGCTGGTCTTGATCAGTCGTTCGCTGACGTCACCGAGCTCACCGAGCGCCGTGATCGCCCTGGCGATGTTCGCCGATCGGTCGGCCAGGGCGGTGAGCGCGGGATGGATCTGCTCGATCGCCTCGGCGATCACCTCACGCTGACCGGCCAGTTTCACCGCCAGCCGATCCAGACCCTCCATCGCGGCGATGATGCTGCCGGTCTGGCGCTGCAACCCGGTCGTCAGCTCGTTGAGCTGCGGGAGCAGGTCGGCGATCTCGTCCTCACGGCCGTTCACCATCGCGTTCAGCTCGGTGGTGATCGTCTCGAGCTGGGCGATACCGCCGCCGTTGAGCACCACCGACAGCGACGACAGCACCTGTTCGGTGGTCGGGTAGGCACCGGCCCGTTCGAGCGGGATGACATCGCCGCCCCGCAACTGCCCGGCCGGCGGTTCGCTTGTCGGCGCGGCCAATTCGACGTGGTTGCTGCCGAGCAGACTGGTCTGCCCGATCTTGGCGACCGCGTTGGCCGGCAGGCGCACATCGGGATTGAGCGAGACCGTCACCAGCGCATGCCAGCCTTCGACCTCGATCCCGGTGACGTTGCCGACCTCGATGTCGTTCACCCGAACCGGCGAATTCCGGGTCAGCGTCGTGACATTGGGCATCTGGATGCGCACCGTGTAGGAGCCGTCCATCCGCCCTTCGGAGCCCGGCATGGGCAACGAGTTGAGCCCGTCGAACTGACAGCCGGTGGTGCCGAGCGCCACGGCGACGCCGACGGCCAGCCCGGCGAGTATGCGCCGCCTCATCGCGGTCCTCCTGGAATAGCAAGCCCCGCAAGGCCTTCGGGCACGGTGATCGGCGCCGCGCCGGGGGGCTGGTCCTGCTGGACCGCACCTTCAAGGCTCGGGTCGCTGTACACCAACTGCTCAGGGAAGGCGGTGACGCCGCTGGCCGGGTTGGTCATGATCGGCACATAGTTCATGGCGAGCGAACTGATCACGGGCGCAAGGAATTCCGCGCACAGGTCCGCGGATTTGTCGGAGTTGTTGTGTTCGATGGCCCGGATCGAACCGCACAGGAAGCTGAGCGGATTGGCCGTGTTGTTCAGTGCGACAGCGCCGGTGAGCGAGCCCTGAGCCGGTTTGTAGAGCTGGTAGAAGTTCACCATCGCCGTGGGGCCGGAGTGCAGCACCCGTTCGATCTCGGGCCGATTGTCCACCAGGGTTTGGGTGACATCGGCGAGTCGCTCGACGCCCTCGGTCAGCTCCCCACCGGTGCCCTCGAGGAACCGCTTCACATCGGCCAGTGCCACATCGAGACTGTCCAGACCGGCGCCGAGTTCTTCCGACGCACCGGCCAGCACCGACGACACCGACGCGAGCCGGCCGCTGAACTGCACGATCTGCTCGTTGCTCGCCGAGAGCACCTCGACGAACTTCTGCAGGTTGCGGATGGTGGCGAACAGGTCGGTCCGCCCGTCGGACAGGGTGGTCAGAGTCGCCGATAGTTCACGCAGGGTGTCGCGGAACTTCTGGCCGTTGCCGTCGAGGTTCTGGGCCGCGGTGTCGACGAAGCGGCCGAAGGAGCCCTGCTTGTCGTCACCGACCGGACCGAGCGCCGCCGACAGTTTGGTCAGCTCGGCCTTGATCTCGTCCCACTCCACCGGCACCGCGGTGCGCTCGAGCGGAATCTGCGCTCCGTCGGCCAGTTTCGGGCCGCCGCTGTAGGCGGGCGCGAGCTGCACGAACCGGGCCGAGACCAACGACGGCGCGATGATGACGGCGCGCGCGTCGGCGGGCAGGTCGATATCGCTGTCGATGCTCATCTTCACCTGAACCTGGCCGCGGCCCGGTTCGATGGAGTCGATGCTGCCGACGGTGACGCCGAGTACCCGCACCTCGTCGCCCGCGTACAGACCGGTGGTCGAGGTGAACGAGGCGGTCACCGTGTTCTTTCCGACTCCGGTCACGAGGTAGACGCCGACCGCGACCAGCGCCGCGATCACCACCACCGCCACCGCGATCGTCCAGCGCGGCAACCCGCGCACCTGCTGGGTCAAGCTCATCGCGGGGGGTCCTCCTCGGCAGGAGCGATGTACGGCGTCCTGGGGTGGGTGAAGATGTCGATCACGTCCTGGGGCAATTGTTCTGGCCAGACCAGCGCGTCGACGAGTGGACGGAGCTCGACACTTGTCGCGTTCACCACGTAGGCGTTGAACCAGGGCCCGTTGCCGACCTGCTCGCCGAGCGCGGCGGCGTAGGGGCCGAGACCGTCGAGGGCGTCGTTGAGGTTCTGCTTGTTGCGCTGGAGCAGGGCGAGGACCGAATTCAGGCGGTCCAGCGTCGGCCGCATCTGCGGCTCGTTGTCGGCGACCAGGCCCGAAAGCTGTTTGGCCACATCGTCGATGTACACCACGAGCTGGTTGATCGCGGCCCGGCGCCGGTCGAGCTCGCCGAGTAGCGCGTTGCCGTCGATGAGCAGCGTGTTGAGCTGGGTGCTGCGGTCGGCCAGGATCTTGGTGACGTTCTGTGCCCTGGCCAGCAGGTCGGTCAGCGCCTGGTCGCGGGTGTTGATGCTGCGGGAGAGCGCGGTGACACCGTCGAGCGCGTTGCGCAGCGGTCCGGGCGTATCGGCGAACGCCGCCGACAGCGTGTCGAGGGTCTGGTCGACCTGCTCCAGGTCGAGGTCACGCACCGTACCGCCGAGATCGCTCAGTGCTTCGTTGAGCGAATAGGGCGAGGTGGTCCGATCTACCGGAATGGTGTCCCGCGCGCCGATGGCGCCGGGGCCGTCCGGCACCACGTCGAGCGATTTGCGGCCGAGCACGGTGTTGGTCTTGATCGCGGCGGTCGTCTTCTCCCCCAGCACGATCGACTCGTCGAGGTCGAATTTCACCAGGACCTTGTCGCCGTCGAGGCTCACCTGCCGTACCTCGCCGGAGCGCACACCGGCCACGTGCACCGGGTCGCCGGGGACGAGACCGCCCGCGTCGAGGAAGTTCGCGGTGAAGGTCGCACCCGAGCGGATGAACGGCAGGTCGGTGAATTGCAGCGTCGCGAGCGAGATCGTCAGCGCCAGCACCACGCCGACGATGCCGATCGTCGCCGCGGGCGACTTGTCGTCATTCATTGGGCTTACACCTTCCGGTGACCTGCAGCGCCGGCATGTGGACTTCCATCGGCTTGCCATCGGGGCCACTGATCAACAAGTTGGTACCGCAGATGTAGAGCTGGAGGAAGGAGCCGTAGGCGCCGATCCGGATGAGTTTCTTGTAGGTATCCGGCAGTCTGTCGAGCACCCATTGGATGTGGTCGGATCCCTCGTCCAGATTGGTGGCGAGCCGACCGGTCTGTTCGATCGTGGAGCGCAGATCGGGACGGGCCTGCACCAGCAGGTCGTTGACCTCCTTGGTCGCGCCCGCGATCCTCGGCAAGGCGTTGCCGATCGGATCGCGCTCCGCGGACAGGTCGCTGACCAGGCGCTGCAGTTCGTCGATGGTGGTGGCGAATTGGTCGCCGCGATCGCTGACCGTGGCGAGCACGGTGTTCAGGTTGTCGATCACACTGCCGATCAGCGCGTCGCGATCGGCCAGGGTCTTGGCGAAGCCGCCGCCGCTGTTGAGCAGCGACACGAGCGTTCCACCCTGCCCCTGGAAGATCTGCAGCAGCGCCTCGGTGAGGTCGTTGACCTGCGCCGGGTCGAGCCCGCGCAGCAGCGGCTTGAATCCGCCGAGCAGCAGGTCGAGGTCGAGGGCGGGCTGGGTCTGCTCGAGGCCGATGGTGTCACCGTCGGAAAGCCGGCGAGCCGAACCCGGCCCCTCCAGCAGCTCCAGATACCGGTCGCCGACCAGGTTCTCGTACTTGATTGCCGCCCGGGTACTGGCCAGGACCGCGTACTTGGTGTCGACATCGAACTCGACATGCGCGAGGTTGTCGTCGCCGACCTTCACCGAGGTCACCGAACCCACCGGCACACCGGCGATGCGCACCTTGGCGCCGGGCACCATGCCCGAGGAGCTGGTGAACACCGCACGATAGCCGTTCTCGCTGGAGAACCGCGCCTGACTCAAAACGATGGCCAGACCGGCGAATACCAGCGTCATCACCACGGTGAAGATCGCCAGTTTGATCGTCGTCCCTGTGTTCTTCACCGTGTCACTCCCGGCATTCCGTCCAGCAGCAGCTGGAATACCCGAGGCATGCCGTGGAATTCGTGGCGCGTGGTCGGTGCGTACGGCGCGCCTTCGCTGGTGTCGGTCACCAGGTAGTCCGAATGGCTCTCCGGGACGCGGTCCAGCACGCCTTCACAGCGCGGGCCTCCGGTCGCGTTCACCTTGGGCAGGTCGTCCGGGTAGCTGTAGGGCTTGGCACCGAGCATGAAGCTCGCGTTCATGCCGACACCGGGCAGCAAACCACCCATCATGTCCTCGGCGATCGGGATCAGTGTGCCGAGTCCGTTGACCACACAGCTCACCGATTCGCGGTAGTCGTACAGCAGCGCGGTAGAAGGACGCAGCAGGTCGAGTGCGGTCACCAGATCGTTCTCGTTCTCCCGCAGGACAGTTCCGGCCGTATCGGACAGGCCGATCACATTCACCAGCACGTTGTCGAGCTGACCCTGCATTTCGGTGATGGTCTGCGCGGTGCCCGTCGAATTGTCGACCGTGCGCAACAGCGGATCGGCGACATCGGCGTAGATCCCGGTCACCTGCGCGGTCTTGTCCAGATCCGTCTGCAGCGTGGGCAGGTACGGATTCAGTTCGCGCAGATAGCGATCCGATCGGACGAGCAGATCGCCGAACTTGTCACCGCGCCCTTCGAGCGCGGTACCGAGCGCGGTCAGTGTCGCGTTCAGCTTCTCGGGCTCCACCTGGGCGAGCACATCGGACAGGTGCTGGAACAGGGTGTTGAACTCGACGGTCACCGAGCTCGCCGACACGGTGCTGCCCGGCGCCAGCGACTTCGACGAGGGCTGTTCCGGGACAATGAAATTGACGTATTTGGCGCCGAACACCGTGGTGGAGCGGATGTCGACCCCGGCATTGTCGGGTACGAGCTTCAGCTGATCGGGGTCGAGTTCCAGCCGCAGGGTCGCACCGTCGGCGGCCAGGTCGATGTCGGCGACCCGGCCGATCTCGACACCACGCACCTTCACCTTGGCGTCGGGGTCCAGCACCAGGCCCGAGCGTGGCGCGTCGACCAGCACCACGGCGGTGTTGGTGAACGCACCCTGGAACAGCGCGATCGCGAAGGCCGCGCCCGCGACGAGTACACCGACGAGGGCGAGGGCCGCGAGCTTGCGCCCGAGCCCGCCCTGCAGTGCGGCAACGATCCGTGAGGTGTCCATACCGCTATCCCGAGAGGTGGAAGTTGCCGGAGGTGCCGTAGATGGCCAGCGAGATCAGCAGCGTCACCGTGACGACCGCGACCAGCGAGGCCCGCACCGCGTTGCCGACCGCCACACCGACGCCGACCGGACCGCCCGCGGCGTGGAAGCCGTAGTAGGTGTGGATCAGCATCACGGCCAGGGCCATCACCATCGCCTGGGCGAACGACCACAGGATGTCGCTGGGGATGAGGAAGGTCGAGAAGTAGTG
Organism: Nocardia sp. JW2; assembly: GCF_051843015.1. NCBI lineage: Bacteria > Bacillati > Actinomycetota > Actinomycetes > Mycobacteriales > Nocardiaceae > Nocardia > Nocardia sp. JW2. Next base: position 85,503 of record NZ_JBPXLK010000015.1, read on the forward strand.
GTCGTAGACGCCCGCCGACTGCCCGTAGATCACCACGGTGGCGAAGCGGCTGGCGATGAACGAGGCGATCACCGCCAGGGCGTAGAGCGGCACGATCGCGATCATGCCCGCCAGCACCCGGGTGCCGACCAGGAACGGCACCGGCCGGATCGCCATCGATTCCAGCGCGTCGATCTCCTCGGCCACCCGCATGGCACCGAGCTGGGCGGTCGCGCCGGCACCGATGGTCGCGGCCAGGCCGATACCGGAGATCACCGGCGCCGCGATGCGCACATTGATGAAGGCGGCGAAGAAGCCCGTGAGCGCCTCGACGCCGATATTGCCGAGCGAGCTGTAACCCTGCACCGCGATGGTGCCGCCCGCCATCAGCGTCAGGAAGCCGACGATGACCACGGTTCCGCCGATCACGGCGAGAGCGCCGCTGCCCATGCTGATCTCGGCGATGAGCCGGATGGTCTCGGTGCGGTAGTGCACCAGGGCGCGCGGTACCGAGCCGAGTGCCTTGACGAAGAAGATCGCCTTGTCACCGAGGGAGTCCATCGCTTTGGACGCCCGCTCGTAACGACGGACCGCGCGGGGAAATTTGGAACGAACTACGAAGGCCATGTGTTCACCGCACCGTGAATTTCAGGCCGATCGCGGTGACGACGACATTCACCACGAACAGCGCCATGAAGGCGAACACGACGGTCTGGTTCACGGCGTCGCCCACACTCTTGGGCCCGCCTTTCACCTGCAGCCCGAGATAACAGGCGACCATTCCGGCGATGAGCCCGAACAGGCCCGCCTTGATTTCGGAGATGATCAGCTCTGGCAGATTGGTGAGCAGCGGAATGCCGTTGACGAAAGCACCGGGATTCACGCCTTGCAGAAACACCGAGAACGCGAAGCCACCGACGATACCGACCGTGCACACCAGGCTGTTGAGCATCAGCGCCACGAACATCGAGGCGAGCACGCGTGGCACGACCAGCCGGCTCACCGGGTCGATGCCGAGCACCTTCATCGCGTCGATCTCCTCGCGAATGGTGCGGGCGCCGAGGTCGGCGCAGATCGCTGTCGCGCCCGCTCCGGCCACGATCAGCACCGTGACGATCGGGCCGACCTGCGTGACGGCGCCGAACGCGGCGGCCGCCCCGCTGAGGTCGGCGGCACCGATCTCGCGCAACAGGATGTTGAGGGTGAACACGACGAGCACGGTGAACGGGATGGCCACCAGCAGCGTCGGCAGGATGGAGACGCGGGCGACGAACCAGGACTGGTCGACGAACTCACGCCATTGGAACGGCCTGCGGAAGGCGGCTCGTGCCACTTCCGCGCCGAGTTCGAAGAATCCGCCGACTGCCCGCAACGGGACAGCAAGGAGGTCGTTCACCGGCAATCCTCCTCGTTAGACGGGCGGACCATGGCGTCCGCGTTTCCGTACCTCACCGCCACCCCGATCTGAAGACTGCCCAAAGACTAGAACACGTTCTCACGAATGTCTGCGATTTCCGGAGACTTGTACCAGGAGTTTTTCCCGGAAAATGCCATCCGAACTGAAACGACTCCTGACCGCTTCACCCAGACCTCCTGTGAGACACCACACACGCCGACGTCCATGTCTACCAATACCTGGACCGGCGTACAACAGATCTGCGGCGAGCCGGGTCGGCGACTTTCCGCCCGGCCAACATCCGGCAACCTCAGCCGAGATCGCGAAGCGCTCGCGCCGAGAAAGTGTGATCGGCCGGGCGGCCGGCGAAGTACTGCCGCAGGGTCGAGGCGAGATCGTCCTCGGCCCACTGTTCGCCCGCGGCGTCGAAGCGCTGCTCGACCGTCGGCGGCGCCATCAGCGCGACCATCGGGCCGTAGACCACGAAGACCTGCCCGTTCACCTCGTCGGCCGCGGGTGAGGCCAGGTAGGCGACCAGTTTCGCGACATGTTCGGGAGCCAGCGGGTCGACCTGACCCTCGGGCGCCTCGGAGAAAACAGCCTCGGTCATGGCCGTGCGCGCACGTGGGCAGATCGCGTTGGCGCGCACGCCGTAGCGCGACAGGCCACGCGCCGCCGAAAGGGTGAGCGCGGTGATACCGGCCTTGGCCGCACCGTAGTTCGCCTGGCCTTCCGGACCGAGTAGACCGGCCTCGGAGGAGGTATTGATCAACCGCCCGTACACCGGTTCGCCCGCCGCTTTGGAGGCCGTTCGCCAATATGAGCAAGCATTGCGCGACAAAAGAAAATGGCCGCGCAGATGAACGGCGAGTACCGCGTCCCAGGATTCGTCGGACATGTTGAACAGCATGCGATCGCGCGTAATACCCGCATTGTTGACAACGATATCGAGGCCCCCGAGCGATTCCCGCGCGGTGGCGACGAGCGCGTCGGCAGTGGCACGTTCGGCGATACTTCCACCGACGAATTCCGCTTTTCCGCCGAGTTCGCGTATTGCGGCGATCGTTTCGGCGGCCGCGTCCTCGGTGAGGTCGTTGACGACCACCGCCGCGCCCGCCGAGGCCAGCGCGAGCGCCTCGGCCCGGCCGAGACCCGCGCCCGCACCGGTCACGATGGCGACCCGGCCCTCCAGTGAAGTCTGCATCACACTCATCGGGCCGACTTTAGAACGTGTTTCACCATACGACAAGAGGCGATTACGCCAATCTGAGCGCGGCCTTCGGGCACTGCGCCACCGCCTCCTCCGCGTCGGCGACGCGGTCGGCGTCGATATCGCCCTCGGCGACGGTCAGCTGATCGTCGTCATCGAGTTCGAACATGTCAGGGGCGATTCCGACGCAGACGCCGTTCGCTTCGCAGCGGTCGAAATCGACGATGATCTTCATGGGATCTTCCTTCCAGACGGTCTCGGCGAGAGTAACCCGGATGGCATACCTCGCGCGGCGGAACCGGCACCGATTCACTGTCAATACTGGAACATGTTCCAGTTGCTGTGCAATGATCGGCTCACCGAAGCTGGAGTTCGACACCGAGGTGGGAAGCATGCGCGTCGCGTACACGCCGCAGCAGGAAGAATTGCGCGCCGAGCTGCGCGCGTATTTCGCCGGGCTCATGACACCGGAGCGCAAGAAGGCGCTGAGCCTGCAGACCGGCGAGTACGGCGAGGGCGACGTATACCGCGAGGTGGTGCGTCAGATGGGCCGCGACGGCTGGCTCACCCTGAGCTGGCCCAAGGAGTACGGCGGCCAGGACCGGACCACCATGGATCAGCTGATCTTCGTGGAAGAGGCCGCCATCGCGGGTGCGCCCGTCCCGTTCCTGACGCTCAACTCGGTGGCGCCGACCATCATGCAGTACGGCACCGAGGAGCAGAAGAAGTACTTCCTGCCCCGCATCGCCGCCGGTGAGCTGCACTTCGCGATCGGCTATTCCGAGCCGGGCGCGGGTACCGACCTCGCCTCGCTGCGCACCGCCGCGGTGCGCGACGGCGACGACTTCGTCATCAACGGCCAGAAGATGTGGACCAGCCTCATCGCCTACGCCGACTACATCTGGCTGGCCGTGCGCACCGACCCCGCTGCCAAGAAGCACAAGGGGATCAGCATGTTCATCGTGCCGACCTCCACCGAGGGCTTCTCCTGGACACCGGTGCACACCATGGCCGGGCCCGACACCAGCGCCACCTACTACCAGGATGTTCGCGTGCCCGCGTCGTCGATGGTCGGCCCGGAGAACGGCGGCTGGTCGCTGATCACCAACCAGCTCAACCACGAGCGGGTCGCGCTCACCTCTGCCGGGCCGCTGTCGCTCGCGGTGGCGCAGACGACGGCGTGGGCCCGCGACACGCTGCTGCCCGACGGTTCTCGCGTGATCGACCAGGAATGGGCACGGCTGAATCTGGCCCGCGTACATGCCAAGGTCGAATATCTGAAGCTGCTGAACTGGGAGATCGCCAGCCGCGCCGACCAGGGCGGCGAGGCCGCGCCGCGCCCGTGGGATGCCTCGGCGTGCAAGGTATACGGCACCGAGCTGGCCACCGAGGCCTACCGGCTGCTGATGGAAGTGGTCGGCGCCGACGCCTACCTGCGCCAGGACTCCCCCGGTGCGGTACTGCTCGGCAGGCTGGAGCGGATGCACCGCGCCGCCCTGATCCTCACCTTCGGCGGCGGCACCAACGAGGTGCAGCGCGACATCATCGCCATGACCGCCCTGCGCCAGCCCGCCGCCGCCCGCTGATCCACGAAAGCCGGTAAACCGCCATGGATTTCACCCCTACCGAAGCTCAGACCGACCTCGCCCGCCTCACCGGCGAGGTCTGCGCCAAACTCGTCACCGCCGATCGGCTGCGTGAGCTCGACACACCGGGCCGCTTCGACGAGCAGCTCTGGAAGGCGCTCGCCGAAACCGGCGTGCTCGCGGCCGCATTGCCGGACGCGCTGGGCGGCAGCGATTTCGGCGAGCTCGAGCAGTCCGCTGTCCTGCGCGAACTCGGCCGCTCCGTTGCCGCGGTGCCGTACCTGTGGTCGATCGTGCTCGGCGCGGGTGCGCTCGCGCGGTTCGGCGAGGAAAACCAGCATGCGCTGGCACAGCGCGCAGGGGCGGGTGAGGTGGTGCTGACGGCGGCTCTGTCGGCGTCGCTGCACGATCCGATCGGTGCACCCGGGATCACCGCGACTCCCGCCTCTGCCGACAGCCCCGCCTCCGCGGCCGATCCGGCGAGCAGCAACCCAACCGCTGCCGGTATCTCGGCCACCGATTCAGTCGGTAGCGCTTCGCCTTCGCACGGCACGGGCGCCACGTGGACATTGACCGGCGTCGCGACGACCGTCCCGTACGCGGACCGGGCGGAGCGAATCCTGGTGCCCGCGTTGATCGCCGGCAGTGACTCGGCTGCCGGCACCGTGGCGGTATTCCTGGTCGACCCGGCGAATGCCGTGGTGACGCCGCAGCAGGTCGTCGACCTGTCCCCCGAATTCCTCGTCGAGTTCGCGGATGCCCCGGCCGAACTGCTCGGCACCGCGGAAGCCGGCGCCGACATCCTCACCTGGCTGCGCGAGCGCGCCTGGCTCGGCCTCTCCGCCCTCCAGCTCGGCACCCTGGAACGCGCACTCGACATCACCGCCGAGCACACCCGCACCCGCGAACAGTTCGGCAAGGCCATCGGCTCCTTCCAGTCGGTGGCCCAGCGCCTGGCCGACGCCTACATCGACATCGGCGGCCTCCGCCTCACCGTCACCCAGGCGGCCTGGCGCCTGTCCGAGGGCCTGCCCGCCACCGAATCGGTCCACATCGCCAAGTTCTGGGCAGCCGAAGCGGGCCACAAGGTCGCCCACACCGTCGTCCACGTCCACGGCGGCCTCGGCATCGACCGCGATCACATCACCCACAACTACTTCACCGCCGCCAAGCACCACGAATTCGCCCTCGGCGGCGCGACCCCCCACCTCCTCGCCCTCGGCGCCCAGTTGGCGGGATAAGCGACAACCGCCGCGCGCGGCGTTGTGAGCCGGCGGTTCGACCTGCCGGTCGCCCGCTGCGACCACGAATTCGACGCGGTCGCAGCGGTTTTCGCATACCCATGATCGCGCGCTCGCGACGCTTCATCCGACGGGTTGCGCCTACCGATGTCGACCAGGGCTGTCGTTCGCCGACTCATAAGGTCAAGTAGCGCTGCAAGGTCGGCGCGATGTCGGCGACGATCCGGGTCGGGGCGAGAGCCACCACCGGCGGTAGGCGCAGGATGTAGCGGCACAGGGCCAGGCCGAGGAGCTGGGTGACGATCAATCCGGCGCGGCGTGGGGCGTCGGCCGGATCGCCGAAGCGCAGGACCGCGGGGAGGACCTGGGCGGCGAAGATTTCGCGGACTCGCTCGGCTACCGCATCGTCGGTGATCGAGGTGCGCAGCAGGATCAGCAGGACGGTGTTGTCGTTGTCCTCCCAGATGGTGAGGAAGCGGCGGATCAGTAGCTCCCCCAATGTGTTCGGGTCGGCGGCACCGAGGTCGGGGAGGTCGAGGTCGATCTGGGCCGCGGCGGCGAAGAGGCCGTCCTTGGAACCGAAGTAGCGCATCACCATCGATGGGTCGATGTCGGCGTCGGCGGCGATGGCGCGGATGGTGGCCTTGGCGTAGCCGTCGGCGGCGAAGCGGGCGCGGGCAGCGGCGAGGATGGCCGCGCGGGTGGCATCGGAGCGTCGGACCGGCTGGTCTTGCTGTGCGGATGGCATGCCAACGATTGTAGGCCAACAACTGTTGACTTTCTAGCACCGCCAGGTCTACCGTTATGCCTACAAGCGTTGGCAAACACTCGTTGACCAGGAGTCGAAATGGCCGCCACCACCCTCCCCGCAACCACTTCCGTCGTCATCGTCGGCGCGGGCCCCGCCGGCCTCACCACCGCGATCGTGCTCGCCGAAGCGGGCGTCGATCACGTGCTCATCGACCGTCTCGCCGAGGGCGCCAACACTTCTCGCGCCGCCGTGGTGCACGCCAGGACACTCGAGGTGCTCGACGAGCTCGGTATCGCCGACGAACTCGCCGGACTCGGCATCGAGGTGCCGACCTTCAAGGTGCACGACGGCCCGAAGACCTTGGCCACCATCGAATTCGGCGGTCTGCCGACCGCGTTCCCCTACACCCTGATGGTGCCCCAGGATGTCACCGAGCGCGTCCTGCTCGACCGCCTCCACAAGGCGGGCGGGCATGTGCACCGCCCGATCACGGTGACCGCGATCCGGAACGAAAAAGACTCCGCCACCATCGAATACGTGAACGCCGACGGCACACCGGGCAGCATCGCGGCCGACTACGTGGTCGGCACCGACGGTATGCACAGTGTGGTCCGCGAGCAGGCGGGCATCGGCTTCACCGGCGACACCTACCCCGCATCGTTCGTTCTCGCCGACGTCCGGATGACCTGGCCGTCCCCGCGTAGCGAGGTATCCCTACACCTTTCACCCGAAGGCGTCACCGTCGTCGCCCCGCTCCCCGACGCGGACGGCGAGCGCTACCGCGTGGTCGCCACCGTGGACGAGGCACCCGAACACCCCACACGCGAGGACATCCAGGCCGTCCTCGACGCCCGCGGCCCGGCGGGCGAGGTCCGCGTCGACGAGGTCCTGTGGAGCTCACGCTTCCGCGTGCACCACCGCGTCGCCGACCACTACCGCGCCGGCCGTGTCCTGCTCGCGGGCGACGCCGCCCACGTCCACAGCCCCGCGGGCGGCCAGGGCATGAACACCGGCATCCAGGACGCCGCCCTGCTCGGCACCCTGCTCGCGAAAGTCGCGGCGGGCGAGCCGGATTCCCTGCTCGACACCTACGAAACGACCCGCAGGCCCATCGCGACCGAAGTCGTCGCCTTCACCGATCGCATGACGAAAATGGCCACCCTCGGCTCCACCCCCGCCCGCACCCTCCGCAACACCGCCATGCGCGTCCTCATCCGAATCCCCGCCGTCCGCACCCGGCTCGCCTACCAACTCGCCGAACTCCGCGCCCGCTGAGGCGGTCACCACGCTCTGGTGGCGGCAAAGCCCGAGAGGCCACCGCCACCAGAGCGTGGTGATCACATGCCCAGCGGTGGCGAAGGCCCGGGAGACGCGAATCGGCCCGCTCAGCGAGATGCTGGGCGGGCCGATTCGATGGTGTCAGCTCAGGAGGCGCCTGCGTCGGCGTGCTCATCGGCGGGACGAGCATCGGTCTGCTCCTTGGCCCAGCGGTAATCGGGCTTACCGGCGGGTGAGCGCTTGATCTCGTCGACGAACCACAGGCTGCGTGGCTGCTTGTAGGAGGCGATCTCCTGGGTGAGCAGCGGCCTCAGCTCGGTGAGGGTGGGGCGCTTGCCACCGCGACACTGGACAACGGCACACACCCGCTGACCCCACCGCTCGTCCTCCACACCCACGACGAGCGCGTCGAAGATCTCGGGGTGGGCCTTGAGCGCGCCCTCCACCTCTTCGGGGTAGATCTTCTCGCCACCGCTGTTGATGCTCACCGAACCACGGCCGAGCATGGTGACGGTGCCGTCCTCCTCGACGCGCGCGTAGTCGCCGGGGATGGCGTAGCGAATCCCGTTGTACTCCTTGAAGGTCGCGGCCGACTTCGCCTCGTCCTTGTAGTAGCCGAGCGGAATGTGGCCGCTGCGCGCGAGCATGCCGACGACGCCGGAACCCGGCTCCACCGGCTTGCCGTCCTCGTCGAGCACCTGGGTGGCCGCGTCGATCTTCACCCGCGGACCACCGGTGTGGGTGGCGCCCTTGGTCACCAGCGCCAGACCGCCGAAGCCCGTCTCCGAGGAACCGATGGAGTCGGAGATCATCCGGTTGGGCAGTACCTCGAGGAACTTGTCCTTGAGCGAGGGCGAGAACAGCGCGGCGCTGCTGGCGAGCACGTACAGCGTCGAGAGGTCGTAGGGCTCACCGGTTTCCGGGTTGCCCTCGGCGAGCGCGTCGAGCATCGGGCGCGCCATCGCGTCACCGGTGATGAAGAGCAGGTTCACGCCGTGCTTGTCGACGGCCTGCCAGACACCGTGCCCGCTGAACTCCGGGATCATCACGGCCTTGCCGCCACCGAACAGGCTGTGGAAGGTGGCCCACTGCGAGCCGCCGTGGATCATCGGCGGGATCGGGTAGCGCACCATCTGCGGGTTGGCGGCGCCGACCTTGGCCAGCTCCCACTCGTCCTTGACGTATTCGCCGGTCACGAAGTTGATGCCCGCGCCGAGCACCCGCCAGACGTCCTCGTGGCGCCACATGACGCCCTTGGGCAGGCCGGTGGTTCCGCCGGTGTAGAGCATGTAGATGTCGTCGGGCGAGCGTTCGCCGAAGTCGCGCTCGCCGGACGAATCGGCAAGGACCGCTTCGTATTCCACCGTTCCCGGTGCGGTCGGGGTGTCGGTGCCGTCCTCGACGACGATCACCGTCTTGAGGGCGGGCACCTTGTCGCGCACCGCGGCCACCCGGTCGGTGTAGCGGCGCTCGTGGATCAGGGCGACCATGTCCGAGTTGTCGAAGATGTGTAGTAACTCGTTCTCGACGTAGCGGAAGTTGACGTTGATCATCACCGCCCGCGCCTTGAAGACGGCGACCATCGCTTCGACGGCCTCCACGGTGTTCCGGCTGTAGATTCCGACTTTGTCGCCGGGACGCACACCCTGTTCCAGCAGGTAGTGGGCCAGTTTGTTGGCCCGCTCCTCCAGTTCGGCGTAGGTCGACTCACGATGCTCGCCGACCAGCACGATCCGGTCGGGCATCAGGTCGACGGCGTGTTCGACGAGATCGGCTATGTTGTAGCTCACAAAGACAAAAATAGAACGTGTTACTGTTTCTGACAAGGCTGAACGTCAGGAGACATCGAAATGGCCCACTGTCTGGTCGAGAAGCGAGACCACGTCCTCATCGTCACCATGAACCGTCCGGAGGCGCGTAACGCCCTGTCCGGCGAGATGATGGCGATCATGCGCGACGCCTGGGACCAGGTCGACAGCGATCCCGACATCCGCGTCGCGATCCTGACCGGCGCGGGCGGCGCGTTCTGCGCGGGGATGGACCTGAAGGCGATGAGTTCGTCGCATCCGGGCGACACCGCCGCGGGCGGCGGCTGGGATCCGGCCTACCTCCCGGCTCTGCTGAAGGGACGGCGGCTGAGCAAGCCGCTCATCGCCGCGGTCGAAGGCCCGGCCATCGCCGGTGGCACCGAGATCCTGCAGGGCACCGACCTGCGCGTGGCCGGGGAAAGCGCCAAGTTCGGCGTCTCCGAGGCCCGCTGGGGCCTGTTCCCGCTCGGCGGTTCCGCCGTGCGCCTGGCCCGCCAGATCCCCTACACCGTGGCCGCTGATCTGCTGCTGACCGGTCGGCACATCACCGCCACCGAGGCCAAGGAGATCGGCCTGATCGGCCACGTGGTCCCCGACGGCACCGCCCTCGACAAGGCCCTCGCCCTGGCAGGCCAGATCGCCGACAACGGCCCCCTCGCCGTCCAGGCGATGCTGCGCACCCTGCGCGAAACCGAGGCCATGCCGGAGAACGAGGCGTTCCCCATCGAGGCGAAGATCGGCATCGAGGTCTTCAAATCGGCCGACGCCAAGGAAGGCCCCCGGGCCTTCGCCGAGAAGCGCAAGCCGAACTTCACCGGCTCCTGACACGCCACAGGGCGCCGGGGCATGCGCCCGGCGCCCTGTCCGCAACGGTGCTTACGCCCCGGGGTAGTTCATGAAGAACGGCTCCCACTGGTGGCCGTCCGGGTCGATGAAGGTGCGGCCGTGCATGCCTACCTGTGCCTCTTCGGCGCGCTTGTCGTTGTTGACTTCCTCGCGAGCACCGGCCGCGACGGCGGCGTCGGTCAGCGCGTCGACCTCCTCGGCGCTACCCAGCGACAGGGCGTAGGCCGCGGCGACCTGGCTGCCGGTATCGGCGATGGGACGCTTGCTGAACGTCGTGAAGAAGTCCTTGGTCAGCAGCATGAGGCAGATGTTGTCGTCGACGACGATGCAGGCCGCGTTCTGGTCGGTGAAATCCTCGTTGACCTTCCACCCGAGCGCCTCGTAGAACCCCTTGGAGCGGTCGAGGTCGGCGACGGGGAGGTTGATGAAGATCATCTTGCTGCTCATGGTTTTCAGCCTTTCGGAGCGTCGTTGCGGTCTCGTTCATGTAGACGCTGTGACGCGTGGGGATTCATCGCCGAACCGGAAAATTCGCGAAATCTCGATAGTCCGATTCGTCCCCTGTCGGCTGTCGGACCCCTGTGGCATCGTGAAACCATGACGGACGCCACAACCGCAACCACCGGACCGGACCCCGAGGTCCTCGCCGAATTCGAAACCCACCGGCGCGAGTTGTGCGCGTACGCCTACCGCATGCTCGGCTCCTCCTTCGAGGCCGAGGACGCGGTGCAGGAGACGTTCACGCGCGCCTGGCGCTCCTACGATTCCTTCGAGGGTCGTGCGAGCCTTCGCTCGTGGCTCTACAAGATCGCCACCAACATCTGTCTCGACATGCTCGATCGCCCACAGAGCCGAGCCAGACCGATGGATCTGAACGGCCCGGGCCGCCCGGATTCGCCGCTGCCGATGCCGCAGCCGGATTACGTGTGGATCGAGCCGATCCCCAACGCGCTCGCCTTCGGCGCCGACCCGGCCGAGCACGCCTCGACCAAAGACACCCTGCGCCTCGCGTTCGTCGCCGCGTGTCAGCATCTGCCCGCCACCCAGCGCGCGATCCTGATCATGCGTGAGGTGCTGCGCTTCTCGGCGAGCGAGACCGCGGAGGCGCTGATGATGTCGCCCGCGTCGGTGAACAGCGCGCTGCAACGCGCCCGCTCGACGATGTCGAAGGTGCAGCCGACCGTCACCGACGGCTTCGACGACACCGACCCCGATCAGCGCAAGCTCGTCGACGACTTCGTGAAGGCCTTCGAGGCCTACGACATGGACGCGCTCACCACCTTGCTGAAAGCCGATGTGGCGCTGTCGATGCCGCCCTTCGACCTCTGGATCTCCGGTCCGGAGAACGTGGCGGCGTTCATGCTCGGCACCGGAAGTGCCTGCCGCGATTCGCGGATGGTTCCGCTGGAAGGCGCCAACGGCCTGCCCGCGTTCGGCCATTACAAGCCGAGCGAGGAGCCCGGCGTCTGGGTGCCGTGGTCGATCACGGTACTCGAACTCGAGGGCGACACGATCGCCGGCCTCAACTTCTTCCTCGACACCCAGCGCCTGTTCCCGCTGTTCGGCCTGCCGCCCGAGTGGCGCGAAGCCGCCTGAGCGGCAGGCTCTTTCAGAGCAGCCTGCGCTTGTACAGCTTCCCGTTGGGGTCGCGTGGCAGCTCCGCACGGTATTCCACCGTGCGGGGCAGCTTGTACTTGGCGAGCTGACCGGCCGCGAAGGCGAGCAGGTCGGTGGTGAGTTCGTCGTCGCCCGCGACACCGTCGACCGGCTGCACGAACGCCTTCACCTGCTGACCCCAATCCGGGTCGGGCACACCGAGAACCGCCACGTCGGCGACCTTCGGGTGGCTCATCAGCACGCCTTCGATCTCGGCCGGGTAGATGTTCACGCCTCCGGAAAGGATGAGGTCGGAGCGCCGGTCGCAGAGGAACAGGTAGCCGTCTTCGTCGAGGTAACCGATGTCGCCGACGGTGAACAGGTCACCGACGCGCGACTCCTCGGTCTTCTCCTTGGCGTGGTGGTATTCGAAGCTCGAGGCGCCCATCTTCATGTAGACCAGGCCCTCTTTGCCCGCGGGCAGTTCGGTGCCGTCGGCCTCGTCGAGGATCTTGATCACCGACCACGGCCAGGCCTTGCCGACCGATCCCGGCTTGGCCAGCCATTCGGTCCCGGAGATCACCGTGCCGCCGCCCTCGGTGGCGGCGTAGTACTCGGTGACGACCGGGCCCCACCACTCCAGCATCTGCCGCTTGGTCTGCGGCGGGCACGGCGCGGCGCCGTGCACCATGCTGCGCAGCGACGACACGTCGTAGCGGGCGCGTACCTCTTCGGGCAGTGCGAGCAGGCGATGGAACTGGGTCGGCACCATGTGCGAGTGGGTCACCCGGTGCCGTTCGATGAGCGCGAGCATGTCCTGCGCGTCCCACCGGTCCATCAGAACGAGCTTGTGCCCCAATTGGATCGAGATGGTCGAGAAGTTCAGTACGGCGGTGTGATAGAGCGGCGATCCGCAGATGTGCACGTGGTCGTCGTAGGGCGCCAGCCCGAAGAGGCTGAAGAACGCCTTGTTCGGCGCGGGGACCTCGTCGGGATCGGCGCCGGTCAGCGGGCGGCGAACGCCCTTGGGGCGCCCGGTGGTTCCGGAGGTGTAGAGCATCGGTGCGCCGACCGAACGCTCGCCCGGCCTGCCGGTATCGGCCGCGCCGAGCCACGACACCGGCCGGAAGCCCTCGATGGTGCCCACGGCGAACCGCGCGTCGGCGGGGAGTCCGGCCTCGTCGGCGGCCGCGGCGGCGGTGGCGGCGAACCGTTCGCTCGCCAGGAACGCCGAGGCTTCACTGTCCTGGAGGATGTAGGCGATCTCGGGCGCGGTCAGATGCCAGTTGACCGCGACGATGTAGAAACCGCACTGGTAGGCGGCGAAGTACGCGGCGATCGCCTCGACGCCGTTGTGCAGCATGCTGACAACGACGTCTCCGGTTCGCAATCCGATCCCGCGTAGCCCGTTGGCGTACCGGTTGGCGAGGGTGGCCAATTCTCGATAGGTGATCTCCCGGCCGTCCGGGTCGACGACGGCGACCCGCTCGGGTTCGGCCGCGGCGATATTCCACAGTCCGAGGATTTCCGTTGTCTGCTGACTGCTCACCCCTACGAATTTAGAACGTGTTCTACCGCGTAACAAGGGGTTGGAGCCGACGAAGTTGTTCGGCATCGGAAACCGAGATCAGCATCATGGTCACACCGGCGTCCTCCCATTCCTGCAATCGGGTGCGGACGTGCGCCTCGTCGCCGAAGATCGCGGTGTCGGTGATGAGCTCGTCGGGCACCGCGGCGGCGGCCTCGGCCTTGCGCCCGGCCCGGAACAGCGCCGAGATCTCGTCGACCTCCTTGTCGTAGCCCATCCGCTTGTAGACCTGGGCGTGGAAGTTCAGCTCGGGTGCGCCCATGCCGCCGATGTAGAGCGAGGTGACCCAGCGCATCCGCTCGATCTCGGCGGCCGGATCGTCGGTGACCACCACCTGCGCGCTGGCCGCGATCTCGAAATCCGCACGTGAACGCCGTGCGCCCGGCCGCGCGAAGCCCTCGTCGAGCCACTCGTTGTACATACCCGCCAGGCGCGGGGCGTAGTAGATCGCGAGCCAGCCGTCGGCGATCTCGGCGGTCTGCGCGATGTTCTTCGGACCTTCCGCGCCGAGCCAGATCGGCAGGTCGGCGCGCAGTGGATGGACGATCGGCTTGAGCGGTTTGCCCAGGCCGGTAGCGCCGGGCCCGGTGTAGGGCAGGCCGTAGGCCTGACTGTCGGAGGCCACCGGCGCCTCGCGGGCCAGCACCTTGCGCACGATGTCGACGTACTCGCGGGTGCGCCGCAGCGGCTGCGCGAACGGCTGCCCGTACCAGCCCTCCACCACCTGCGGACCGGACACGCCGAGCCCGAGAATGGCCCGGCCACCGCTGAGGTGATCCAGCGTGAGCGCGTGCATGGCGGCCGCCGCCGGGGTACGCGCCGACAACTGGGCGACCGAGGTGCCCAGTCGCACGCGCTGGGTGGAGGACCCCCACCAGGCCAGTGGGGTGAAGGCATCCGACCCCCAGGACTCGGCCGCGAACACCGCGTCGAACCCGGCCTCCTCGGCCGCGAGGACCATCTCGCCCGCGTTTGTGGGCGGCTGCGCACCCCAGTATCCGAGTTGCAGTCCGAATTTCATGGCCGACGCCCTTTCCGGCGAATCCTTGCGTGCAGAATAAGAACCTGTTCTACTCGATATCGTGACCCAGGGGAATACCGCAGTGGAAGTATTGAGTGCACCCCTTCGGGTGCAGTTCGACTACACCAGATCCGTCGGACCGATCATCGGAGCCTTCCTGACCGGACTGCGTGAACGCCGCATACTCGGCGTGCGCGGCAGTGACGGCCGGGTGCTCGTGCCCGCCCAGGAATACGATCCCGTCACCTCGGCCCCGCTGGCCGAACTGGTGCAGGTGGAGACGACCGGCACGGTGCGATCGTGGACGTGGGTGGCCGAGCCGCTGCCCGGTCAGCCGTTCGACCGCCCGTTCGCCTGGGCGCTCGTGCAGCTCGACGGTGCCGACACCAGCATGCTCCACGCCCTCGACGTGACCGAGCCCGCGCAGGTGAGCACCGGTATGCGGGTGCGCGTGCGCTGGGCCGAGGAACGCACCGGCACCATCGCCGACATCGCCTGCTTCGAGCCGGGTGAGGGTGCGACCGCACCGCCCGTCGAGGATGCCGCCGAGCCGGTGACCATGCTGGTGACGCCTGTCGACATGAGCTACAAGCACACCGCCTCGCCCCAGGAGAGCGTGTACCTGCGTGGCCTCGCCGAGGGCAAGCTGATCGGCGGCCGCTCCGAAGCGGGCGGGGCCGTGTACTTCCCGCCGCGCGGCGCCAACCCGACCGACGGCACCCCCACCGACGACCTGGTCGAACTGCCCGACAAGGGCACGGTGACCACCTTCTGCATCGTGAACGTGCCGTTCCTCGGCCAGCGGATCAAGCCGCCCTACGTCGCCGCCTATGTGCTTCTCGACGGTGCCGATATCCCGTTCCTGCACCTGGTCCTCGGGTGCGAGGCGTCCGAGGTGCGCATGGGTATGCGAGTCGAGGCCGTGTGGAAGCCCCGCGAGGAGTGGGGCCACGCGCTGGCCAATATCGACCACTTCCGCCCGACGGGTGAGCCCGATGCCCCGTACGAGTCCTACCAGCACCACCTCTGAGAGAGGCGACGTGACTATTCCCGAAATCGCGGTGGTGGGGTTCGCCCACGCACCGCACGTGCCGGAGACCTTCGGCACCACCAACGGCGTCGAGATGCTCGTGCCGTGCTTCCAGCAGCTCTACGCCGACCTCGGCATCACCAAGTCCGACATCGACTTCTGGTGCTCGGGTTCCTCGGATTACCTGGCCGGGCGCGCCTTCTCGTTCATCTCGGCGGTCGACGCGATCGGCGCGGTGCCGCCGATCAACGAGTCGCACGTGGAGATGGACGCCGCGTGGGCGCTCTACGAGGCGTGGGTGAAACTTCTCTCCGGACAGGCACAGACCGCGCTCGTCTACGGCTTCGGCAAGTCGTCGGCGGGCACGCTGCGCCAGGTGCTGAGCAGGCAACTCGACCCGTACCTGGTCGGCCCGCTGTGGCCCGACTCCGTCTCCGTCGCGGGCCTGCAGGCGCGCGCGGGACTCGACGCGGGGCGCTGGACCGAACAGGACATGGCGGCCGTCGCCGGTGGTGACATCGAATCCCTGCTCGCCGCACCGTATGTCGCCGACCCGCTGCGGGCGCACGACATCGCGCCGATCACCGACGGCGCGGCCGCGATCGTGCTGGCGGTGGGCGACCGGGCACGCGAACTCTGCGAGCGCCCGGCCTGGATCACCGGCATGGCGCACAATATCGACCCCCAGGGGTTCGGTGTCCGCGACTTGACCCGCTCGCCGTCCACCACCCGCGCGGCCGCCGCCGTGACGCGGGGCAACACCGACTTCGACGTGGCCGAACTGCACGCGCCGTTCAGCCATCAGCAGCTGATCCTGGCCGAGGCGATCGGCCTGTCCCCCGACACCACGATCAATCCGTCCGGCGGTGCGCTCGCGGCCAACCCGATGTTCGCGGCCGGTCTCGAGCGGATCGGCAATGCCGCCACGGCCATCATGTCCGGCACCGCGAACCGGACCCTCGCCCATGCGACCAGCGGCCCAGCGCTGCAGCAGAACCTGGTCGCCGTCCTGGAATCCGAGGCATCATGAGCTTCCCCGCAGCGGTGCTCGGCACCGGTCAAACACATCACGTGACAAAACGTGCGGACGTGTCCATGGCGGGCATGTGCCGTGAGGCGATCGATCGCGCGCTCGACGACGCGGGCCTGACCATCGACGAGATCGATGCGGTCGTGGTCGGCAAGGCGCCCGACTTCTTCGAGGGCGTCATGATGCCCGAGCTGTACCTGGCCGAAGCACTCGGCGCGATCGGCAAACCGCTGCTGCGCGTGCATACGGCGGGGTCGGTCGGCGGGTCTACCGGCATCGTCGCCACCAACCTGGTGCAGGCCGGTGTGCACGGCAAGGTGCTCGCGATCGCCTGGGAGAAGCAGTCGGAGTCGAATGCCATGTGGGCGTTGTCGATTCCGGTGCCCTTCACCATGCCGGTGGGCGCGGGCGCGGGCGGATACTTCGCCCCGCACGTGCGCTCCTACATCCGCCGCTCCAACGCGCCCATGCACATCGGCGCGCAGGTGGCGGTGAAGGACCGGCGCAACGGTGCCAAGAATCCCCTCGCGCACCTGCATCAGCCCGACATCACCCTCGAATCGGTGCTGGCCTCCCAGATGCTCTGGGACCCCATCCGATTCGACGAGACCTGCCCGTCTTCGGACGGCGCCTGCGCGGTGGTGCTCGGCAACGCCGAGGCCGCGGCCGCCGTCGAGGCACAGGGCAAGACGGTCGCCTGGGTGCACGGCACCGCGATGCGCACCGAACCGACCACCTTCTCCGGGCGCGATCAGGTGAATCCGCAGGCAGGTCGGGACGCGGCCGCCGCCCTGTGGGCCGCCGCGGGCATCACCGATCCGCTCGAGGAGATCGACGTCGCCGAGATCTACGTGCCGTTTTCCTGGTTCGAGCCGATGTGGCTGGAGAACCTCGGCTTCGCCGCCGAGGGCGACGGCTGGAAGCTCACCGACAAGGGCGAGACCGAGATCGGCGGCCGGTTGCCGGTGAACCCGTCGGGCGGGGTGCTCTCGTCCAACCCGATCGGCGCGTCGGGCCTCATCCGTTTCGCCGAGGCGGCCAAGCAGGTGATGGGCCGGGCGGGCGACTACCAGGTGGCGGGCGCGCGTAAGGCCCTCGGCCATGCCTACGGTGGCGGGTCGCAGTACTTCGCGATGTGGGTCGTGGGAAGCGAGCGCCCCGAATGAAATTCACCCTCGGGGTCGCGCTGAGCCCGCTCGACCAGCTCACCGAGCTGGCCAAGACGGCCGAGGAGTGCGGCTTCACCTCGATCGGCCTGCCCGACTCACTGTTCTACATGAAGTCCCAGAGCGCCGACTACCCGTACACCCCGGACGGGAGCCGGTTCTGGGGCCCGGAGACACCGTGGGTGGATCCGCTCATCGCCGCCGCGTCCATGTCGGCCGTGACGACGAACCTGCGGTTCTACACCAATGTGCTCAAGCTGGGCTCCCGCAATCCGCTGCTGCTGGCCCGCCAGGTCGGCTCGATCGCCAACATGTCGGGCAACCGATTCGGCTTCGGCGTCGGAATCGGCTGGGCGCCCGAGGAATTCGAGTGGTGCGGCGTGCCTTACGCCAAGCGTGGCGCCCGGGTGGACGAGATGATCGAGGTCATCAAACTCGTCCTCGACGGCGGCATGGTCGAGTACCACGGCGAGTTCTTCGACTTCGACCCGTTGCAGATGAGCCCCGCTCCCACCGAGCGGGTGCCGTTCTACATCGGCGGCCACACCGGTCCGGCCCTGCGCCGGGCGGCCCGTGTGGGCGACGGCTGGACCTCGGCGATGATGAAGTTCGACGAGCTCACCGGGACCATCGCGACCCTGCGCACGCTGCGGGCGGAATACGGCAGGGACACCGAACCCTTCGAGATCCAGGCGGTCTGCATCGATCGCCACGGCCGCAGCGGCTATCAGGACCTGGCCGACGCCGGTGTCACCGACATCATCGTGGTGCCGTGGCTCTTCGACGGCATCGGCTTCGACGGCGAACTCGCCGCCAAACAGGACTCGCTGCGCCGCTTCGCCGAGAAGTACATCGCCGATCCGATCGTGGCGGCGTCGTGAACGCGCGCGATGCGGGACTGGCCTCCCAGGCCGCGGTCCGTGCCAAGGATCGCGCCGCCTGGATCGCGTTGTTCGCCGAGGACGGGATCGTCGAAGATCCCGTCGGCCCGTCGGGTTTCGACCCCGAGGGGGTGGGCCATCGCGGCCACGAGGCGATCGGCGCGTTCTGGGACAAGGCCATCGCCGACACCGATTCGATCGAGTTCCTGTTCGAGGACTCCTTCGCCTGCGGCAACGAGATCGCCTTCACCGGCCTGATCCGCACCACCATGGCCGGCTACCTCATCGACGCCGAGGGCGTGTTCACCTACAAGGTCGACGCCGACGGCAAGATCGCGGCGCTGCGTGCCTTCTGGGAGGTCGACCGGGCGATGGCGACCAGCCGCAAGGCCTCCTGAACGCCGAAAACACAACAGCCCCGGGCCTTTCGGTCCGGGGCTGTTCTGTCTGGTGGCCTCAGTGCGAGACCGGGCATCCCTTGGTCTTGTAGTCGACCGGGAGCTCCTTGATGCCGTTGAGCCAACCCGAGCGCAGGCGCTTGGGGTCGCCGATCTTGGTGATGTCGGGCAGGTGGTCGGCGATGGCGTTGAAGATCAGCTCGATCTCCAGGCGGGCCAGGTTCGCGCCGACGCAGAAGTGCGCGCCGGTGCCGCCGAAGGACAGATGCGGGTTCTCCTTGCGCATGATGTCGAACTTCTCCGGGTTCTCGAAGACGTCCTCGTCGAAGTTGGCCGAGCGGTACAGCATCACCAGGCGCTGGCCCTTCTTGATCTGCACGCCGCCGAGTTCGGTGTCCTCGAGCGCGGTGCGCTGGAAGGAGGTGACCGGGGTGGCCCAGCGGATGATCTCGTCGACCGCGGTGGCGGGGCGTTCCTTCTTGAAGAGCTCCCACTGATCGGGGTTCTCCATGAACGCGATCATGCCGTGGCTGATCGCGTTGCGGGTGGTCTCGTTGCCGGCGACCGCGAGCACGATGACGAAGAAGCCGAACTCCTCCGCGCTCAGCGACTCACCGTCGACGTCGGCCTCGATCAGGGTGGTGACCAGGTCGTCGGCCGGACAGGCCTTGCGCGCCTCGGCCATCTGGTACGAGTAGCCGAGCAGCTCCATCGACGCCGCGACGGGGTCGACATCGACATTGTCGGGGTCGTCGTAGCCGGTCATGTCGTTGGACCATTCGAAGACCTTCATCCGGTCTTCCTGCGGCACGCCGATGAGTTCGGCGATGGCCTGCAGCGGCAGCTCACAGGCCACCTGGGTGACGAAGTCGCCGCCGCCCGATTCCGCCGCGGCCTTCACGATCTTCTGCGCACGCGAGGAGAGCTCGGCGCGCAGGCTGTTCACCGCGCGCGGGGTGAAGCCCTTGGAGATCAGCTTGCGCAGCTTGGTGTGTTCCGGGGCGTCCTTGTTCAGGATCACGAAGCGCTGCAGCTCGATCTGCTCGCGCTTGATGTCGTCGTTGAAGCGCGGGATCGCGGTGTTCTCGTAGGTCGAGAAGACATCGCTGCGGCGCGAGACCTCCTTGACGTCGGCGTGCTTGCTGACCACCCAGAACCCGTCGTCGTGGAAACCACCCACCTCGGGCGGCTGCGGGTTCCACCAGATCGGCGCCGACCGGCGCAGCTCAGCGAACTCCTCCGCCGGGACACGCTCGGCGTAGATGGCCGGGTCGGTGACGTCGAACCCCTCGGGCAGGTTCGGCAGGGTACCCGTGGCTTCGTTGCGCGGATCTACCACCAGATGTCTCCTTCGACAAACTGAAACACGTTCTACAATCATTCAAGCACAGGGTATGCCACGACGGAAGAACCTCGCGGTTTTGCCCCGCTTACATAAACAGAACACGTTGCAGTTCAGAGGGAGATGCAGATGGGCACACCGGTAATCGTCGAGGCAGTGCGAACCCCGATCGGCAAGCGGCGCGGACGGCTTTCCGGCCTGCACGCGGCCGAACTGCTCGGCCTG
This sequence comes from Nocardia sp. JW2, assembly GCF_051843015.1. Lineage (NCBI taxonomy): Bacteria > Bacillati > Actinomycetota > Actinomycetes > Mycobacteriales > Nocardiaceae > Nocardia > Nocardia sp. JW2. The sequence continues at coordinate 105,875 of NZ_JBPXLK010000015.1, forward strand.
GCCCAGCGCGGACTGCTCGACCGGGCCGATCTCGATCCGGCCGAAGTGGAGCAGGTGATCGGCGGCTGTGTCACCCAGGCCGGCGAACAGTCCAACAACGTCACCCGCGTCGCGTGGTTGCACGCGGGCCTGCCGTGGCAGACCGGCGCGACGACCATCGACGCCCAGTGCGGTTCGGCACAGCAGGCCAACCACCTCGTCGCGGGGCTGATCGCCACCGGGGCCATCGACATCGGCATGGCGTGCGGCGTGGAGGCGATGAGCCGGGTGCCGCTCGGCGCCAATGTGGGCACCGAGGCGGGACCGCGCAGGCCCGAGTCGTGGTCGATCGATCTGCCCGATCAGTTCGGCGCGGCCGAGCGAATCGCGCGGCGGCGCGGGCTCACTCGCGACGACCTCGACCGATTCGGCCTGCGCTCACAGCAATTGGCCGCCGCCGCCTGGGCCGAAGGCCGTTTCGATCGCGAGGTGCTGCCCGTGGTCGCGCCCGTGCTCGACAGCGAGGGCGCGCCGACCGGCGAGAAGGCCGAGGTGACCCGCGACGAGGGCTTGCGCGCGAGCACGATCGAGGGCCTGGCCAAGCTCAAGCCGGTGGTCACCGACGGCCTGCACACCGCGGGTACCTCGTCGCAGATTTCCGACGGCGCGGCGGCGGTGCTCCTGATGGACGAAACCGTCGCCCGCCGAAAGGGTTTGCGACCGCGCGCACGGATCCGCACCCAGGTACTCGTCGGCGCCGAACCGGAGTTCCATCTGGACGGACCCGTGCAGGCATGCACGCGACTGCTGGAACGCTCGGGAATGGCGATCGGCGATATCGATCTTTTCGAGATCAACGAAGCATTCGCGGCGGTTGCCCTTTCGTGGGCTTCTGTACATCAGCCGGACATGGAACGGGTAAATGTCAACGGCGGTGCGATCGCAATCGGGCATCCTGTCGGTTCCACCGGTTCTCGTCTGATCACGACCGCATTACACGAGCTCGAACGCACCGGCAAGGGAACCGCGATGGTTCTCATGTGCGCCGGTGGAGCCCTCGCGACCGGCACGATCATCGAACGGCTGTAGACTGGACGTACCGAAACCGGGCGCCCAGGTTGAACATTCATCTCCAGGCGCCCGGAACGTGTCGTACGCCACACGATCCGAGGGGCGAGGGGGATGATGAGACATCAGCAATCTTTGGGCTATCATGGGTCCGAGGTGGAAGACCCCCGCGACGGGCACGAACTCCGGCACCCATCGACTCCACAAGAGTCGTTGACGTGACCCCGCAAACGCGGCCGTCGCGGGCCCTGTACGCAGGTGAGCGTCGGAATCCGCAGAGAAATCCTGAATCAGGCGTAGGTTTTCAGTTACTGAGCCGCTAATATCAATGATACGTATCCGAGATAACGACTGTTAGTACAGTGAAGGGAATTGGGCGGCTCACAATGGCTGATTTCGCGGCGCGGCTGAACAAGCTGTTCGAAACCGTGCATCCCCCGGGGCGCAAGCCGCACACCAACGCAGAGGTTGCGGCTGCGCTGACTGCCTCCGGGCATCCGATCTCCAAGCCGTATCTCTCGCAGCTGCGGTCGGGACAACGAACCAACCCGTCCGACGAGACGGTGGCCGCCCTGGCGAAGTTCTTCAAGGTCAAGCCTGACTACTTCTTCAACGACATCTACGCGGCCAAGATCGATCACGACCTGGAACTGCTTGCGCAGCTGCAGGGTTACGGGCTGCGTCGTCTGTCCAGCAGGGCATTCGACCTCTCGGAAGAATCACAGAATCTGCTCACCTCCATGGCGGAGAAGTTGCGGGCCAGCGAAGGCTTGCCCGAAATTCCTCCGGACGGAACGGAATAGGAACAACCAGGCGGATACGCGAAGAACGGGCCTGAGCCGGTGGAAACACCAGCTCAGGCCCGTTCTTGTTGTCTGTGTCAGCTCGACGCAGCGGCGTTCTGCGGTGCGCCCGCCGTGGCCACCGCCACCTCGTATCGCTTCGCCAGCGCCAGCACCCAGCCGCGGGGGCTCACGCCGGGCGGCGGTGCGATCCAGCGCGCGTCGACGAACAAGTCCCCCAACGGGTTTCGGGCCCACTCGGCCACCACGGCCGCGCGCTCGGGAACGGAGTTCGGCGGCTCACCCGCCGCCGGGATGACGATGCCGCTGCCCGAGAGCAGATACAGCGCGTCCATCACCTGGGCCACGTGGTCGGAGGCCTTCAGCTGCGCCGAGGTGGCGTTCTGCTCGGGTGCGACGACCTCCGGGAACCGGCCGACCATCAGCTTGTGCAGCGGGCGGATGCGCCGCAACAGGATTCGGGCCCGCCACCACAGCTCGATGACGATCGACACCGCACCGAGCGAGATCAGCAGGCTCGCGATCTCCCACGCCTGCCAGCCCCACGTCGGCTGACCGGGCGGGGTCGGCTCGGCGCCCTGGAAGGCGCGGCCGGCGTTGGCGAAGGCCAGCACGGCCACCAATGCCGTTCCCGCCGTGTAGATCGCGATGCCGCGACCCAGCGTGGTCCAGTCCAGATTGCGCAGACCGGTGGTGACGATGAAGACCGCGCCGAGCGCGACGACGATCCAGCCGAAGGTGAACGACCAGGCCAGCGTCAGCGCGATGGCGAGGGCGCCGATGCCGTAGACGATCATCGCGACCTGGCGCAGGTTGCGTCGCGACACGACCGGCCAGGCGGCGGACGCGACCACCGACGTGGCGGTGGTGAACAGGATCCACGCCGAATCGACGATGCCCGTGGACAGCCAGCCGCTGTGCAGGCCGCCCGGGAGCAGGTTGTCGACGGCGACGGCGATATCGGGGATGGCGACGGTCGAGGCGAGTGCGACGGCGGCGACCGCGACGACGATGGCCACGCGGGCCGTTGTCGCGGGCTTGACGAGCACGCGTCCCACTCGCGCACCCGCGGCAACCCAGACCAGCAGGGCTGTCAACCAGAGTGTCATCCGAGTGCCTCATCGAATCGAAGGACCGAGACGCCTGCGCCCCGGTTGTTGAAGACGCGCAGTCGTGTCATGAGCATGGCCGCGAAGGTCTCGGCCTCCCACTCGGCCAGGTCGTCGGCTCCGTCCTCGACGATCTGGGCGTGGGCGCGCTGACTGAGCATGTAGGCGATGAGGTCGTCGCTGACCTCGAGTGTCGTCTCGACCGCGGGCGCGCCCTCGTGGTCGAACACGATGTGGCCGAGTTCGTGGGCGAGGGTGTGGTCGCGGCTGGGCAGGGCGTCGGCGAGCACGATGATGTCGCGCTCGGGGTAGAACCGCCGCTGGCCGCACACGCCGGGGCCCAATTGCGCACTGGTGATCTCGATTTCGCGCTGCCGCTCGAGCGAGACCGCCGCGACCACCTCATCGAGGGTGGTCGCGTCGAAGTCGGCGGCGACCGCGCACACCGCGTCGACGGCGGCGGCGACGCGACGATAGGACCGCGAGGTGGACTGGGTCTTGCTCTTGCTCATCGAAGATCCCCTCACGACCTCGGTCCGAAGAACTCGGCACGCGCCGCGTTCACCCGCGCCTGGGCGGCCGCGGCACCTTGGAAACTCACTGCGCCCGAACCGGTTCCGGCCAGGGCGAGCGCTATCAGACCGCCGATCACCGACAGCAGTTCGGGTTCGGGCAGACCGTTGTTGTCGCTGGTCGGCCGGACCTCGTGGTTGGGCTTGGCGGCCTGAGCGGGTGCGGCGGCGGCAGGCGGCGCGGGGGCGGCGGCCGGGGGCGGCGGCGCATCGGCCGGGGCCGGTGCCGCGACCGCCACATTCGGCGCGGAGACACCCGGGATCGACGGCGTGCCCGGTGCGGGCGGGATCGCGATGGCGGGCAGCGCGGGCGACGGCGTGGGCGGGGTCTGCAACAACAGCAACAGCAGCAGCGGCGAGGCCGAACCGACAGCGGCCGAGCCGACAGCGGCCGAACCGGTCGCGGCCGAACCGGCGCCGGCGGAACCGACCGCGGCCGAACCGACGGCAGCCGAACCGACGGCCGCGGAGCCGGTACCGGCCAGCGCCGAGCCCGTCCCCGCCGCGGCCGAGCCGACGGCGGCCGAACCGGTGCCCAGTACCGCGGCGGCACCGGCCGAACCGGTGGCGAGTACAGCGGCGGCACCGGCGGAACCGGTGCCGAGGATCGCGAAGGCGCCTGCCGAGCCCGTGCCGAGCACGGCGCCGAGACCTGCGGAGCCGGTGCCGAGGAGCACGCCCAGTCCTGCCGAACCGGTGCCGAGCACCAACCCGGCGGCGGCCGAGCCCGCGCCGAGAGCGGCAGAGCCGGAGGCCGGACCGGCCACTTCCTTGGTCGAGAGTTCGGTGTCCTGGCCGGGGATGCTCAGCGGGGTCCACTCGGTCTCTTCGGCGACTTCCGCACCGGTCTGAGGGGGATCGCCCTGATTCGCCGGTGCCGGGTCGTTGCCGCTACCCGTACCCGGCAGGGTGAGTTCGATCGGCTTGCCGTTGCCCTGGGCGGGGTCCTCGGCCGGTTCACCGCCGCTACCCCCGATGCCGGTGCTCCCGCTGCCGGACGGTTGCGCGGCGGGCGTCGGCGGCTTTTCCGGCGCGGCGAATGCGGCGACGGGCCCCAATAGGGCGCAGCCGGCCAAGACACTCGCAGCGGCAAGAACGCGCAACATGCGACCAACGGCCATGCGCCTGTCATCCCCTTTAAGTAATTCCGCGCAGCATTACCCCCGGTCGCGACACATTCCGGGATCGACGAACAGTAGCCCATAGTAAACCCACGGGCAGAACCCCGCAGGAGAGCGCAAGAGCCGTCCAGCCCCCTGAACGGCGATGACATGGCAAAACCGCAGGCCCGGCGGCTTTGCTCAGTGTCCTCTTGCGAAGTTAGCTATGCACCGTAAACCGGCTCCGGTTCGGCACCCTTCTCGATCAACTGGGCCACCACCGGACCGAGCTCGGCCGGATCCCAGCGCGCACCGCGATCGACCGCGATGCCGTGCCGCCAGCCTTCGGCCAGCGCGACCTTGCCGCCCTCCACCTCGAACATCCGCCCGGTCACCCCGGCGGACTCGCTGCTGCCGAGCCAGACGACCAGCGGCGAGATGTTCGCCGGGTCCATGGCGTCGAAGCCGGCATCGGGGGCGGCCATGGTGTCGGCGAAGACCGTTTCGGTCATCCGGGTGCGGGCCGCGGGGGCGATGGCGTTGACGGTGACGCCGTAGCGTCCGAACTCCGCCGCGGCGGTGAGCGTGAGGCCCGCGATGCCCGCCTTGGCCGCGCCGTAGTTGCCCTGGCCGACGCTGCCCTGCAGGCCGGCGCCGGAGCTGGTGTTGATGACGCGGGCGTCGACCGCGCGCCCGGCCTTGGCCTCGCCGCGCCAGTACTCGGCGGCATGACGCATGGTGGCGAAATGGCCCTTGAGGTGCACGCGGATCACCGCGTCCCACTCCTCCTCGCTCAGGTTCACCAGCATGCGGTCGCGCACGAAACCGGCGTTGTTGACCAGCACGTCGAGCCCACCGAAGGTGTCGACAGCCTGGCGGACGAGCCGGCGCGCACCTTCCCAGTCGGCCACGTCGTCGTAGTTGGCGACCGCCTGCCCACCCGCGGCGACGATCTCGTCGACGACCTGCTGCGCGGGTGTCTCCGAGGTGGGTGCGCCGTCGAGCGCGGTGCCCACGTCGTTGACGACGACGCGCGCACCTGCCGCGGCGAAGGCGAGCGCGTGCGCGCGCCCGATCCCGCGACCCGCACCCGTGACGATCACCGTGCGGCCGGCGCAGATCAACTGCTGGTCCATCGAAACTCCTAGTTATCCGTGGTTCGTATTCGCGGCATCGAGAAAGGCGGGCCGCTCCCCCGCGCCGTGCACCAGCAGGCTCGCGCCGCTGACGTAGGCGGCCAGCGGGGAGGCGAGGAAGAGGGCGGCATTGCCGACGTCGGCGGGGGCGGCGAGGCGGCCGAGCGGGATGGTGGCGCCGACGGCGGCGACACCGTCGGCGTCGCCGTAGTGCAGGTGGCTCAGTTCGGTTTCCACCGGTCCGACCACCACGGAATTGAGACGGACCTTCGGCGCCCATTCCACGGCGAGGGAGGTGGTGAGGTTGTCCAGTCCGGCCTTGGCCGCACCGTAGGCGGCGGTACCGGGCGAGGGCCGATGCCCGCTGACGCTCGAGACCATCACGATCGAACCGCCCGAATCCTGTTTCTGCATCACAGCATTCGCCTGCTGCGCGATGACCAGGGGGGCGAGCAGATTCAGCTCGATGATCTTGGTGTGGAAGCGCGGGCTCGCCGCGTCGGCCAGGGCGAAGGGCGCCCCGCCCGCGTTGTTGACGACGTGGTCGAGCCGCCCGTGCGCGGCGAGGATCCCGTCGAACATGGCGGCGACCGCGCTGTCGTCGCGGACATCGCAGGAGTAGTGCTCGGTGCCGTCGATCGGGGTGTCGGCGGGCCTGCGCGCGCAGGTGAGCACTGTCGCGCCCGCCGCGAGGAAGGCGCGGGTGATGCCCGCGCCCACGCCGCGCACTCCGCCGGTCACCAGAACGATCTGGCCGGAAAGGTCGATTTCTATCGCCACCGTGTTAACCTACCAAGCAATTGCTTGCTTTGTCTCGGGTTCGCCCGGGCACGCACCGATAGGACAGTTGCCATGGGAATCGACCGGCATACCGAAACCGAGGGGGTGGAGGTCGTCACGGTCGACTATCCGCCGGTCAACGCGCTGCCGTCGGACGGCTGGTTCGCGCTCGCCGACGCCGTGCGCGCCGCCGGACGCGACCCCGGCACCCGCGTGGTCGTGCTGCGCGCGGAGGGTCGCGGCTTCAACGCGGGCGTCGACATCAAGGAGATGAACGCCGACGCCGGCCACACCGCCCTGATCCGCGCGAATCACGGATGTTTCGACGCCTTCGCCGCCGTGTACGACTGCGAGGTTCCGGTGGTCACCGCCGTCAACGGGTTCTGCCTCGGCGGCGGGATCGGCCTGGTCGGCAACTCCGACGTCATCGTGGCTTCCGACGACGCCACCTTCGGTCTGCCCGAGGTGGACCGCGGTGCGCTCGGCGCCGCGACCCACCTGTCGCGACTGGTCCCCCAGCACCTGATGCGGACCATGTTCTACACCGCGGGCAAGCTCACCGCCCAGCAGTTGCACCACTACGGGTCGGTGTACAAGGTGGTGCCGCGCGCCGAACTCGACGCCGCGGCCATGGAGGTCGCGAAGAACATCGCGAACAAGGACGGCCGGGTGATCCGCGCCGCGAAGCGGGCGCTCAACGGCATCGACGTGCAGGACGTGCACCGCTCCTATCGCTACGAGCAGGGCTTCACGATGGAGCTCAACCTGGCCGGGGTGGCCGACGAGATCAGAGCGCGTTTCGACGACGACCTCGCCGCGCAGAAAAAGGGGAAGTAGGAAAGCTATGCGCGACAAGAGAATGACCCTCGACGAGGTGGTCGGCGAGCTGCGCAGCGGCATGACGATCGGCCTCGGCGGTTGGGGATCGCGGCGTAAGCCGATGGCGCTGGTGCGTGCGCTGCTTCGCTCCGATGTCACCGACCTGACGGTGGTGACCTACGGCGGGCCGGACCTCGGCCTGCTGTGTTCGGCGGGCAAGGTGCGCAAGGCCTACTACGGCTTCGTCTCCCTCGACTCGGCACCGTTCTACGACCCGTGGTTCGCCAAGGCGCGCACCGAGGGTGCGATCACGGTGCGCGAGATGGACGAGGGCATGGTGAAGTGCGGGTTGCAGGCCGCCGCCGCCCGGTTGCCGTTCCTGCCGATCCGGGCCGGGCTCGGTTCGGCGGTGCCGGACTTCTGGGAGGGCGAGCTGAAGACCGTCGTCTCGCCGTACCCGCATGCCGACGGCCGGACCGAGACGCTGATCGCCATGCCCGCGCTGCATCTCGATGCGGCACTTGTGCATCTGGACCTGGGCGACAAGCACGGCAACGCCGCCTACACCGGTGTCGATCCGTACTTCGACGACCTCTACTGCCTTGCGGCCGAGCGACGCTACGTCTCGGTGGATCGCCTCGTCGACACCGACGAACTGGTGAAAGCGGTTCCGTCGCAGGCGCTGATCCTCAACCGGATGATGGTCGACGGCGTCGTCGAGTCACCCGGTGGCGCGCACTTCACCTTCTCGGGCAGCTACGGACGCGACGAGAAGTTCCAGAAGCACTATGTGGCGGCCGCGCAGTCGCCGGAGTCGTGGGCCGAGTTCAGGGCGCGCTATCTCGACGTGAACGAAGACGAATACCAGTCCGCCGTCAAGGCTTTCGCGGAGGAGCAGCGATGAACGCAGTACCGGCGACCGGTCGGATCACGCGCGCGGAGGTGTGCGTCGTCGCGGCGGCGGAGATCTTCCGTGGCGCGGGCGAGATCATGGCCAGCCCGATGTCGACGATCACCACCATCGGCGCGCGACTGGCCAGGCTCACCTTCGAACCCGACCTGCTGCTGTCCGACGGTGAGGCACTGTTCTTCGCCGAGGTGCCGGCGATCGGGGCGAAAGCACCGGTGGAGGGCTGGATTCCGTTCTCCAAGGTGTTCGACGTGGTGGCCTCGGGCAGGCGGCACGTGGTGATGGGCGCCAATCAGCTCGACCGCTTCGGCAACCAGAACCTCTCGGCGTTCGGGCCGTTGCAGCAGCCGCGCAGGCAGATGTTCGGTGTGCGCGGGGCGCCCGGCAATACGATCAACCACGCGACCAGCTACTTCGTGCCCAAGCACAACACGCGGGTGTTCTGCGAGCAGGTCGATATCGTGTGCGGCGTCGGCTACGACAAGATCGACCCGGCCAACCCCGCCTTCCGTTTCCATCACCTGCACCGTGTTGTCTCCAACCTGGGCGTCTTCGATTTCGGCGGTCCCGAGCACACCATGCGCGCGCTGTCGCTGCATCCGGGTGTGACGGCCGAGGAGGTGGCCGAGAACACCTCCTTCGAGATCGCCGGGCTGGCGGACGCGGGCGAAACCCGGCTGCCCACCGAGGAGGAGCTGCGGCTCATCCGGACCGTGCTCGATCCCAAGGGATTCCGCGAGAAGGAAGTGGCCGCATGAGCGCTCGCCTGCGTACCCCGCTGACCGAGCTGGTCGGCATCGAGCATCCCGTCGTGCAGACGGGAATGGGCTGGGTGGCCGGGCCGCGGCTGGTCGCCGCGACCGCGAACGCGGGCGGGCTCGGCATCCTCGCTTCGGCGACGATGACCTTCGAGGAGCTGGAAGCGGCTGTCGCCAAGACGAAGTCGCTCACCGACAAGCCGTTCGGTGTGAACATCCGCGCCGACGCCACCGACGCACCCGAGCGCATCGAACTGCTCATCCGTGAGCAGGTGCGGGTCGCCTCGTTCGCGCTGGCTCCGAAGAAGGAACTGATCGCCCGGCTCAAAGACGCGGGCGTGGTGGTGGTTCCGTCGATCGGTGCCGCCAAGCACGCGGTGAAGGTGGCCTCCTGGGGCGCGGACGCGGTGATCGTGCAGGGCGGTGAGGGCGGCGGGCACACCGGACCGGTGGCCACCACGCTGCTGCTGCCCTCGGTGCTCGACGCCGTCGACATCCCGGTCGTCGCGGCCGGCGGTTTCTTCGACGGGCGCGGGCTCGCGGCGGCGCTGTCCTACGGTGCCGCCGGGGTGGCCATGGGGACCCGGTTCCTGCTCACCCAGGAGAGCACCGTCCCCGACGCCGTGAAGCAGGAGTATCTGGCGCGCGGACTGGGCGACACCGTGGTTTCGGTGAAGGTCGACGGTATGCCGCACCGCATGCTCAACACCGAACTCGTGGAGCGCCTGGAACATTCGGGCGGTTGGCGCGGACTGTCGGCGGCCGTCGGCAACGCGGCCAAGTTCAAGAGCATGACCGGGATGAAGTGGTCGACGTTGATGCGCGACGGTCTCGCCATGCGAAAGACCAAGGACCTCAGCTGGTCGCAGGTCGTGATGGCCGCGAACTCGGCGATGCTGACCAAGGCCGGTCTCGTCGAGGGCCGGACCGATGCGGGTGTGCTGCCCGCGGGCCAGGTCACCGGAATCATCGACAGCCTGCCGACGGTGGCCGAGCTGATCGACGGCATCGTCACCGACGCGCTCACGCGTATCGAGGCCGTCGGCACGCTGGTCGACACACCGGTCACCGAGCAGAGCTGACCAAGACCCATCCCGGCGAGCCCCCCACAGCGGTGCGCCGGGATGCCGCCCGACGGGTCTGAGCCTCCCGTCGAAAGGGCGAACAGGACACCGAACCGGATGCGGTACTCACAAGGCGCGCATCCGGTTCGGTGTTCTCCCGCTCAGAATTCGGAGACCGCGAACTCCCCGGTGCTCGGCAGATGCGCCAGTGGTGTGGTGCGGATGGTCGCCTCGATCCGCCCGGCGCCCGTCGCGAGCGTCAGGCCGACCTCGGGGCCCGGCTGCCCGCTCGGACCGCCTGCCACGACAGTCGCCGCCGAGCCGCCCGCACCGGTGTCGAGATTGCGCCACTCGACCGTCGTCGTCACCGTGCAGCCGCTCTGATGTGAACCGGGTGTCGCGCTCCAGAACGTGCCGCGCAGCCGCATTTCCGCCTCACCGGACCTGGTGATGCCCTGGCCGGACAGTGCCGTCGCGTCGATCTGACCGGCGCAGGTCCAGCCGGTGGCGAGGGTGTAGGTGGGTTTGAACGGGGTCATTGCCGAGGCGGGGGTCGTCGCGCCGAGGAGGAGTCCTGCGGTTGCCGCCGCGACGAGCGTCGCGCGGCCGGTGTACTTCCACATCACTGCGTGCCTTTCGTTCGGTGATCGCGTGCGGTTCGTATCAGCGGGGTACCACCTCCACCCGGTTGTCGTGGAAGACCGCGCCGCCACCGAAGTCGGCGTCGCGTTCGGCGATCGTGGCGTTCACGGTCGCGCCGCCGGAATCCTTGGCCCAGCGTCCCTTCGTGGTACCCGCTACGCCGGGTCTGACACGGTCGGATACCTCGGCGATCGCCTCGAAGGAACCGCGAGCGTTGACGACCGACACCGGGGCGCCGTCGGCGATTCCGCGCGCGGCGGCATCATCGGGATGGAGCGTGATGCGGGTTTCGCCTGCGCGGCGGCGCAATTCGGGGTTGGCACCGAAGGTGGTGTTCAGGAAGTAGTGCGAGGCGGCGGAAATCAGCACGAGTCCGTCGCCGGGATCGGCCGGTGGGGTGTAGGTCGGTAGCGGGTCGTGACCTGCGAATTGCGCTCGTGGAGAGACGAACTGGAGTTTTCCGGCGGGGACGGGTCCCGGCTGCACCTTCAAGAAGCCGTCGGCGCGCAACCGGTCCAGATCGTGGCCCTTCAGCAGCTGACGGGCCAGTTCCTCGTCCGATTCGTACAGCGCCGGCTCGGTGAGTCCGAGGCGACGGGACAGTCGTCGGAAAGTCTCTGTGGTGGAAAGACATTCGCCCGGCGGCTCGACGGCGGGCTCGTTCCACACCAGATACAGGTGGCCGTAGCCCGCGATCACGTCGAGGTGCTCGGGTTGCATGGTCGCGGGAAGCACGATGTCGGCGTAATCGACCGTGTCGGTGGCGAAATGCTCCAGCACCACGGTGAAGAGGTCTTCGCGTGACAGACCTTCGATCACGCGGCGCTGATCCGGATTGGAGCCGACCGGATTCGCGCCGATCACGAACAGCGCCTGCACCGGCGGCTCGTCGACGTCGAGCAAGGCCTCACCGAGCCTGGTCATCGACAAGGTGCGCACCGGGTGCGGCAGCAGATCGTCGCGCACCAGGGCGGGCAGGTCGAGTTCGAAGTGCCCGCTCGTCGAATAGTGCAGGCCACCTCCGGGAAGCGCCCAGTCACCGGTGACGCCGGGCAGGCAGCCGAGCACCCGCAGCGCCATCCCGCCACCGGCGTGGCGCTGCATGCCCTGGGAGGCGCGGATCGCGGTCGGCCTGGTACCCGCGATCCGTTCACCGAGCGCGACGATCTGTTCGCGTTCGAGGCCGGTGATCGCGGCCACCCGCTCCGGGGTGAATTCCATGATGCGCTCCCGGAATTCGGGCCAGCCCTCGGTGTGCTCGGCGATGAATTCCGTGTCCTCGGCGCCCAGCGAGACCACCACGTGCAGCAGGCCGAGCGCCAGGGCGGCATCGGTGCCGGGCAGGGGTGCGAGGTGTTCGTCGCAGCGTTCGGCGGTCTTGGTGCGCACCGGGTCGATCGCGACCAGGTAGGCACCGCTGTCCTGCACGAACTTCCACAGGTGATGACCGGAGGTGAGCGGGTTGGTGCCCCACAGCAGGATCAGCTTCGATTTCGCGAAGTCCTCCGGGTCCATGCCGCCGGAGGTGCCGAGGGTGTAGCTCAGCCCCGCGCTGCCCGCGACCGAGCAGATGGTCGCCGCATGGTGGGAGGCGCCGAGCACGTTGAACATGCGGCGGCCGGGATACCCCTCGAGGCCCTGGAGGTAGCCGAGGCTGCCGGTGCCGTGGAACGGCCAGATCGCCTCGGCGCCGTATTCGTCGATGATGCCGGCGAGCCGGGTGGCGATCTCGTCGAGCGCCTCGTCCCAGCTGATCCGCTCGAACCGCCCGGAACCCTTGGGACCCGTCCGGCGCAGCGGATACCTGAGCCGGTCCGGCGCGCCGACCTGCTCCAGATAACGGTTCACCTTCACGCACAGCGCACCGCGCGTGACCGGGTGTTCCTTGTTGCCGCGCAGGCCGGTCGCGACGCCGTCCTCGACCGTCACCACCCACGAGCAGGCGTCAGGACAGTCGAGTGGGCACGCGCCGAGCACCTTCACCGCTCCCATCGTAGGCCCGGTGCCCGACGCCCCTCGGAGCAGGAGAGGCGACGACCGGGTCGGCCCGGTGGGACCGACCCGCCGCACTCACTCCGTTTCGATGGTCGGGTTGAGGATTCCGCACACCCGCCAGCCGCCGTCCTCCTCGACCAGCTTGTAGGTCGCGGTCGAAGTCGTGCTCTGGCCGAGAATGGTCATGCTCATCGCCGTGGTGAACGTCCCGGACTTGCTGCCGGAGGCCACATCCACGCTCTTCAGCGTCGTCGTCACGCTCGGTGCACCGCCGCCCGACGGTGCCTTGGTCGGCGTGGCCTGGTTCTCGTACTTCGCGATCTCGTCACGATCGGAGGCGCACACCAGGTCTTCGAGTTCGCCCTCCTTGTCGACCCAGGCCTGCGCCGCCGCGCGCGGGGTGTCGTAACCGCCACCACCGAGGGGACCGCCACCACCGCCGAACATGTAGATCGCGCCGACCGCGATCGCGACCAGCACGACCAGACCGCCGAGGACGAGAACGATCTTGCCGCCGCCGCCCGACCGGCGCGGCGGCTGCCCGTAACCACCGGGCGCGCCGTACGGCTGCCCCTGCGGGTACGGCTGCCCCTGCGGGTAGGGCTGTCCCTGTGGGTAGGGCTGTCCCTGCGGGTACGGCTGACCTTGCGGGTAGGGCTGACCCGGCATCGGCTGGCCCGGATACGGCTGACCAGGTTGCATCGGCTGACCTGGCCGACCTTGATACGGGTTGGGCGGTTGTGGGTAACCCATTCGAAATTCCTGTTCCCTGTTTCCACGAGCAGTACCTGACCGGCACCGCTTCAGCACATGGCTTACCCACTGCGCCAACGTGTTATCGCGGTGGCGCCGGGAGAGCAACCGTTCAGTCTCGACGACCGGCCCATCACCCGCAAGTCCGCCGACGCACGACGGCCCGGTACCGGAGTGTCCGGTACCGGGCCGTCGTCGGCGTCGCGGTGAATTACTCGCTCGCGCCGAGCCGTTCGATGATGGTGACGTTCGCGGTGCCGCCGCCCTCACAGATGGTGAGCAGACCGTAGCGGCCGTTCACCCGCTCCAGCTCGTGCAGCAGGGTGGCGAACAGCTTCGCACCGGTCGCGCCGAGCGGATGACCGAGTGCGATGGCACCGCCGTTGACATTGACCTTCGCCGGATCGGCGCCGATCTCCTTGATCCAGGCCAGCACCACCGGCGCGAACGCCTCGTTGATCTCGATGACATCGATGTCGTCGATGGTGAGCCCGGTCTTCGCCAGCGCCCACTGGGTGGCCGGAATGGGCGCGCTGAGCATGAAGATCGGGTCGGCGCCGCGCGCGCTGACGTGATGGATGCGCGCCCGAGGGGTGAGCCCGTACTCCTCGACGGCCCACTCCGAGGCCAGCAGTGTCGCGCTCGCACCGTCGGAGATCTGGCTGGCCACCGCGGCGGTGAGCGGGCTGCCCTCGGTCAGCGGCTGCAGAGCCGCCATCTTCTCGAGGCTGGTCTCGCGCGGACCCTGGTCCACGGTGAAGTCACCGACCGGCACGATCTCGGCTTCGAAGCGGCCTTCGGCGATCGCCGCACGCGCCCGCTGGTGGCTACGCAGCGCCCACTGCTCCATCCTCTCGCGGGTGATGCCCCACTTCTCGGCGATCAGCTCGGCGCCGCGGAACTGCGAGATCTCGCCGGTGCCGTAGCGCTGGTCCCAGCCGACGGCGCCGATGAACGACGAGTCGAAACCGTACTCCTTGCCCGCGAGCATGGCGGCCGAGATGGGAATGGCGCTCATGTTCTGCACGCCACCCGCGACGATCACCTCGGCGGTGCCGCTCATGATCGCCTGGGCGCCGAAGTTGATGGCCTGCTGACTGGAACCGCACTGCCGATCGACGGTGACACCGGGAACTTCCTCGGGGAGTCCGGCGGTGAGCCACATCGTGCGCCCGATATTGCCCGCCTGCGGGCCGATGTTGTCGACGCAGCCGACGATCACGTCGTCGACGACGGCGGGGTCGATCCCGGTGCGCTCGATCAGGCCGCGCAGCGCGGCGGCGCCCAGGTCGGCCGGGTGCACACCGGCCAGCGCTCCTCCACGCTTACCGACGGCGGTTCGCACCGCGTCGACTACATAGGCCTCCCGCAACGGGGTGTAGGGGCGGCGCTCGGCGGGTGCGGTCATGGGTACTCCTAAGGCGCGTCGCTCGCGGGCACGGTGAGCCCGTCGAGCACGATGGTCAGATATTGCGAGGCAAGGTTTTTCACGGTGATGGGGCCGCCGGGGGTGTACCAGCGGACCGCGACCCACACGGTGTCGCGCAGGAAGCGGAAGGCCAGTTCCACGTCGAGTTCGGGCCGGAAGCTGCCGTCGGCGACACCGGCGGCGAGCACCCGGTGCCACAGGTCGCGGAACTCGGTGTTGAAGTCACGGATGTAGCCGAAACGTTCCACGTCACGCAGGTTCTTGGCCTCGGCCTGGTAGATCGCGACGGCGGCATGATGACGGTCGAACGCCTGGTAGGAGGCGAGGACCAGGGCCTCGAGGGTCGCCCGCGAGCTGAGCCCGGCGGCCGCGATCTCGCGATAGCGGCCGAACAGGTCGTCGAGGAAGCCGCGCAGGATCTCGTCGACCATCGATTCCTTGGAATCGAAATGGTGGTAGAGACTGCCCGAGAGAATGCCTGCCGAATCGGCGATATCGCGCACCGTGGTGGCGCGCAGGCCGCGCTCGGCGAACAGGTCGGCGGCGAGGGCGAGCAGTTCGTCGCGGCGGGTGCGTTTCGCGGTATCGGGTGCGGTCACCCTAGACATCGTACAACCAAGCACTTGCTTGGCGTGCTGCTGCCGTCATGCGCGCTGACTACTCACGGAAACCACCTCACCGGTCAGGTACGAGGTGTAGTCGCTGGCCAGCATGGCGATCGTCGCCGCGACCTCCCACGGCTCGGCCGCGCGCCCGAAAGCCTCACGCTCACTGAGGTTGTCGAGCAGTTCCGATGAGCTCACCTTGTCCAGGAACGGGTGCCGCGCGATGCTCGGCGCGACGGCATTGATGCGCACCCCGAACTCGGCGGCCTCGATCGCGCTGCACCTGGTCAACGCCATCACCCCCGCCTTGGCCGCGGCGTAGTGCGCCTGGCCGTGCTGGGCCCGCCAGCCGAGCACGCTGGCGTTGTTGACGATCACGCCGCCGTGGCCCGCGTCGCGGAAGTAGCCGAGCGCCGCGCGCGTGCAGCGGAAGGTGCCGGTGAGGGTGATGTCGAGGACCTGGTCCCACTGCTCGTCGGTCATGTCGACCACGGGGGTCTCACCGCCGAGGCCGGCATTGTTGATCATGATGTCGATGCGCCCGAGTTCGGCGGCAGCGGCGGTGAGCAGCTGATTCACCTGGGCGGTGTCGCGCACATCGCACACCACGGCACCGACGGTGCGCTCCGGGAATTCCTTGGCGAGCAGTTCGGCGGTTTCACCCAATCTCCGCTCGTGCCAATCGGATACCACCACATCGGCACCCTCGGACAGGAGCCTGCGGGCGGTGGCCGAGCCGATGCCGGTACCGGCGGCGGCGGTGACGACACCCTTGCGGCCGGTGAGCAGACCGTGGCCGGGGATGGGCGCGGGCGGGGTGGCGAGCGGGCCGGTCACGGTCGGGCCTCGCGCGGCAGACCGAGCACCCGCTCGGCGATGATGTTGCGCTGCACTTCGTTCGAACCTCCGTAGATGGTGTCGGCGCGGCTGAACAGGTACAGCCGCTGCCAGGCGGTCATGTCGTCGTCGGGGATCACCAGACCGGCGGCGCCCTGCACCGCCATGGCCAGCTCGCCGAGATCGCGATGCCAGTTGGCCCACAACAACTTCGACACCGACGCCCCGCCCGCGTCGTTCTCGTCGCTCATGGTGCGCAGCGCGTGGGCGCGCAGCACCCGCAGGCCCACCCAGGCGCGGTCGAAACGCGCGGCGATCAGCGGGTCGTCGGCGGCACCGGTGCGGCGGGCGAGGTCTTCGATGTCGGTGAGTTCGCGGGCGAAGCGGATCTGCTGACCGAGAGTGGAGATGCCGCGCTCGAAGGTCAAGGTGCCCATGGCGATTCGCCAGCCGTCACCGGGCGCGCCGACGACCAGGTCCGCGTCGGTGCGGGCGTCGTCGAAGTACACCTCGTTGAATTCCGAAGTGCCGGTGAGCTGCTGGATCGGGCGAACGGTTATGCCCGGCTGGTTCATCGGGACGAGCAGGTAGGACAGGCCGTGATGACGGGTGGACCCGCGTTCGGTGCGGGCGATCACGAAGCACCAGTCGGCCACGTGGGCCAGCGAGGTCCAGATCTTCTGGCCGTTGATCACCCACTGGTCGCCGTCGAGGCGGGCGGTCGTCGACACAGCGGCCAGGTCGGAACCCGCGCCCGGCTCGGAGTAGCCCTGACACCACAGCTCGCCGACCGAACGGACGCCGGGCAGGAAGCGCTTCTTCTGCTCCTCGGTACCGAAGGCGAGCACGGTCGGCCCGAGCAGTTCCTCACCCACGTGTGAGACCCGCGCGGGCGCGTCGGCCTTGGCGTACTCCTCGTGGAAGATCACCTGCCTGGCGACGCTCTCGTCGCGGCCGCCGTACTCCACCGGCCAGCCGAGGCACGTCCAGCCGGCGGCGGCGAGATGACGATCCCAGGCCAGCCGTCGCTCGAAGTGCTCGTGTTCTCGGCCCGGCCCGCCGGTACCGCGCAGGTCGGCGAACTCGCCCGCGAGGTTTTCGGCAAGCCACTCCCGGATCTCCGCGCGGAACTCCGCGTCGGAGGTAACTGAATCTGCGGTCTGGATCACGCCCACCACGGTAGAGTAACCTACCAAGCACTTGCTTTGTTAGCTGCTTCGTAAAGAAAAGCGAACCGCACAACGGTGAGGACCCCGTGACACCCGCTGCACAGACCATTCCGCAGGCGCTGCGCCAGACCGCCGCGGCGTATCCGCACGAGCCTGCCATCGTCGACGGCGAAACCCGCCTGACATGGGCAGAGCTGCTCGACCAGGTGCGGATCGCGGCGCGCGCGCTCATCGCCCGCGGCATCGAACCCGGCGACCGGGTCGCCATGTGGGCACCCAATACCCATCACTGGGTGGTGGCCGCGCTGGCCGCGCATTCGGCCGGTGCCGCACTCGTGCCGCTGAACACCCGGTACGTGGCGGCCGAGGCGGTCGACGTGCTGAACCGGGTCGATGCGAAGGCGCTGTTCGTCGCCGGGCCGTTCCTCGGTCGCGACCGGGTGGCCGAACTGCTCGCCGAAGCACCGGAATCGACCATCGCGACGGTTGTCGTCATCCCGGTCGAGCCGGGCGCGGCCACCGGGACCGGCTCGCTCACCTGGGACGATTTCCTCGCCGAGGCCGAGCGGGTCACCGAGGCCGACGGCGAAGCGCGCGCGGCGCGGGTCTCCCCCGACGACATCTCCGACATCCTCTTCACCTCGGGCACCACCGGCCGCAGCAAAGGCACCATGGTCGCCCACCGGCAGGCCCTGGATGTGGTGCGTGCCTGGTGCGCGTGCTCGACCGTGCGCGCGGGCGACCGCTACCTGGTGATCCCGCCCTTCTTCCACAACTTCGGATACAAGGCGGGCATCCTCGCGTGCCTGGTCACCGGGGCCACGATCGTGCCGCAGGCGACATTCGACGTCCCGGCCGCGCTGCGCCTGGTCGAGTCCGAGCGGATCACGGTGCTCACCGGCCCGCCGACGATCTACCAGACCATCCTCGACCACCCCGAGCGCGGCGAGCGTGACCTCTCTTCGCTGCGCGTCGCGGTGACCGGCGCCGCGACCGTGCCGGTGGTGCTGATCGAGCGGATGCGCGACGACCTCGACTTCGAGGTGGTCATTACCGCCTACGGACTGTCGGAGACCGCAGGCTTCGGCACCATGTGCGACCCCGACGACGACGCCGAGACCATCGCCAACACCTGTGGCAAGCCCATCGCCGGCTTCGAACTGCGCCTGGCCGACAACGGCGAAGTACTGCTGCGCGGCCCCAATGTGATGCTCGGTTACCTCGACGATCCCGAGGCCACCGCCGAGGCCATCGACCCCGACGGCTGGCTGCACACCGGTGACATCGGCGTGGTCGACGAACGCGGCTACCTCAAGATCACCGACCGGCTCAAGGACATGTACATCACCGGCGGATTCAACGTCTACCCCGCCGAGATCGAGCAGACCCTCGCCCGTCTCGACGGTGTCGCCGAGTCCGCGGTGATCGGGGTGCCCGACGAGCGGATGGGCGAGGTCGGCATGGCGTTCGTCGTCCGCAAGCCGGACACGAACCTGACCGCCGACGACGTGATCGCCCATGCGAGCGCCCATCTGGCGAATTTCAAGGTGCCCCGGTTCGTCGAGTTCCGCGACCGGCTGCCCTACAGCGCGGCGGGCAAGGTGCTCAAGCGCGAGCTACGTGAGGAGAAGTCGTGAGTTCCGAAACCGAGGTCGTCACCTACGAGGTGCGCGGACCGGTGGCTGTGATCACCATGAACCGGCCCGATTTCCGCAACGCGCAGAACTCGAAGATGACCTACGCCCTCGACGCCGCGTTCGTGCGCGCGGTCGAGGATGCCGCGGTGAAGGTGATCGTGCTCGCGGGCAACGGAAAACACTTCAGCGCCGGGCACGATATCGGCACACCGGGCCGCGACCACGACGCGCACTACGAGAACAAGGCCGCGCTGTGGTGGGACCACGTCGACCGCACCGGTGGCGACCAGCGGTTCGCCCGCGAGACCGAGGTGTATCTCGGCATGTGCAGGCGCTGGCGCGAGATCCCCAAGCCGACGATCGCGATGGTGCAGGGCGCGTGCATCGCCGGTGGGCTGATGCTGGCCTGGGTGTGCGATCTGATCGTCTGTTCCGACGACGCCTTCTTTTCCGATCCCGTTGTGCGCATGGGCATTCCGGGCGTGGAGTACTTCGCGCATCCGTGGGTGATGGGCCCGCGCGCGGCCAAGGAGTTCCTGTTCACCGGTGACCGGTTCGGGGCCGCGCAGGCCAAGGAGTGGGGCATGGTGAACCGGGTCGTGCCGCGCGCGGAGCTGGAAGCCGAGACCATCGCGCTCGCCGAGAAGATCGCCACCATGCCGCAGTTCGGGCTCGCGCTCACCAAGAAGGCGGTGAACCAGGCCGAGGATCTGATGGGGATGCGCTCGGGCATGGACTCGGTCTTCGGACTGCACCATTTCGCGCACGCGCACAATGCCGAGGTCGGCGCCGATTCGCTGGGCGGGATGAACGCCAAGACGATGAAGACCGCCGCGGCCGAACAGAACGGGTCGAAGTAGATGGATCTCGAGATCGACGAGGCAGCCACACAGTTCCAGCTCGAGGTGCGCGAATTCCTCGCCACCCATGTGCCACGCGAACCGCTGCCGTCCATGGATACCGCAGAAGGCTTCGCGGCCCATCGTGCATGGGAGGCGACGCTGGCCGAGGCGCGGCTCTCGGCGGTGTCGTGGCCGCGCGAGTACGGCGGGCGTGACGCCTCCATTCTCGAATGGGTGTTGTTCGAGCAGGAGTACTACGCGGCGGGCGCGCCCGGCCGGGTGGCCCAGAACGGCATCTTCCTGCTGGCACCGACGCTGTTCGAGCACGGCACCGAGGAGCAACTGGCCCGGATCCTGCCGAGAATGGCTCGCGGCGAGGACATCTGGGCACAGGCCTGGTCGGAGCCCGAGGCGGGCAGCGACCTGGCGGGCCTGCGCTCGACGGCCAGGCGCGCCGAGGGCGGGTGGGTGCTCAACGGCCAGAAGACGTGGAGTTCCCGTGCGTCCTACGCGGATTGGGCCTTCGGCCTGTTCCGCAGCGACCCCGAGGCGCAGCGTCATCACGGGCTGACCTACGTGATGTTCCCGCTGACGGCCGAGGGCGTGAGCGTGCGCCCGATCCCCCAGCTCGACGGCGAACCCGGCTTCGCCGAGATCTTCCTCGACGACGTCTTCGTCCCCGACCACGACGTGATCGGCGCACCGAACGAGGGTTGGCGGGTGGCGATGGCCACCTCGAGCAACGAGCGTGGCCTCTCGCTGCGCAGCCCCGGCCGGTTCAGCGCCACCGCGCAACGCCTGATCGACCTGTGGCAGCAGACCTGCGACCCCGCCGATACCGCCGCCCGCAACGCCGTGGTCGACGCCTGGCTCGGGGCCGAGGCCTACCGGCTGCACACGTTCGGCACGGTCACCCGCCTGCAGGACGGCGGCCAGCTCGGCGCCGAATCCTCGATCACCAAGGTCTTCTGGTCCGACCTCGACATCGCCATGCACGAAACGGGTCTCGACCTGCTCGGAGCGGCCGCCGAGCAGCGCAGTCCGTGGACCGACGGCTATCTGTTCTCCCTCGCGGGCCCGATCTACGCGGGCACCAACGAGATCCAGCGCAACATCATCGCCGAACGCCTCCTCGGCCTGCCACGGGAGAGCAAGCGATGAACGGCGCTACGAATCGAATCGACCACCCGACAACAGGAGGGGTGCGATGAGATTCGCCCTCAGTACCGAGCAGCTCGACTTCGCCGCGGAGCTGCGCAAGATCCTCGATGCGGGGCAGGTGCCTGCCGCCGTGCGCGCCTGGTCCGAGGGCGACACCGCCCGTGGCCGCGCGATCCTGCGGCAGGTCGCCGACATGGGGGTATTCGGCCTGATCGTCGACGAGGAACACGACGGCGCGGATGCCACGCCGGTCGACCTGGTGGTGGCACTGATCGAACTCGGGCGCGCGGCCGTGCCGGGTCCGGTGATCGAATCCGCCGCCGTGATTCCCGCTCTGCTGCAACATCTCCCGGCCGCCGCGGAGCGCTGGCTGTCGGGCGTGGCGACTGGTGAACTGCTCGGCTCGATCGCCTTCGAGCACGGCGGCCGCACCGTCGCGCTCGACGCGGATACCGCCGACCTCGTGTTGGTCGCCGGTAGTGCACACGTCTCCACAGGTCGACCCGCACGTCCCGACGAGGCTCCTACGCAGGCCGCCGCAGCTGAGCGCTCCGGCGAACACGGCGCGCGCCGGTTCGAGAGTGCGGCGGCGATCGCGTCGATCGATCCCGCCCGCAAGCTGTACGCAGCGGTGCGCGACGAGGTGCTGGCGGAGGCGGCAGAGGACGCCGTCGACTTCGCCTTCGACCTGGGTGTGCTGGCCTGCGCCGCGCAACTGCTCGGTGCCGGCCGGGCCATCCTCGATCAGACCACCGCTTATGCCAAGCAGCGCAAGCAGTTCGGTCGCTTCATCGGCGAATTCCAGGCCGTGAAGCAGCAGCTCGCGGATGTGCGGATCGCGCTGGATCTGGCGGAGCCGCTGCTGTACCGCGCCGCGCTCACTCTCGACTCCGCCGACCGCGCCCGCGATGTCTCGGCAGCGCTGGTGGCCTGCGGCGATGCCGCCCACCGCGCCTCGCGGGCGGGTCTGCAGGTACACGGCGCCATCGGCTACACCGCCGAATGCGACCTGTCACTGTGGCTCACCAGGGTCGCGGCCTTGCGCACCGCCTGGGGCACGGCCGATTTCCACCGCGCCAGGATCGCCGCCGCACTCCGCGCGACGGCAGCGAGCTGAGATGTTGTGCCCGACATGATGTCCACCCCTTCGCGCGCACAGCTCGTCTACCCCGTGTGGCGGCCGGGTTCGACGCGATCCGAGGCACGGCCCGGCTGTGCGCATTCCATCACCGACTTCGCCGAGGAATCCCATGTCATCGAATGAACTGCTCGAATTCCGCTCGTCGGTGCGGGCGCTGCTGGCCAAGCACGCGACTCCGGAAGCCCTTCGCGCGGCGATGGACAGCGACCTCGGGTACGACCCGAAGTTGTGGCAGCTGTTGTGCGAGCAGGTGGGGGTCGCGGCCCTCGCGGTGCCGGAGCAGTGGGGCGGGGTGGGCGCGAGTCTCGTCGAATCGCTTATGGTCGTCGGCGAATTGGGCCGGGTGCTGAGCGGCGTGCCGATGCTCGGTTCGGCCGTACTCGGTGTCCAAGCCGTCCTGTTGGCCGGCGATGAGCAGGCTTGCGAGCGGCTGCTCCCCGATCTCGCCGAAGGCTCTCGCACGGCCGCGCTGTGCTGGGCGGATTCCCAGGGTTGGGATGACTACGGCGTTCGCGCGACAGGCGGATCACTCAGCGGGACAGCGCATTACGTGCTGCACGGCGCCCAAGCGGACGTCCTGCTCGTACTCACCGCCGACGGATTGTTCGAAACCTCGCCTACCGCAGCAGGTGTCACTGTGACGCCGACTCCTGGACTCGACCACACCCGCGCCCTGGCGAGCATCACCTTCACCGAAACCCCGGCGACCAGGCTCGGCGACCCGGGCACCCGGCTGCGCGACATCGCGTGGGCGGCACTGGCCGCCGAACAGGTCGGCGCGGCCCGCCGCTGCCTCGAGATGACGGTCGAATACACCAGCGCGCGCGTGCAGTTCGGCAGGCCGATCGGCAGCTTCCAGGCGCTCAAGCACCGCATGGCCGATATGTACGTGCTCGTCGAATCGGCGGAATCGGCCGCGCTGCTGGCCGCCCAGTCGCTGGCGGCGGGCAGTGATTCGGCCGCCGAGGACGTGTGGGTGGCCCGCACCTACTGCACCGAGGCGTTCAGCACGGTGGCCGCCGAGACCATCCAGTTGCACGGCGGTATCGCCATCACCTGGGAACACGACGCCCACCTGTACTTCAAGCGGGCACACGCCACCGCGGAACTGTTCGGGACCGCCCGCCGTCCGATCGCCGCTTGACGTGCACTTCCGCAACCCCGGCTCCGACACCACGGAGCTGGGGTTTCGTGCGTTGTGGCCCGTTTCACGACGCACCTGCCCGATTTAGATAGTTAGCTTATGCAATAATTTTCCTGTGCAGCAGAACGAGCAGCCATCAGCAGACGACATCGTGGTCGACCTGTTGGTCACTGCCGGTCGGCTCACCCGGCTCGCCGGGGCGGTCAGCTCCGACGACCTGCCCCGCGCGATGCTGCGCGCCCTCGCCGTGCTCGAGGAGCACGACGGCCTACGGGTCAGCGAATTCGCCCGCATCGATCGATGCTCACAACCGGCGGCAACGGCGCTGCTCGGTCGGCTCGTCGCCGACGGATTCGCCACCCGCACCAAGGACCCGAGGGACTCGCGGGCAGTGCGCGTCGAACTCACCCCGGCGGGCCGGTCCCGCCTCACCCGCGCCAGACGCGCCTACGCGGCCGCCTTGGCGCCCGGACTCGCCGATTTCGACCTCGACCGGCTGATCCGGCTAGACACCGACATGAACGACCTGCTGACAGCCCTGCGCGCGGTTGCCCGCGGTCACCAGTGAAGCAACCAGGAGCGCTCATGAGCATCTCTCCGTTGACTCGCGACAACGACGCCGCGGCCACCTCCACCGGCCAGCCGAAAGCCGTCTGGGCCGTCGCCTTCGCCAGCGTCATCGCGTTCATGGGCATCGGCCTCGTCGATCCCATCCTCAAACCCATCGGCGAACAGCTGAACGCCAGCCCCTCGCAGGTCTCGCTGCTGTTCACCAGCTACATGGCCGTCACCGGCATCGCCATGCTGGTCACCGGCGTCATCTCCAGTCGCTTCGGCGCCAAGAAGACCCTGCTGTCGGGCCTGGCGATCATCATCGTGTTCGCCGCGCTGGCGGGCATGTCGAGCACCATCGGCGAGATCATCGGCTTCCGTGCCGGGTGGGGTCTCGGCAACGCCCTGTTCATCGCAACGGCGCTGGCCACCATCGTCGGCGCGGCAACGGGCGGAGTCGCCAAGGCGATCATCCTCTACGAGGCGGCCCTCGGTATCGGCATCGCGACCGGACCACTGCTCGGTGGGGTACTCGGTGGGATCAGCTGGCGCGGTCCGTTCTTCGGCGTGTCCGTGCTGATGGCCGTCGCCTTCGTCGCGATCGTCGTGCTGCTGCCCGAACTACCCAAGCCCGCGACCCCTACCTCGATCAGCGCGCCGTTCAAGGCGCTGCGGCACCGCGGACTGCTCACCGTCAGCATCACCGCGTTGCTCTACAACTTCGGCTTCTTCACCCTGCTCGCCTACACGCCGTTCCCCCTCGACATGGGCACCTACGCGATCGGTTTCATCTTCTTCGGGTGGGGCGTGATGCTCGCGGTGGCCTCGGTGTTCCTCGCCCCGAGACTGCAGGCGCGCTTCGGCACGCTGCCGATGATGGGGTTGTCCCTCGGCCTGTTCGCCGCCGACCTGGCGCTCATGGCGCTGTACGCCGAGCACAAGATCGTGCTGATCGTCGGGGTCGTGGTCGCCGGGCTGTTCCTCGGCGTGAACAACACCCTCATCACCGAGGCCGTGATGATCTCCGCGCCGGTCGAGCGGTCGACCGCGTCGGCGGCCTACAGCTTCGTCCGGTTCGCCGGCGGCGCGGCCGCGCCCTGGGTGGCGGGCAAGCTCGGCGAGCACAGCGTGTCCCTGCCGTTCTGGCTCGGCGCGGCGTGCACCGCCGCCGGGGTCACCGTCCTGTTCCTCGGGCGCGGCGCCCTGGCCCACATCGACGACCACGACCCCGCGCCGCACAGCATCGAGGAAGCCCAGGCGCTCACCGTCGGCGACTGAGGTTTTATTCGGGAACCTCGAGCACGCCCTCGTCGACCGCCCACTCGATCGTCTTCTGCAGCGACGGACAGGTGTCCGGCCGACCGGGCCGGGCACCGTGGGAACTCAGCTCGGCGAAGACCGGACAGCGCGTGTCGGGCCGCTCGGTCCACTGCACCGAGGTCTGGTGCGCGCTGTACTTGCGCACCAGCACCTCGGTGCTGCAGGCCTGACACCGCAGCGGCGTCAGGCCTTCGTCGAGATACCGTTGCTGGTCGAGGGCGGTCTGGGCCCGCACCGCCGCCCGGCGGGCGGGCTGATCTGCGAAATCCGGTGCCTTGGCCCAGCTGGCGGCCATGTCACACGCCCGCTTCCTCGGCCTTGCGCCGCAGGTTCTCGGCGACCTCGGCCTCCCATGCCTCGTTCGCCTTGGTCGTGTCGACCTCGAACTCGAAGCGCTGGGTCATCTTCTCGGTGACATCGGCGATGTCGACGTAGAACTGGTCGTACCAGCGCCGCAGCTGGTAGACCGGGCCGTCCTCCTCGCACAGCAGCGGATTCTCGACCTTGGACTTGTGCTTCCAGATCTCCACGTCCTGCAGGAAGCCGTCGCCGAAGAAGGTGGTCATCGTGTTGGCCAGCTTGGTCGCGGTCGCGTCGTCGATGCCCTTGGGCTTCTCGACGGTCAGGCCCCACTGCAGCACGAACGAGTCCTGGGTGACCGGGTAGTGGCAGTTGATCAGCACGACCTTCATCTCGTACCCGCTGTAGATGTTGATCAGCGGGTTGATCATGTAGGACGGACCGAAGTACGACGCCTCCGACTTGAGCAGCGTCTCACCGCCGTGCTTGGCCGCCATGCCGATATCCGGGCGGCCCTTGGTCTCCAGGAACTGGGTCGCCACATGGCCTTCGAAGACGTTCTTGAAGTACGTCGGGAAGGCGTAGTGGATGTAGAAGAAGTGCGCCATGTCCACGACGTTGTCGATGATCTCGCGGCAGTTCGCACCCTCGATCAGCAGCGAGTTCCACGTCCAGTCGGTCCAGCCGCTGTCGTGGGTTTCGCTGGGATTGCCGTCCGCGTCGGTGTACACGCCCTCGATGTGGGGGATCGTGACCTCGGGCGGCGGTTCGTTGCCCTCGTGGTCGTGCCAGACGAACAGCTGACCGTTGCGTTCCAGCGTCGTCCACTTGCGTGTGCGCGCCAGCGGCGGCACCCGGCGGCCGTAGGGGATCGCCGTGCACTTGCCGCTCGCCCCCCAGCGCCAGTCGTGGAACGGGCAGGCGATGTCGTCGCCCTTCACCGAGCCCATGCTCAGGTCACCGCCCATATGCCTGCAGTAGGCGTCGAGCACACGGAGCTGGTCGGACGTATCGGCCCAGATCACGAGTTTGGTTCCGAAGATCTCGACCGCGTGCGGTTTACCGTCGCGGAACGTCTTCGCGAGACCGACGCAGTGCCAGCCGCGCGCGAACCTGGTCGGCGTGGTACCGACATCGAGTTCTCTCACCTTGGGGTTGACTGCCATCCCGAACCCTCCTTCTTCACTAGAACACGTTACAAAATACGGCCGGTTCACGCTAGCTGTCCGCGTTATTCCCTTCTCGACAGGAATGGGAACCTGTTCTAGTCTCAGAGACGAACGAGAACAGTTTGTCGATTCCGACAGGGCAGGAACGGGCTGGCGAAATGACGCAAGAAGTGACCGAACGGGTCGAGGCGCTGCTGCCGACGCTGCGCGAACGCGCGCAGGAGGCCGAAGACCTGCGCCGCATACCCGACGAATCCATGAAGGCACTGCAGGAGACCGGGTTCTTCCGGCTGCTGCAGCCCAAGCAGTGGGGCGGGCATGCCGCCGACCCGGTGGTCTTCTACGACTCCGTGCGCCGCATCGCCAGTGCCTGCGGGTCGACGGGCTGGGTGGCGGGCATCATCGGCGTGCACAACTGGCACCTCGCACTGTTCGACCAGGCCGCACAGGAAGAGGTGTGGGGCGAGGACACCGACGTGCGGATCTCCTCGTCGTACGCCCCCATGGGCATGGGCCAGGCGGTCGACGGCGGGTACATCGTGCGCGGGTCGTGGGCGTGGTCCTCGGGCTCCGATCACGCGACCTGGGCCGTGCTCGGCGGACCCGTCATCAAGAACGGCAAGCCGGTCGACTTCGGCAGCTTCCTGATTCCGCGCTCGGAGTACCGCATCGACGACGTGTGGAATGTGGTCGGCCTGCGCGGCACCGGTTCCAACACCGTTGTGGTGGAGGACGTCTTCGTGCCGACGCACCGCTTCCTCAGCTTCCGCGCGATGAGCGAGGGTCGCTCGCCGGGCCTGGCGCAGAATTCCGATCCGGTGTACAAGATGCCGTGGGGCACAATCCATCCCACCACCATCTCCACCCCGATTGTCGGCATGGGTTACGGCGCCTACGAGGCGCACGTCGAGCATCAGGGCAAGCGTGTGCGCGCGGCCTACGCGGGTGAGAACGCCAAGGACGACCCGTTCGCCAAGGTGCGCGTCGCCGAGGCCGCCAGCGATATCGATGCCGCCTGGCGTCAGCTCTCGGGCAATGTGGCCGAGGAGTACGCGCTGCTGGTCGCGGGCGAGGAAGTGCCGTTCGACCTGCGTGTGCGGGCCAGGCGCGACCAGGTGCGTGCCACCGGCCGGGTGATCGCCTCGATCGACAAGCTCTTCGAATCCTCCGGCGCCACCGCGCTGGCCAACGGCACTCCGCTGCAGCGCTTCTGGCGTGACGCGCATGCCGGACGAGTACACGCGGCCAACGATCCCGAGCGCGCCTACGTCATGTACGGCACGCACGAGTTCGGGCTGCCCGTCACCGACGCCATGGTGTAGCCGATGACCCAGACCGCTGAGATCACCTACGAATCGACCTCACGCTTCGCGCAGGTCACCCCCTCTTTGAAGTTGCATTATCACGAAGCGGGCGTCGGCAACGGTCCGACTATCGTGCTGTTGCACGGTGGCGGACCCGGCGCCTCGGCGTGGTCGAACTTCGCCCGCAACATTCCGGTACTGGCCGAGAACTTCCATGTGATCGCCCTGGACCAGCCGGGTTTCGGCAAATCCGACAAGCCGGTGGATCATCCGCAGTACTTCGTGCACGCGTCCACCGCGTTGCTCGCGCTGCTCGATCATCTCGAGATCACCGATCGTGTTCACCTGCTCGGCAATTCGCTCGGCGGCGGCACATCGGTGCGCTTCGCGCTCGACTACCCCACGCGCGCGGGCAAACTCGTGCTGATGGGTCCGGGCGGGTTGAGCACCAACCTGTTCGCGCCCGACCCCACCGAGGGCGTCAAGCTGCTCTCGGCGTTCAGCTACGCGCCGACCAGGGAGAACCTCGAGAAGTTCCTGCGGATCATGGTCTTCGACCAGTCGCTGGTCACCGAGGAGCTCATCGACGAACGCTTCGCCCAGGCGAGCACCCCCGAATCGCTGGCGGCCATGCGCGCGATGGGCAAGTCCTTCGCGAGCGCCGACTTCGAGAAGGGCATGCTCTGGCGCGACGCCTACAAACTGCGTCAGCCGGTGCTGTTGATCTGGGGCCGTGAGGATCGGGTGAACCCGCTCGACGGCGCGCTCGTAGCAACCAAGGTGATTCCCCGGGTGCAGCTGCACGTGTTCGGCGGTTGCGGCCACTGGGCGCAGCTGGAGAAGTTCGACGAGTTCAACCGGCTCACAGTCGATTTCCTCGGGAGCAAGTGATGAGTATTCGCGCACTCGGCTACATGCGCATCGAGGCCACCGACATGGCGGCCTGGCGCGAGTACGGCCTCAAGGTGCTCGGCATGATGGAGGGCACCGGACTGAACCCCGACGCCCTCTACCTGCGCATGGATGATTTCGCCGCGCGGCTGGTGATCGTCCCCGGCGAGCAGGACCGGCTGCTGGTCTCGGGCTGGGAGGTCACCGACGCGCGTGGCCTGCAGCAGTTGCGGGAGACCCTGGACAAGGCCGGGGTCGACTACACCGAGGGGACCAAGGACGAGCTGGGCGAGCGCCGCGTCGAGGGCATGATCCGGTTCCAGGATCCGTCCGGGAACACCCTCGAGGCGTTCTACGGGGCGCAGTACCTGGGTCGCCGTTTCGTGAGCCCCTACGGCCACAAGTTCGTCACCGCCGAGCAGGGCCTCGGCCACGTGGTGCTGACCTGCACCGATGATGCTGCGGCGCAAGCCTTCTACCAGGATGTGCTCGGCTTCCGCCTGCGCGATTCCATGCGGCTGCCACCGCAGATGGTCGGCCGCCCGGCCGACGGCGACCCCGCCTGGCTGCGCTTCTACGGCTGCAACCCACGCCACCACGCGCTGGCGTTCCTGCCGCTGCCGAATCCCACCGGCATCGTGCACCTGATGGTCGAGGTGGAGAACTCCGACGACGTCGGCCTCTGCCTGGACCGCGCTCTGCGCAAGAAGGTGAAGATGTCGGCCACCCTGGGCAGGCACATCAACGACAAGATGCTGTCGTTCTACATGAAGACGCCGGGTGGATTCGACATCGAATTCGGTTGTGAGGGACTGGAAGTCGACGACGACAACTGGACGGCCCGCGAATCCACCGCGGTCAGCCTCTGGGGTCACGACTTCACCGTCGGATTCAAGCAGCAATAGGGAATGGCGGCTAGGGACATGACCGAACAGACACCGGCGATCGACGGCCGGCAATTCCGTAATGTGCTGGGACAGTTCTGCACCGGCATCACCGTGATCACCGCGCTCGACCCCGACGGTGCGCCGATCGGGTTCGCCTGTCAGTCCTTCGCCGCCCTCTCCCTCGATCCGCCGCTCGTGTTGTTCTGCCCCACCAAAGGGTCGCGCTCGTGGGCGGCGATCGAGGCGGCGGGCAAGTTCTGTGTGAACGTGCTCGCCGAGGAACAGCAGCCGACGTGCGCCCGCTTCGGCTCCCGCGAACCGGACAAGTTCGCCGGAGTCGCGTGGCACACCTCGGATCTGGGTGTGCCCGTGCTCGACGGTTCATTGGCGACCATCGAATGCACCGTCGACTCGGTGGTCGACGGTGGTGACCACTACATCGTCATCGGGCGCGTGCAGGCCCTGACGGAATCGGAGTCGACGACCAACGGCCGCCCGCTGCTGTTCTACCGTGGGCAGTACACCGGCATCGAACCGGACAAGACCACCCCCGCCCCCTGGCGCGCCGACCTGGACCACTTCCTCACCACCACCAGCCTCGACACCTGGTTGTAAGTGGCGCCTGTGCTCGAGTGAGCACGCATCGCCGACGTGTAGAGCGGCGACGCCCGGTTGTGCGCTCAGCCACGATCAGGGCGGACGACAAAGCCTCGTCGTTGGCTTCGGGCGCAGCCCAGCTTGCCGTCGTGACAAGTCATCGTGGACGGGTGGGCATGCCCGGACCAGTGCGTCGCGAAAGCGGCGAAGAACTGGTCCGGGCACAGGCTCCGATCAAACGAGGGCTCAGCGCGCCGCGATGAGGGCTGTCAGCAGGGCGGACGACAGCGCCGCGGCGTTGCTGTCGGGGGTTGCCCAGCTTCGGGTGGTGATCGTCATCGCCGCGGGGTCCGGTGCGCCGAGGCAGTGGGTCGCGAAGGCGGCGAAGAACTGGTCCGGGTCGATCAGCGTTTCGGGTGCGTGTACCCCTGGACGTGGGTTCGCGGCCAGCAGCAGCGCGCCGACAGCCAACGGGACGCCGGTGTTGTCGGCCATCGACAGGCCGGGGACCTGACTCAGCGCAGTGGCGACACTTGCGGGCGAGCCGTCTCGTCTCCCCTCGGCGATGGCGAACAGCGGCGGAAGTCCACCGGCCGCGACGAGAGTTGCCGGGTCGGCCGGGAGCAGGCGTTCGAGGCGGGCAGCCAGGAGCGCCGCGCGATCGACGGTCAGCAGGCGGCGGTTCATCGCCCAGCGCAGTGCCAGGAGCGCGGCCGAGGTCGGACGATCGGCGACGACCACCGAGGTCGCGTCCTCGACACCGGGGAAAGCCAGCGGCAAGGTGATCGCCTCCGGGTGACCGAAGCTGCGGCCCTCACCGGTGCCGAGTCCCGGGTATTCGAGCCGAAACCGTTCCAGCGCAGGGCGTTCGACGCGCGCACCCGCCCTGGTCACCGGGATGTTCCCGCTGATCTGGCGCATGCCGTGCACGACGGCGGCGGTCGCCGCGGCGCTTTCCTCGGTGTGGGCCGAGTGGATGTTCCAGCCCGTCACCAGGGAGTCGACCCGATCGAGCTCGGCGCCCGCCCGGACCGCGAGCAGGTTCGCCACGCCCGGACTCGCGCCCATGCCGAGCAGCGCCGTCACGCCGGCCGCTTTCGCCTCGGTGTCGAGTTCGAGCATGTCGGCGGTGGGCTGTGGGTCGTCGCAGATGTCGATGTAGTCGCAACCCGCGGCGATGGCGGC
Source organism: Nocardia sp. JW2 (assembly GCF_051843015.1). Taxonomy (NCBI): domain Bacteria; kingdom Bacillati; phylum Actinomycetota; class Actinomycetes; order Mycobacteriales; family Nocardiaceae; genus Nocardia; species Nocardia sp. JW2. The sequence continues at coordinate 137,533 of NZ_JBPXLK010000015.1, forward strand.
GGCCAGGATCGGCGGGCCGAAGCGGAAGTACGGACCCACGGTGTTCACCACGAGGTCCGCCTCACGCAGTGCCGCGGCGAGTGATGGACCGTCGGTGACATCGAGCGCTCGTGCTTCGGCACCGAGTTCCCCCGCGACCTTGCGCGCCGCCCGTTCGTCACGATCGGCGACCGTCAACGCGGTGACCCTGTCGTCGCCGCGCAGGACGCGTGCCGCGACGCGCCCCATTTCCCCTGCCCCACCCAGTGCCAGAACTCGCATCACTGCCTCCCCTTCGAATATATTGACTGTCATGACAGTAAATAAAATCGGCCGCCCCAGCAAGGCTCCCGAGCGGATCGCGCAGATCCTGCGGGCGGCGCGCTCGGTGGTAGCCGCCGACGGGTTCGCGAATACGACGCTGTCACGGGTCGCGACGGCGGCAGGTGTGCAACGCACCCTGGTGCTGCACTACTTCGGTAGCCGCGACGGTCTCATGCAGGCGTTCATCACCGACGCCGTCGCCGAGTACGGCGACAACCTGCTGCGCCTCGACGCCGACGCGCCCGTCGAGGAACGGGTGGCGCGCATGTTCGAGCCCGGCGCCTACGCCGATCGCGACGATCTGGTGGTGTGGTGCGAACTGGTCGCACTGGCGGCTCGGGAAACCGTTGTGCGGCAACGTCTCACGGACCTCTGGACGAACCGGTGGTTACCCGGCCTCGAACAACAGCTCAGTGCCGCCTACCCGGCCGCATCACCGGATCGGGTTGCCGTCACCGCGTACGCCCTGGCCTGCCTGTTCGAGGCTCACTGGGCGTTCCACCTCCAAGGTGTGAACGGACCCGACCGCACCGAGCAGGCCAAACAGAGCGCCCACACTCTGCTGTCCGCCCTCGCCGCCGCATAGGACGCGCCACAGTGCCCGCTGTCCGGCATCCCGGTGCGCTCGTTACCCGGGTGCCGATACTGCCTGCGGCGCCAGTGGCAACCCGGAGCCACGGCCTTCGTTGCCGCGCGAAAGGTGGCGACCCTGGTTGTAAAACTGCTCATTCGGTGAGCACTTTGGCGAGCAAGATGGTTCCCATGAACGCGAGCATCGAATTCATCACCTGCGCCGACGCCGCCGAATGGGAAGCGTGGCTGGCCGCGAACCACACCTCGGCGGACGAGGTGTGGGTGCGGATCGCGAAGAAGGGGGCGCCGGAGCCCTCGGTGACGATCACCGAGACGCTCGACGGCGCGCTCTGCTACGGCTGGATCGACAGCCACCGGCGTTCCCTCGACGCGCATCACTACCTGCAGCGATACTCGCCGCGACGGGCGCGCAGCCCGTGGTCGCAGGTCAATGTCGCCAAGGCCGAGGCGTTGATCGCGGCCGGCCGGATGCGGCCCGCCGGCTACGCGGCGATCGAGGAGGCCGTCGCCGACGGGCGCTGGGCCGCAGCCTACGAACGGCAGAGCACCGCCGAAACCCCCGCGGAGCTGGCTGCGGCACTCGCCGAATCACCCCGCGCGGCATCGGCTTACGCCGCGCTCAGCCGTTCGGATCGGTATCGACTGTTCCTCCCGATCCTCAAGGCCACCACGCCGCAAGAGCGGGCGGCCCGCGTGGCCCAAGCCCTCACCGCACTCTGACTCGCGACCGCTCTCAGCGCGGTCTTCAGAGCTCCTTCACCAGGATCGCGCGGGTGTAGAGGAGCGAGAATCCTCGACCTTGCGCGTTCTGCTGCGACTTGGAACCGGGCGCGGTGGTGACTGTCGCGAGATCACAACCGTCCTTCGCGGCATCGTTGAGACGTGTTGTGAGCAGGGCGGTTTGGACGCCTCGTCGTCGATGCGACGGAAGAGTGGCCGCGCCCGCGAGGGCCGCGATCCCACCGTCGGTGCGCAGGCTCGCTCCACCGGCCGCGGTCCCGTCACGGTAGGCGAGGTAGCGACGGGTCTCGTTGGCCGAAGCCATGTCTCGCATCACCGAGGCAATCGCCTCGCGCGGGAATTCCTCGTGGGTCGGACCTTCGTCGGGATGGGCGAACCCGTCGACCACCACATCGAGCCACGCACCGAGATCCTCCCCGGTATCGAGTCGCACCTCCACGCCGTCCGGCACGGCGAACTCGTCGCCGTCCAACCGCATCCCGAGCACATTCTCGAACGACATCAACCGATACCCCCGCCCCGTCAGCTGCTCCCCGATCCCCGCCTCCCCCAACTGCGACAACTCCACCTGCACCGGACACCCCACCCGCGCGTAAGCCGCCTCGATCGCCTCCCACTCCCCCACCGAAGGCACCCCACCGAACCCGACCCCCACCACCTTGTTCAACGGTGATCCCTCCCCCGCGAAACAAGCCGCCCCACCCCCGATCTCCCGGACGAACCCCTCGACTCCCCGCCCGATCCCGACCCGAGCGGCCCCCACGATCGCCGCGGTCTCCACCCGCTCGATCCGTGCCGCCAAGTCCCCGCCGCAGAACAATGCCTGACCGTTTTCACTCATCCCCCACTTATATCCCCCGTGTCCAGCGAGTTTCCGGCCTCTGAACCAAGATCACCACGCTCAGGTGGTGACGCGTCTCGGGGCAGACAGCGAAACGGCGTGACCGAAAGGGTCACGCCGTTTCGGGATCGGGGGTGGTCAGGACGAAGCGGCTTCGCGTTGGAGTTCGAGGGCGATGTCGATGAGCTGGTCTTCCTGGCCGCCGACGAGTTTGCGCTTGCCCGCGCGGACAAGCATTTCGGCGGCGGAGACGTTGTAGCGCTCGGCTTGGCGTTCGGCGTGGCGGAGGAAACTGGAGTAGACGCCCGCGTAGCCCATCATCAGGGCCTGGCGGTCCAGGAGGCACTCGGTGGGCATGGCGGGGCGGACGACGTCTTCGGCGGCGTCGGTGACGGCGAAGAAGTCGACGCCGGTCTTGATGCCGAGTTTGTCGCAGACCCCGATGAAGGCTTCGACGGGGAGGTTGCCCGCGCCCGCGCCGAAACGGCGGGCGGAGCCGTCGATCTGGGTGGCTCCGGCGCGCACCGCGTAGACGGAGTTGGCGACGGCGAGGCCGAGGTTCTCGTGGCCGTGGAAACCGACCTGGGCATCGTCACCGAGCTCGGCGACCAGGGCGGACACGCGGTCGGAAACCTGTTCGAGCACAAGGGCACCGGCGGAGTCGACGACATACACGCACTGGCAGCCGGCGTCGGCCATGATGCGCGCCTGCTTCGCCAGCTTCTCCGGGGTGGTGGAGTGGGCCATCATCAGGAACCCGACGGTTTCGAGGCCGAGTTCGCGGGCGAGACCGAAATGCTGGATGGAGACATCGGCCTCGGTGCAGTGCGTCGCGATGCGGCAGATCGAGGCGCCGTTGTCCTGGGAGATCTTGATGTCTTCCTTGACGCCGACGCCGGGCAGCATAAGGAAGGCGATCTTGGCCTGCTTGGCGGTTTCGGCCGCGGCTTTGATGAGTTCTTGTTCGGGGGTCTTGGAGAACCCGTAGTTGAACGACGACCCGCCGAGCCCGTCACCGTGGGTGACCTCGATGACCGGAACGCCCGAACCATCGAGGGCGGCAACGATATCGCGTACCTCGTCCACCGTGAACTGGTGCCGTTTGTGGTGCGACCCGTCACGCAGCGAGGTGTCGGTGACGCGGACATCGAGTTCGCCCGAGAAGGGCTTCAGGATTGTGCTCATTGCGGAAACTCCTTACACCCGAGCCGAGATGATCTGATCGGCAAGCACGTCACCGACGCGGGTCGCGGCGGCGGTCATGATGTCGAGGTTGCCCGCGTACGGGGGCAGGAAGTCGCCCGCACCCTCGACTTCGACGAAGATCGACACCTTCGCCATGCCGCCGGACACTACCGACGGGTCGTCGAACTGTGGTTCGTTGAGCAACCGGTAGCCGGGCACGTACTCCTGGATGGACTTCTCCATCCGCAGGATGCTGTCGGCGATGGCGTCGCGGTCGGCGTCTTCGGGGATCGAGCAGAAGATGGTGTCGCGCATGATCATCGGCGGCTCGGCCGGATTCAGGATGATGATGGCCTTGCCACGCTGGGCGCCACCGATCGTTTCGACACCCTTGGAGGTGGTCTTGGTGAACTCGTCGATATTGGCGCGGGTACCGGGCCCGGCCGACACCGACGCCACCGACGCCACGATCTCGGCGTACTGCACCGGCACCACCCGCGAAACGGCCGCGACCATGGGGATGGTCGCCTGCCCACCACAGGTGATCATGTTGACGTTCGGCGCGTCCCGCAGCGAATCCAGGTTCACCGGCGGAATCACGGCCGGGCCGACAGCGGCGGGGGTGAGGTCGACGGCGCGGATGCCCGCGGCCTCGTACTTCGGTGCGTACGCGCGGTGCACGTAGGCGGAGGTGGCCTCGAACACCAGGTCGGGTTTCTCGTCGAGGGCGAGCAGCCAGTCCGCGCCCTCGGCGGAGGTTTCCAGGCCGAGCCCACTCGCGCGCTTCAACCCCTCGGAGTCCGGGTCGATGCCGATCATCCAGCGCGGCTCGATCTTGTCCGAACGCAACAGCTTGTACAGCAGATCGGTGCTGATGTTGCCGGACCCCACGATCGCGGCGGTGACTTTACTTGTCACGGAATACTCCTAGGGAAGGTCAGCTGAAACGCAAACGGACCGAACCGAGTCCGGTGAATTCGGCGTGGAAGTCGTCGCCGGGGCGGGCGTCGATGGCGCGGG